>DASSSQ010000145.1:0-46968 GCA_035708405.1 Gaiellaceae bacterium
CTCGGCGAGCGCGACGACCTCGGCCATGCGCCGATCCTACGCCGTGGCGCCGACCGCTTCCGTGCCCGCGTAATCCGGCGCGTCCTCGAGGTAGACGACGGTGTCGTAGCCGAGGTACTTGATCAGCCGGTTCTGGCACGAGAGCAGG
The DNA here is from genome assembly GCA_035708405.1 of Gaiellaceae bacterium. Taxonomy (GTDB): domain Bacteria; phylum Actinomycetota; class Thermoleophilia; order Gaiellales; family Gaiellaceae; genus DASSSQ01. Next base: position 149 of record DASSSQ010000145.1, read on the forward strand.
ACGAGCGGCTCCGGGCCGTCGTTGACCCACTGGTGGACGTGGTTCTGCGGCACGTAGACGGTGTCGTCGGCGGCGAAGTCCCAGCGCGTCGGCTCGTTCGCCACCCGCGCGTAGTAGCGCTCGGCGATCTCCGCCTCGACCTCCCACTGCAGGCAGTGGCCGGAGCCGGAGATCACGTAGACGATCTCGTCGGCCATGTGCCAGTGCTTCGCCGAGCGCGACCCCGCCGGGATCTCCTGCTCGTAGATGTCGACCGAGTGGACGCGCGAGTCGGTGTCGCGCGAGCAGCGGACGCGCACCTTCCCGTCGCGGGTCGTCTCCCAGACGGCGTCGGCCGGCTTCATCACCTTCTTCTTCTCGTCGACCCCCGGCGTCCAGATCTGCGACCAGTCCTCGCGCGGGCCGAAGCGCGCCTCGTCGGCGACCGGGCCGGAGCGGCCCTGCTGGATCAGGCCGAAGTACATCCAGGTCGACTTCGCCTTCATCACGAGCGCCTTCGCCGTCACGTCGCCGTCGTTGAAGTGCCGGTGCACGGAGTCGGTGTGCACGACGACGACGTCGCCGGTCTCCCACGGGTAGCGCCTGTCGTCGTGGATCTCGTAGCCGGAGCCCTGCAGGATGTAGAAGACCGCCTCGTTCTGGTGGCCGTGGCCGTGGTTGGACTTGCCGGCCGGGATCTCGACGAAGTGCACCTGCACGGTCTGCGTCAGGAAGGGATCGTCGCCCGGGCCGATCCGCCACCAGGTGCGGGAGTCGGCGGAGTCGCCGGAGTGGCCGACCTTCGCGTCGTCGACGACGACGGCGTCGTTGCGGACGCGCGGCGCGGCGAGCTGCGCGTCGCGGAACTCCCGCAGGCCGTACTGCTCCGAGCTGATCCCGCGCAGGAAGACGCGGCCTTCCTTCCCCATGACGACCTCCTCGACTCGACGCTGGCCTGGCCGACCCTAGCATAATGTCGTACCATTTGACCCTAGCGTGAACGGCTTCTTTACACCCGTCTCGACCGGCCGCATCTCGACCGACATCGTCGACCAGATCAAGGCGGCGATCCGCGAGGGACGGCTCGCTCCCGGCGACCAGCTGCCGCCGGAGCGCGACCTGACGAGGCAGCTCGGCGTCAGCCGCGTCTCCGTGCGCGACGCGCTGCGGATCCTCGAGGCGACCGGCCTCGTCGAGGTCAAGGTCGGCGCCCGCGGCGGCGCGTTCGTGACCGCGCCGGCGCCGCACCTCGTCGCCGAGGGGATCGCGGACATGCTGCGGCTCGCCGACGTGACGCCGTCCGAGGTGACCGAGACGCGACTCGTCTTCGAGCTGGCGCTGCTGCCGCTCGCCTGCGAGCGCGCCGACGAGGCCGACCTCGCGGCGCTCGAGGAGATCTGCGACCGCGCCGAGGCGGCGTTCTCGGCCGGCGCCTACGACGTCGCGCGCTCGGCGGAGTTCCACACGCGGCTCGGCGGCTGCACGCACAACACCGCGGTCGCGCTCTTCGCCGAGGTGCTGCAGGGTCCGCTGCTGCGCTCGCTGCAGCAGGCGAAGCGGGCCGATCCGGCGGCCGGCGGCACCGGACTGCTCGAGCACCGCGCGCTCGTCGACGCGATCCGCGCGCGCGACCCCGAGCGCGCCCGCGCGATCATGGCCGAGCACGTCGGCCGCACCGCCAAGCGGATCGCGCACTAGGGCGACCGCCCGCGAATCTAGACTGGAAGCGATGCCGCGGTCGCCTGATAACAGCGCGCTCTTCGCGCCGGTCTCGGTCGGGCGCGCGTCGTCGGCGATCGCCGACCAGATCCGGGCGGCGATCGTCACCGGCCGGCTGCACGAGGGCGCGCGGCTCGCGCCCGAGCGCGAGCTCGCGGAGCAGTTCGGCGTCAGCCGCGTCACCGTTCGCGACGCGCTGCGCGCGCTCGAGGCGATGGGGTTGATCGAGGTCAAGGTCGGCGCCCGCGGCGGCGCGTTCGTCACCGCGCCGAGCGGCTCGGTGGTCGCGCAGACGATGTCGGACATGATGATGATGGCCGTCCTCAGCCCGGAGGACATCGTCGAGGCGCGGCTGATCGTCGAGCTGGGCACGGTCACGCTCGCGTGCGCGCGCGCGAGCGAGGAGGACCTGGAGCGGCTGGCCGCGCTCTGCGAGCTCGGCGCCCGGGAGCTCGAGGAGAAGACCTACACGCGCGAGCGCTCCTGGGAGTTCCACTCGCTGCTCGCGGCGGCGGCGCACAACGGCGCCGTCGAGGGCCTGACCCAGTCCTTTCGCAGCTCGCTCTCGATGCACCCGGTGCGGGCGCGCGAGGGCGCGAAGGCGCACGTCGCGACGGTCGGCGAGCACCGGCGGATCCTCGACGCGCTCGTCCGTCATGACGGCGACGCCGCCCGGCACGCGATGGCCGAGCACCTGCTGCGGGGCACGAACCTCGAGCAGCGCGCGATCTCGCTGCTCGACTGGTGGCGCGCGGACGTGACGGCTCAGTCGAGCCGGCGCGCCAGGTAGTCCCAGGCCTGCTGCAGCAGCGCCGGCGGGTAGCAGTGCTCCCGCTTCGAGAGCGCCTCCTCGTCGCTCGACCACGTGCGCGGGCCGCCGCCGGCGAGCGCACGGATCTGTGCGCGGCAGGCGCGCTCGAGCAGGATCGCCGCCATCACGGCGGCGACGACGTCGCGGCCGCAGGTGACGATGCCGTGGTGGACCATGAACGCGGCGTCGCGCCCGCCGACCGCCGCCGCCAGCTCCTCGCCGAGCGAGCGCGTCAGGATCAGGTCGCCGGTCGCCGTGAAGCGCGCCGGCCCCGGCGGGCAGAAGAGCGTCCCCTCGTGCGAGAGCGGCCGCAACTCCTCCCCGGTCGAAGCGAATGCGACCGCCCACGGCGCGTGCGTGTGGACGACGGCGCCGACGTCCTCGCGCGCCCGCATCAGCTCGGTGTGGATCGGATACTCGGCGTGCCGCCGCCCCTCGCCCTCTAGCACCTCGCCGTCCCAGGAGACGAGCAGCACCTGCTCCGGCCCGATCTCCTCGAAGCCGAGCGTCGAGGCCTTCATCCAGATGCCGCGCCCCTGCGGGTCGCGCGCCGAGACGTGCCCCCAGACGAAGTCGCCCTGGTCCTCGAGCGAGAGGATCCGGCAGCCGAGCGCGACCTGCTCGCGAAGCTCCTGCACCGGCGCAGGATAGAAGACAGAAGAAGGGCCGACCCGAAGGTCGGCCCTTCTCCGAGCGGACGAACCGACGGGACTAGCCGCCGATGATCTGCTGGTAGTGCTTCTCCCACTCCTGCCAGTGCGCGACCACCGGCCGGACGTCCAGCTTGTACGTCGTGGGGTTCGACGCGAACGCGTTGTCCGGGAAGTACGGGTTTGCCGGCTCGACGCCGTTCTGCTGCAGGACCCGCTGGCCCTTGCCCGAGAGCAGCCAGTCGTAGAAGAGCAGCGCGCCCGCCGGGTGCGGGGCGAGGTAGGAGATGCCGATCCCCTGCGGCCGCTCCAGCACCGGCTTGACGAACGGCGAGAACGCGATCGGCGCGTGCTTCGCCTGCAGCTGCTCCATCGCCTGCGCGTGACCGGTGACGACGACCTGCACCTGGCCGGCCGCGAGCGCGGTCGCCTGGTTGGTGTGCCCGTTGATCAGCTGCGAGTTCGCGGCGATCTTCTTGAACATGTCGTCGACCTGCTTGCCGGTCATCTTCGGCTGCGCGACCTCGGTGAAGTACTGGTACATGCCCGCGTACCAGTCGTTGTCGGTCGGCTCCATCGTCAGCTTGCCCTTCCACTTCGGATCGGTCAGATCCTGGAAGGACTTCGGCGGGTCCTTGACGAGGTCGGTGTTCCACGCGACCACGAACTTCTCGACGCGGTCGGCCGTGAACGTGTCGAAGCGGTACGCCTTCGGGATCTGCTTCGCGAACGGGGAGCCGCGGTACGGCACGAGCAGGTTCTTCTTGTGCTGGAAGATCAGCATCGTCGTGCCGTTCGACTCGACGATGTCGGCGCCGTGCGTGCCCGCCGCGGACTCGGTCAGGAACCGCGCCGTGACGTCCTCGGAGGAGCCGCGGTAGAGGTTCAGCTTGACGTTCGGGTAGTCGGCCGCCCACGCCTTCTGGAGCGGGGTGACGACGAGCTTGGAGAGCGACGTGTAGACGTCGACCTCGCCCTCCTTCGCCGCGAGCTGCGCGAGCTTGGCGTCGCGTGCCTGGACCTTCAGGCCGCTGACCTGCTTGAGGACGCCCGCGATCGGGCTCGGCGGCGTCGACTTGCTGGAGGACGCGGCGCCGACGGACGTGCCGACGAGCGCGGCGACCGCCGTGGCGACGACCGCGAGCAGGAGCATGCGACTCCTGCTGAGACGTGCAGACATGGAAACCTCCACCTTCGCTAGTGGCCGGACCCCTGAGATTCGCCGCAGGCGGCGCAGGATCGGTCGAGAGAGACGTGGCAATCCGGTCAAACGGAATAACCTTATACCATTCGATGGTCGGGACTCGCAAGCTGAGACGACGGCCGGCCGGGATTGTTGTGATATGGGGGAGACGATGCGGATCGCGATCACGGCAGACCACAACGGCGTCGCGCTGAAGGCCCGCCTCGTCGCCTGGCTGGAGGCGCGCGGGCACGCGGTCGAGGACCGGGCGACGCACGTCGGCGCGGAGGTCGTCGACTATCCGCCGCTCTGCGAAGACGTCTGCCGGCGCGTCCTCGACGGCCACGCGGACGTCGCGGTCGTCGTCGGCGGCAGTGGCTCGGGCGAGGCGATCGCCTGCAACAAGCTGCCGGGGATCCGCGCGACGCTCTGCCTCGACCCGTGGGTCGCGGGGATCGCGCGCGCGAACAACGACGCGAACGTGCTCGTCACGGGGGCGAAGGTCGTGGCGCCCGACTACGCCGAGCTGATCCTCGAGCGCTTCGTCGAGACGAGCTTCCGCGGCGAGCGCCACGCCGAGCGGGTCGCGATGATCGCGGCGCTCGAGCGCGGCGAGTCACTGCTCGAGGAACGCTAGGACGCGCTGCGGCGCCGTCTCGGCGGTCTGCTCGGGCGGCAGCGCGTCCCAGAGCTCCGCCTTCGGCAGGCACTCGCGCAGGTAGTGCGCCGCAGAGAGCGCGTGCGAGGCGTCGTTCCCGGGCGCGATCAGCGCGGGACGGTGCAGCTCCATCAACCGCTCCGCGCGCGGCCCGGGAACGGTGTCGCCGGGGAACAGCTCCAGGCACCGTGCGACGATCTCGTCGTACCGGGCCGCGTCCTGGTCGACGTAGGCTGCGGCGAAGCCCTCGTCGCGCCTGAGCACGCTCGCCCACGGCCCGAGGCGCGGATCCTGGGCGTACGTGGCGTCGCCCTCGCGCGCGAGCGCGACGACTCGCGCCAGGCCCTCCGCCGACGCGAAGCCGGCGTGCTCCCGCAGGCGCCCGATCTGCGTCTTCCGGTAGTGCGGTCCGCCCGCCGGCGAGTAGAGCACGAGCCGGTCCGTGCGCTCGGGCCACGTCTCGGCGAACTGCAGTGCGATCGAGCAGCCGATGCAGCCTCCGAGCAGGTGTGCGCGCTCGATTCCGAGGTGGTCGAGGAGGTCGCGTCCCTGGCGTGCGTATGCCTCCCAGGTCAGCGGCTCGACGCGGCCGCCGGAGCGACCCGACTCGCGCTTGTCGAACGCGATGCAGGCGAAGCGGGCGCCGAGCGCGTCGAGCAGGCCGAGCCGTGCGTAGATCCCGAAGCTCGACCAGTTCTCGATCGTCGCGTCGAAGCCGCCGGGCGAGAAGAGGAGCAGCGGCGGCGCTCCGCTGTCGAGATCTGGGCCGAGGACCTCGTAGCGCGTCTCGATCCCGTCGCAGACCGCGGTCGGCATCAGTCGCCCTGCACCGCGCGGCCGGCGCGCACGTCGGCGGCGTAGGCGGCGACCGCGCCGCCGAGCAGCCGGTGCACCGCGCGCACGCGACCGTCGAGCCAGGGCCCGCCGCCGAGCCCGCCGAGCACCGGGATCGAGACCGCGGCGACGGCCTCGGCGCCGGCCTCGGGGCCGGAGTGGCGGAAGTCGATCAGCGTCGCGCCCGCGTCCTCCATCGGCCGCGCCTCGGCGGCGCTCTCGATCTGCGCGAAGACGGGGATGCCCGCGGCGGCGATCGCGCGCACCGCCTCGACGCCCTCGACCTTGACGAGGTCGGCGCCCGCCGCGACGAGCCGCCGCGCGGCGTCGAGGCCGGGCTCGGGCAGGTCGCAGCTGAGCAGCGCGCGCCGCACGCCGCGCCGGACGGCGCCGCAGAAGACGAGCAGCTCGTCCAGGCTCTCCGCGACCGAGTCGCCGACCGAGACGAGCTCGACCCCGGCGGCGTCCGCGACCTGCGCGCTCGCCTGATCCCAGCAGACGACGGCCGCGATCTTGCGCCCGTCGCGCTTCATCGCGCGCAGGCCGTCGAGCGAGATCCGTGACACTTTCGTTACGGGGTCTGACCCCGTCACGAGAGCGTCACGCGCGCAGCGCGGTCAGCACCGCCGCGACGTCGTCCTCGTCTTCGGTGGCCATCAGGTTGCGAGCATACGGACGCAGCGCCGCGACCGCGTCGCCGACGGCGTGCCGCTCGCCGAGGATCAGGCCGGCGGTCATGATCCCGCGCTCGAAGCAGGCGGCCGCGAGCGACGCAGCGGCATCCGCGTCGGCGCCCGCGGTGCCGACCATGATCGCGACGTCCGCGTCGTCGAGCTCCTCGGCGAGCCGCGGCGCGACCGCCGCCGCCGTGAAGAAGCGCGCCGCGCCCCACGGCCGCTCCGCGACCCGGTCGACGATCGCCGCCGCACCGTCGTCGAGCGCGACGACGAGCGCGCGCCGCGGCCCGATCTCGGCGTCGATCCGGAAGCGCGCCTCGGCCGCCGTCGCCGCGCGCGCGCAGCTCGACGACAGGATCGGCGCCGCCATCAGACCGTCGTGTGCGCGACGCCGGGCTGCACCGCGACCGCCTCGCGCGCCGAGTCGATGAACGACTCCTCCTGCGGCAGCACGATCGCCGCCGAGCGCACGCGATGGTGGGCCGGGTCGACGCCGGGCGGCGTCGTGCCCTCGTCGCGCAGCGCCTCGACCGCCTTCCGCAGCTTCTGCCGCGCCTTGATGATGCCGGTGTCGGAGGAGACGAGCCGCTCCTTCGACCGGTCGACGATCGGGCCCATCGACTCCTGCAGCGACGCGTCCTGCTGCGCGATCCCGCGGATGCCGGAGAAGGTCTCGCCGCGCCGCTGCGCGTCACGGTCCATCAGGTAGTCGACGTCCTTGTTCTCCATCGGCCGGTAGGTGCCGGGGATGTTGCGGCTGTGGACGCCGTGGCCGTCCTTCATCGCCTGCACCTCGGTCTCGGTCAGCGGCCGCACCGGGTGGAAGTCGAAGGTGTAGACCCACGTGTTCTCGTCGTCGATCGGCACCCAGAAGTGGCCGTGGACGGGGTGGTCGCCGCGCGGCGGCACGATCGTGAAGCTCGGCATCACCCACGGCGTGATCCGCCAGTAGTACATGCCGTCCTCGGCGTTGCGGCGCGCGCCGACGAAGAGCCCGCCGTCCGCCTCCGCGACCTCGAAGAACGGCCGCAGGTCGTTCAGGTTGTACTGGTTCCCCTTCGCGCCCTTGAACAGCGGATCGCTCTTCAGCCCGCCCGAGTGCAGCCAGGAGACGTGGCTCGAGTCGATCCCGCCCTCGAGCGCCTGCAGCCAGTTCGACTCCTGCCAGCGCTTCGACGCGAACGTCTGGTCGGACGGCACGTGGCAGAACTCGAACTCCGGCAGCGGCGGCCGGGTCGCCGGGTCGCCCAGGTACGTCCAGAGGATGTCGCCGACCTTGACGAGCGGGTACGCGGTCAGCCGCACCTTCGAGCAGAAGTTGCTGTTCTCCGGCTCGGACGGCACCTCGACGCACTGCCCGGTGACGTCGTACTTCCAGCCGTGGTAGGCGCAGCGGATGCCGCACTCCTCGACGCGGCCGAACCAGAGCGACGCGCCGCGGTGGGCGCAGAACTCGTCGAGCAGGCCGTAGCGGCCCTCGCTGTCGCGGAAGGCGATCAGGCGCTCGGAGAGGATCTTGACGCGGACGGGCGGGCAGTCGTTCTCCGGCAGCTCCTCGGCGAGGAGCGCGGGCACCCAGTACTGGCGGAAGAGGGCGCCGCCGGGCGTGCCGGGGCCGATGCGCGTCAGGAGCTCGTTGACCTCGGTCTTGAGCATGGTCTGATGTTAGACCATTTCGCCGCGCGCCGCCAGCAGCGGCGCGAGCCGCGGGTAGACGCGGCGCGCGTTCAGCTCGTAGACGCGGCGCCGGTCCTCCTCCGACAGCTCGAGCGCGTCGACGTAGCGCCGCGTGTCGTCCCAGCCGGAGCCGGTCTCCGGGTTCGTGCCGCGGACGGCGCCGAGCATCTCCGAGGCGAAGAGGACGTTGTCGAGCGGGATCACGCGCGCGAGCAGCTCGATCCCGGGCCGGTGGTAGACGCAGGTGTCGAAGCAGACGTTCTCGAGCAGCCGCTCGAGCGGCGGCCGCTCGAGCCGCGTCGCGAGCCCGCGGTAGCGCCCCCAGTGGTAGGGGACGGCGCCGCCGCCGTGCGGGATCACGAAGCGCAGCGTCGGGAAGCGCTCGAAGAGGTCGCCGAGCAGCAGCTGCATGAAGACGCTCGTGTCGGCGTTCAGGTAGTGCGCGCCGAGCGTGTGCGCGGCCGGGTTGCAGGAGGCCGAGACGTGGATCATCGCCGGCACGTCGAGCTCGACGAGCGCCTCGTAGAGCGGGAACCAGTATTCGTCGGTCAGCGGCGGCGAGGTCCAGTGGCCGCCGGACGGATCGGGGTTCAGGTTGCAGCCGACGAAGCCGAGCTCCTCGACGCAGCGCCGGAGCTCCGCGACCGAGTCGTCGAGCGGCCCGTTCGGCGTCTGCGGCAGCTGACAGGCGCCGGCGAAGCTGCCGGGGAAGAGACGCGTGACCCGCGCGACGAGGTCGTTGCAGGCGCGGGCCCAGGCGGCGGCGGTCGCCGGGTCGGCGACGTGGTGCTCCATCGCCGAGGCCTGCGGCGAGAAGATCGTCAGGTCGATCCCGCGCTCGCGCATCACCCGCAGCTGGTTGCCCTCGACGCTCGCGCGGATCTCGTCGTCGGCGATCGCGGCCGGCGCCGGCTCCGGCAGGCCCGGATCCTCGAGGCGGGCGAGCTGCGCGGCGCGGAAGGCCTTGTGCGCCGCCGGCACCGTCGTGTAGTGGCCGTGGCAGTCGACGATCATTCGTCGCCCGATGAGTCGTAGCGCAGCCCCTTGCGCTCGAGCGCCTCGCGCATCCCGGAGACGTCGAGGCTGAGCTCGCCGGCCGCGTAGCGCGCCCGCGACGCGGCCTCCTTCTCCTCGCGCGCCCGCGCGGCCGCGAGCACCTCGGCGGCCCGCTCGCGCGGCACGACCACGATGCCGTCGTCGTCGGCGACGACCACGTCGCCCGGGTCGACGCGCTGGCCCGCGCAGACGATCGAGACGTTGACGTCGCCGAGCGTCTCCTTGACCGTCCCGAAGGCGGACACGCAGCGCGACCAGACGGGGAAGCCCATGCGCGCGAGCTCGGCCACGTCGCGGCAGCCGGCGTCGATCGCGAGCCCGCGCACGCCGCGCGCGTGCAGCGCCGTCGCGAGCAGCTCGCCGAAGTAGCCCGCGTCGGACGGCGAGGTCGGCGCGACGACGAGCAGGTCGCCCTCGCGGCACTGCTCGACGGCGACGTGGATCATCCAGTTGTCCGCCGGCGGCACGCTGACGGTGACCGCGCTGCCGGCGACGTGGGCGCCCGCGTAGATCGGCGTCAGCGCCGCGGCGAGCAGGCCGGTGCGGCCCTGCGCCTCGTGGATCGTGGCGACGCCGAGCCCGGCGAAGGCGTCGACGACGGCGCGGTCGGCGCGCTCGATCCCGGTGCGGACTAGTCCCGCCACGGCAGCAGCGACACGTGGACGACGTCCTCCTCGACCTCGCCGCCGACGGCGCGGATCGCGCGGTCGACGTCGCCGAGCCCGAACTCGTGCGTGGTCAGCAGGTGCAGCGGGAAGCGCTTCGAGGCGAGCTGCGCGAGCGCGAGCTCGACCGCGCGGTAGCTGTGGCCGCGCGCGCTCCTGATCGTGATCGCCTTCTCGGTCAGCTTCTTGAGCGGGAAGTCGGGGAACTGCGCGAGCTCGCCCTGGACGAGCAGCGTGCCGGCGCGGCGCTTGAGCGCGTCGATCCCGAGCAGGACCGGCGTCGTGCCGGCGCCGGCGGTGCAGTCGAGGACGACGTCGACGCCGGCGCCGCCGGTCAGCTCCAGGACGCGCTCGAGCGGATCCTCGGCCTGGACGTCGATCGTCGCGTCGGCGCCGAGCGTCCGCGCGAGCTCGAGCCGCGCCGCGTCGCGCGTCGTCCCGGTCACGATCACGAGCGACGCGCCCGCCTGGCGGCAGGCGACGACCTGCGAGAGCCCCTGCTGGCCCGGCCCCTGGATCAGCACCGTCGACATGAAGCCGACGCCGGCGTCGTAGAGCGCCCACTCGATCCCGTTCGAGAGCGGCGTGACGATGCCGGCCTCCGCGTCGGTGATGGTGTCCGGCATCCGGTGCAGGACGGCGTTCCAGGGCAGGTACATGTACTGCGCGAAGCCGCCCCAGAGGTGGTACGGGTGCTCGCTCGTCGTGTAGCCGTAGCGGCGCGCGTCCGGGTTCGTGCGCCAGTCGGTCGCCTCGCAGTGGCGGTACTCGCCGAGCCGGCACCAGGCGCAGCGGTAGCAGGCGACGTAGTGCTCGACGAAGACGCGGTCGCCCTCGCGCAGGCCCTGGCGCTCGACGAAGCCGCGACCCGCCTTGACGATCGTCCCCACGTTCTCGTGGCCCATGATCACCGGCGCCTGGATCACGGGGTGCGAGTACATCTTCACGTCGGTGCCGCAGATGCCGGCGACCTCGACCCGGAGCAGCGCGCCGTCGTCCGGGATCTCCGGCATCGGGAACTCGCGCACCTCCGTCGTCCGGGGGGCCGTGCGCACCGCTGCGAGCACCGTCTCCGCCATCTCGGCGTGCAGCCTACCGGTAAGGTATGACCTTTGGAACTGCGGACCGTCACACGCACCTCAGCCCTGAACGCCGCGCTCAAGGACGGCCGCGTCGAGCCGGCGGGCTTCACCTTCGCGTTCGAGGAGGTCTCGCCCGTGACGCGCGCGTTCCGGATCATGTGCCGCGAGCTCGCCTACGACGTGACGGAGATGGCGGCGACGACGTACCTCGCCGCGCGGGAGGCCGGCAAGCCGTTCACCGCGCTGCCGGTCTTCCTGACGCGCGGGCTCCACCACGGCGCGATCCGCGCGCGCGAGCCGGGCGACCCGAGGGCGCTCGAGGGGAAGCGGGTCGGCGTCAACCGCGGCTACACGGTCACGACCGGGCTCTGGGCGCGCGGCATCCTCGCCTCCGAGTACGGCGTCGACCTCGACCGCGTCACCTGGGTGCGCTCCGACGACGAGCACGTCGCCGAGTACGAGCCGCCGGCGAACGTGGAGGAGCTCGCGCCGGGGACGGAGCTCGCCGAGGCGGTGCTCTCGGGCGAGCTCGCGGCGGTGGTCGGCGCGGTCGAGCACCCCGGGCTCGTGCCGCTGCTCGCCGACGCCGACGAGGCCGCCGTTCGCTTCGTCGAGCGGAACGGAAACTGGCCCGTCAACCACCTCGTCGTCGTCCGCGACGACCGGCTCGAGCTGGCCGCTGCGATCTACGACGCCTTCGAGCGCGCGAAGAACCTGTACGTCGAGTCGGGCGAGCTGGAGCCCGCCCACGCGCGGATCGCCGACCTGCTCGGCGGCGACCCGTTCCCCTACGGCGTCGAGCCGAACCGCGGCATGCTCGAGCAGCTGATCGACCACGCGGTCGCCCAGAAGATCGTCCGCCGCCGCCCGTCGGTCGACGAGCTCTTCGCTGCCGTTTAGACCCGCGAACGCCGGGGTCTGACCCCGTCGTGGAGGCGTCCGGTCGGGCCCGCGCCGGAACACGCCACCGTCGCTTTACCTTGACAAGTAACGGTTTCCACTGCACTATGAGTCGCCTGATGGAGACCGCGCCCGTGACGACGCTCTCGACCGCCCCCGGCGGCCTGTCGTCGTCCGCGATTCTCGGCCTTCTCCTCATTCTCCCCCGCTAGGGGGAGTTTTCACCTACGCGCCATTCGGGCGCAGACGCCGACCGTAACGACGCCACAGGTGCGCCCCGAGGCTCGGGGTGAAGGAGGAAACGAGAAGTGACACGCAGGATCGACATCTTCGACACGACGCTGCGAGACGGCGAGCAGGCGCCGGGCATCGCGCTGACGCCGCCGCAGAAGACGGAGGTCGCGCTCCAGCTCGAGCGGCTCGGCGTCGACGTGATCGAGGCCGGCTTCGCCGCCGCCTCGCCCGGCGACTTCGAGGGCGTCCGCGCGGTCGCCGAGAACGTCAAGGGAGCGACCGTCGCCTCGCTGACCCGGACGCGCGCGGAGGACGTCGAGGCCGCCGCCGAGGCGCTCGCGCCGGCCCGCCGCTCGCGGATCCACATCTTCATCGCGACCAGCCCCGTCCACATGGAGCGCAAGCTCGGCCTCGAGCCGCGGGAGGTCGTCGAGCAGGCGCGCGGCGCCGTCGCGCTCGCCTCGCGCTGGGCCGACGAGGTCGAGTTCTCCTGCGAGGACGCCACCCGCTCCGACCCGGCCTTCGTCGCCGAGATCAGCGGCGTCGCCGTCCGCGCCGGCGCGACGACGATCAACCTGCCGGACACGGTCGGCTACACCTTCCCCGAGGAGTACGCCGCCTTCCTCAACGACGTGCGCGCGCGCTGCCCCGAGCTGGAGCACGTGACGCTGTCGGTCCACTGCCACGACGACCTCGGCCTCGCCGTCGCCAACTCGCTCGCAGGCGTCGTCGGCGCGGGCGCCGGCCAGGTCGAGTGCACCGTCAACGGGATCGGCGAGCGCGCCGGCAACGCCGCGCTCGAGGAGCTCGTGCTGGCGATGCGCGTGCGGGAGTCCTCCTTCGGCGCGGTCACGGGCGTCGACGTCGGAGAGATCGGCCCCGCCTCGCGCCTCGTCTCGCGGCTCACCGGCTATCCCGTCCAGCCGAACAAGGCGATCGTCGGCGCGAACGCGTTCGCTCACGAGGCCGGCATCCACCAGGACGGGATGCTCAAGGACCGGACGACCTACCAGATCATCGACCCCGAGGAGCTCGGCCTGCAGATGACGCTGCCGCTCGGGAAGCACTCGGGGCGGCACGCGTTCGCGCTCGCCGCCGCCGAGGCCGGCTTCCAGCTCGACCGCGAGGCGCTCGACCAGGCGTTCCGCCGCTTCAAGAGCCTGGCCGACGGCGGTCGCGGCGTCACCCTGCACGAGGTCCTCGACGCCACCGCTGTGGAGGTGGCGTAGATGGCGGCCCGGAGCTACCGCGTCGCCTGTCTCGCCGGCTGCGGCACGGCACCCGAGCTGATGGCGGAGGCGAGCCGCGCGCTCCAGGCCGTCGCCCGGCTGCACGGCCTCCGGATCGAGCAGGTGCACATCCCCTTCGGAGCCGACGCCGTCGTGCGGGGCGGCAACCCCGTCCCGCACGCGGCGCGGGCCGCCTATCTCTCCTGTGACGCCGTGCTCGCGGTCGACGAGGACGAGGCGACGCTCGACGGCCTGCGCTCGGAGCTCGACCTGCGGGCGCGGCAGACGCGCGTGCGGTTCGGCGACGCGAGCGACCTCGTCCTGCTCGCGCCGCTCTCGGCCGAGTCGTCGGCGTGGACGGCCGAGCGGGCGTTCGCGCTCGCCCGGCAGCGGCGCGCGCGGATCTCGGTCGTCGCCGGCGGGCCGGGGTGGCAGGCGATCGTCGACCGCGAGGCCGGCCGCAACGAGGGCGTCCGCCTGCGGCTGCTCGCGCGCGGGGCGGCGCTCGCGGCGGCCGCCTTCGACGGCGAGTCGATCGACGTGCTGCTCGCCGACGCGACCGTGGGCGAGCTGCTCGCGTCGCTCGTCGGCGCGGCGGCGGTGCCGGCGCGCGTCGCCGCCTCCGGCTTCCTCGCCGAGCACGGCCCGGCGCTCTTCGTGCCCGACGACACCGGCGTCGCCGACCACGCCGGCTTCGGCGCGACCGATCCGAGCTCGATGCTGCTCGCCGCGGCGATGCTGCTCGGCGACGGGCTCGGCGAGCGGAGCGCCGCCGACACGCTCGTCGGCGCCCTCGCCGGCACGGACGCGCGGACGGCGGAGCGCGCGGAACACGGTGTCGCCGCGACGACCCGCGAGTTCACCGACGCGGTGCTCTCGCGCTTCCAGGTCTCGTTCGCGAACGCCGAGTTCCATCCGGGGGTGCTCGCCCGATGAGCCGGATGACGGGAGCGGACGCGATCCTCCGCTCGCTCGAGGCGGAGGGCGTCGAGGTGATGTTCGGCCTGCCGGGCGGCGCGATCCTGCCGCTCTACGACGCGATGGCGCGCGGCACGACGGTGCGGCACGTCCTCGCGCGGCACGAGCAGGGCGCCGGTCACATGGCCGAGGGCTACGCGCGCGCGTCCGGCCGCGTCGGCGTCGCCGTCGCGACCTCCGGGCCGGGCGCGACGAACCTGGTGACGCCGATCGCGGACGCGTGGATGGACTCGACGCCGCTCGTCTGCATCACCGGCCAGGTGCGCTCGAGCATGATCGGCTCGGACGCCTTCCAGGAGTGCGACATCACCGGGATCACGATGCCGATCGTCAAGCACTCCTGGCTCGTCACCGACGTCGAGGCGCTGCCGCACACGATCAAGGCCGCGTTCCACGTCGCGCGCACCGGCCGCTGCGGGCCCGTGCTCGTCGATGTGCCCCGCGACGTGCAGGAGGCCGTCTTCGAGTTCAGCTACCCGGAGCAGGTCGACCTGCCCGGCTGGAAGCCGCCCAAGCGCGGGCATCCGAAGCAGATCCGGACGGCGGCGGAGCGGATCGCGGCCGCCGAGCGGCCGGTGCTCTACGCCGGCGGCGGCGTGCTCAACGCCGACGCCTGCGCCGAGCTCCGCGCGCTCGCCGAGACCGGCCGGCTGCCGGTCGTGACGACGCTGATGGCGAAGAGCGCCTTCCCCGAGTCGCACGAGCTGCACTTCGGCTGGCCCGGCATGCACGGCCCGAAGTGGTCGAACTGGGCGATCAACAAGGCCGACCTGCTGATCGCCGTCGGCGCGCGCTTCGACGACCGCGTCACCGGCAAGCTCTCCGCCTTCGCGCCGGGCGCCGACGTGATCCACCTCGACGTCGACCCGGCCGAGATCGACAAGCTCCGCAACGCCGACGTCCCGGTCGTGGGCCCGCTGAAGCCGGTGCTCGCCGCCCTGACCGAGGCGCTCGCCGAGCGCGGCGACCCGCCGGGGGCCACCGAGCCGTGGCTCCACCAGCTCGCCGCGTGGCGGGAGGAGTTCCCGCTCCGCTACGGCGAGACCGGCGGCGAGCTCGTCAAGCCGCAGCTCGTCTTCGAGACGCTGCAGGCCCTGACCGCGGAGCGCGACGACGTCGTCTGGACGACCGGCGTCGGCCAGCACCAGATGTGGGCGATGCAGTACCTGCTCTGCGACCGGCCGCGCACGTTCATCACCTCCGGCGGCCTCGGCACGATGGGCTACGGGATCCCGGCGGCGATCGGCGCCAAGGTGGCGCGGCCGGACGCGACCGTGATCTGCGTCGACGGCGACGGCTGCTTCCAGATGACCGCGCAGGAGCTCGCGACCTCGGTGCTCGAGGGGCTGCCGGTCGTGATCGTGATCGTCAACAACGGCTACCTCGGCATGGTCCGCCAGTGGCAGGACATGTTCTTCGCCGAGCGCTTCTCGCAGATCGAGCTGACCTACGCGGTGCCGGATTACGCGCGGCTCGCGCAGGCCTACGGCGCGGCCGGCTTCACCGTCGAATGCGAGGACGACCTCGCCGAGACGCTCGCCGAGGCGATCGCCTGCGGGCGCACCGCCGTCGTCGACTGCCGCGTCGACCCGGCCGAGCACGTCTTCCCGATGATCCCGGCCGGCGCCGCCGCGCTCGACCTCGTCGAGTTCCCCGGCGAGGAGGAGGTCGTCGGCGCGTGAAGCACACATTGAGCGTGCACGTCGAGAACAAGCCCGGGGCGCTCGCGCGGATCGCGAACATGTTCGCGCGGCGCGCCTTCAACATCGAGTCGCTCGCGGTCGGCCCGACCGAGCGGCAGGACGTCTCGCGGATCACGCTGCGCGTCGACTGCGAGCTGCACGACCTCGACCAGATCGAGAAGCAGATGCACAAGCTCGTCAACGTGCTCCGGATCACCGAGCTGGAGGCGGGCGAGTCGATCGAGCGCGAGCTGGCGCTGATCAAGGTGGCGGCGCCGCCCGCGCGGCGGGCCGAGCTGATGGCGCTCGGCGACGTCTTCAAGGCGCGCGTCGCCGACCTCGGCACGGACGCGCTGATGTTCGAGATCTCCGGCACGCCCGAGGACATCGACTCCTTCGAGGAGCTCGTCCGTCCGCACGGCGTCAAGGAGCTCGTCCGCACCGGCCGGATCGGCCTCTCCCGCGCGGCGACCCGCGCCGACCGGCCGCGGCGCCAGCACGTCTTCCGCTAGACACTTCCCCCGAAAGGAGCCCCGTGGCAACCATTCACCGCGAAGGACACGTCGACCTGCTCTCCGGCAAGGTGGCCGTGATCGGCTACGGCAGCCAGGGCCACGCCCATGCCCTGAACCTGCGCGACTCCGGCGTCGAGGTCGAGGTCGGCCTGCGCGAGGGCAGCGCGTCGCGGGAGGCGGCCGAGGACGCGGGGCTCGCCGTCCGCTCGTTCGCCGACTCGGTGAAGGGCGCGCAGCTCGTCGCGATCCTGCTGCCCGACCACGTCCAGAAGGGCGTCTGGGACGCCGAGATCGCGCCGAATCTCGAGCCGGGCGCCGCCGTCCTCTTCGCGCACGGCCTCAACGTCCACTTCGGCCGGATCGCGGTGCCCGAGGGGCACGACGTGATCATGGTCGCGCCGAAGGCGCCCGGCCATCGCGTGCGCGAGCTCTACGAGGCCGGTGCGGGGACGCCGGGCCTCGTCGCGGTCGCGCAGGACGCCTCGGGGCACGCGCTCGAGCTCGCGATCGGCTACGGCACGGCGATCGGCTGCGGCCGCGTCGGCCTCCTGGAGACGACCTTCGGCGAGGAGACCGAGTCCGACCTCTTCGGCGAGCAGGCCGTCCTCTGCGGCGGCGCGACGGCGCTGATCAAGGCCGGCTTCGAGACGCTCGTCGAGGCGGGCTACCAGCCGGAGATCGCCTACTACGAGTGCCTGAACGAGCTGAAGCTGATCGTCGACCTGATCTACCAGGGCGGCTTCGAGTACATGCGCTACTCGATCTCCGACGTCGCCGAGTACGGCGACCTGACCCGCGGGCCGCGCGTCGTCGACGACCACGTGCGGGCGGAGATGCGGAAGATCCTCGAGGAGATCCGCTCCGGCGAGTTCGCGCGCGAGCTCTTCGCCGACGACGAGGCCGGGCGGCCGCGCTTCGCCGAGCTGCGGCGCGCGGCGGCCGGCGGGCAGCTCGAGGAGGTCGGCAAGACGCTGCGCGACCTCGCCGGCAAGGAAGGGCTGCTCGGCGCCGAGGCGCATTAGCCCGTGGCATCCGTTGACGTCCCCGTCGCGCTGCTCGGCTACGGCACCGTCGGCGCGGCGGTCGACCGGCTGCTGACCGAGGGCGCCGACGAGATCGAGCGCGCGACCGGCCACCGGCTGCGGGTCGTGCGCGCGCTCGTCCGCGACGCTGCGAAGGAGCGCGCGTTCGTGCCGGCCGACGGCGTCCTGACGACGGACTTCGCGGCGATCCGCGACGACCCGCAGGTGGCGCTCGTCGCCGAGGTGATGGGCGGCGTCGAGCCGACCGGCGCCCACGTGCTCGAGCTGCTGCGCGCGGGCAAGGCGGTCGTCTCGGCGAACAAGCAGCTCGTCGCGCGGCGCGGCGCCGAGCTCTTCGCCGCGGCGTCGGACTCCGGCGTCCAGCTCCGCTTCGAGGCCTCCGTCTGCGCCGCGATCCCGGTCGTGAAGGTGCTACGCGAGTCGCTCGTCGTCACGAACGTCCACCGCGTCCTCGGCATCGTCAACGGAACGACCAACTTCATCCTGACGCGGATGGAGGCCGGCGGCTCCTACGCGGACGCGCTCGCCGAGGCGCAGCGGCTCGGCTACGCGGAGGCCGATCCGACCGACGACGTCTCCGGCGCCGACGCGGCCGCGAAGATGGCGATCCTCGCGACCGTGGCGTTCGGCTCGCGGGTCGGGCTCGAGGACGTGGCCTACCGCGGCATCGCCGAGGTGACGCCGGAGGTCGTCGCGGCGGCGCGCGAGCTCGGCATGGTCGTCCGCCTCGTCGGCGGCGCGACGCTCGCGGGCGGCGGCTGGGACGTGCGCGTCGGGCCGGCGCTCGTCGACCGTGCGCACCCGCTCGCCGCGGTCGACGGCGCCTACAACGCGGTGATGCTGCAGGGCGACGCGATCCGCGAGATCACGCTCGAGGGGCCGGGCGCCGGCGGCATCGAGACGGCGTCCGCGGTCGTCGCCGACATGGTCAGCGTCGTCGGCACGACCGGCAGCGGCTTCCTGCAGAACGACGCGGTCTGGCGCGACCTGCCGCGGCTGCCCGCCGGCGAGCTCGTCTCGCCCTGGTACGTGCGGCTCGAGGTCGCCGACCGGCCCGGCGTGCTCGCCCACGTCGCGGCGCAGATGGCGGAGGAGGGCGTCTCGGTCGCGCGGCTCTCGCAGACGCCGTCGAACGGGCACGCGGCGCTCGACATCGTCACGCACGCCGCGGCGGCCGGCCGGCTCGACGCGGCGCTGGACGCGATCGGCCGGCTCGCGGAGGTCGACGCGCGGCCGGAGCCGCTGCGGGTGATCCTGTGAGCGTCTCGCTCGGCGAGGGCGGGACGCCGCTGCTGCCGGCGCCGCGGACGGGCGAGCGGCTCGGCGTCGAGCTCTGGATCAAGTGGGAGGGCGCGAACCCGACCGGCTCGTTCAAGGACCGCGGGATGGCGCTCGCGGTCTCGCGGGCGCTCGAGCGCGGCGCGCCGGGCGTCGTCTGCGCGTCGACCGGCAACACGGCCGCGTCGGCCGCCGCCTACGCCGCGCGGGCCGGCCTGCGCTGCGTGATCCTGCAGTCGCGGGGCGCCGTCGCTCGTGGCAAGTTGTCACAAGCGCGGGCGGCCGGCGCCGAGGTGCGGGAGGTCGACGGCACCTTCAACGACGCGCACCTGCTCGCCCGGCAGCTCGCCGAGTCGGAGGGCTTCGTCAACGTCAACTCGATCAACCCCGACCGGATCGAGGGCCAGTCGGCCGCCGCGCGCGAGGTCGTCGAGCAGCTCGGCGGGCTGCCGGACGTGCTCGCGCTGCCGTTCGGCGGCGGCGGCAACACGACCGCGTACGCGCGCGGCTTCGGCGAGACGCTGCCGCGCTTCCTGCTCGGCGAGGCGGCGCGGCGGCGGGACACCTTCGCCTCCGCGATCCGGATCGCCGAGCCGGTGCACCGCGAGAGCGTCGCCGAGGTGCTCGAGCGCTCCGGCGGCGCGGTCGTCTCGCTCTCGGAGGAGCAGCTCGAGGCGGCCTGGCGCGCGCTCGCGCGCGAGGAGGGGCTCTTCTGCGAGCCGGCGTCGGCCGCCGGGATCGCCGCCGTCGAGGCGGCCGGGCTTGCGCCGGGAACGCGCGTCGTCGCCGTCGTCACCGGGCACGGCCTCAAGGACCCGGACGCGGTATGACGATCCGGCTCCGCGCGCCGGCGACGACGGCGAACGTCGGCCCGGGCTTCGACTGCGCCGCGGCCGCGCTCGACCTCTGGAACGAGCTCGAGCTCGCCGACGGCGACGGCCACGATCCCGGCCATCTCGGCGTGCGCGCGTTCGCGCTGCTCGCCGATCCCGCCGCGTACTCCTTTTCGTGGACGACGCGGATCCCGCGCGAGCGCGGCCTCGGCTCGAGCGCGTCGGTGATCGCGCTCGGCCTCGTCGCCGGCGCGGCGGCGGCCGGCGTCGAGCCGTCCGTCGACGAGCTGCTCGCGCTCGGGCTCCCGCTCGAGGGGCACCCAGACAACCTCGCCGCGGCGCTCGCGGGCGGCGTCACCGCCGTCGTCGACGGCCGCGTCGTCCGGCTCGCCGACCGCGCGCCGCTCGAGGCCGTGGCGCTCGTCCCGGACGGCGCCGTCAGGACCGCGGAGGCGCGCGCCGCGCTGCCCGAGTCGGTACCGCATCCCGATGCCGCCTTCACCGCGGGCCACGCCGTCCTGCTCGGCGCCGCGCTCGCGACCGGCGACGCCGACCTCTTCGCCGCCGCCGCGCACGACCGCCTGCACGAGCCCTACCGCGCGCGCACCGCGCCGCTCCTCGACGCCGTTCGCGGGCGACTACCGGAGAGCGCGCGCGCCGTCACGCTCTCCGGCTCCGGCCCGACCGTCCTCGTCTGGGTGCGCGGCGAGGACGTCGACGCGTGCGTCGCGGAGCTGGAGGCACGATTCTCCGACACGACCGTCCTTCCCCTGACCACGACACCGCTAGGAGCCGGACCCGCATGAGCGACAACCCGTACGACCGCCCCTCCGACCCTGCCAAGCGCCGCAGCGCCGCACTCACGGACGGCCCCGACCGCGCCGCCGCGCGCGCGATGCTGAAGGGCACCGGCTTCACCGACGACGACCTCGCGAAGCCGCTCGTCGGCGTCTGCACGACATGGATCGAGACGATGCCGTGCAACCTCAACCAGCGGAAGCTCGCGCAGGACGTCAAGCGCGGCATCCGCGCCGCCGGCGGCACGCCGATGGAGTTCAACACGATCTCCGTCTCGGACGGCGTCTCGATGGGCACGGCCGGCATGCGCGCGTCGCTCGTCTCGCGCGAGGTGATCGCCGACTCGATCGAGCTCGTCGCCCTCGGCCACCTCTTCGACGGGCTCGTCTGCCTCGTCGGCTGCGACAAGACGATCCCGGCGGCGGTGATGGCGCTCTGCCGGCTCGACCTGCCGGGGCTCGCGCTCTACTCCGGGACGATCGCGCCCGGGCGCTTCCGCGGCGAGAGCGTCTCGATCCAGAACGTGTTCGAGGCGATCGGCGCGCACAACGCCGGCACGCTCAGCGCTGCCGACCTGCACGAGCTCGAGGGGGTCGCCTGCCCCGGCGCCGGCGCCTGCGGCGGCCAGTTCACGGCGAACACGATGTCGACCGCGCTCGAGTTCCTCGGCATCTCGCCGCCGGGGCTGAACGGGATCCCGGCGCTCGACGGGTCGAAGGAGGACGCGGCGTACGAGGCGGGCAGGCTCGCGATGAAGCTCGTGCGCGAGCACGTCCGTCCGTCCGACCTGATCACCCGCGAGTCGCTCGAGAACGCGGTCGCGTCGGTCGCGGCGACCGCCGGCTCGACGAACGGCGTCCTGCACCTGATCGCGATCGCGAAGGAGCTCGGGATCGAGCTGACGCTGCGCGACTTCGACGAGATCGCGAAGCGGACGCCGGTGATCATGGAGATCCAGCCCGCCGGGCACCACTTCGCGACCGACGTGCACGAGGCAGGCGGCGTCGCGCTCGTCGCGCGCGAGCTCGCCAAGCGGGAGCTCGTCCATGCGGGCGCGCGCACGGTCGACGGGCGCACGCTCGGCGAGGTCGCCGACGCGGTCGTCGAGACGCCGGGGCAGCAGGTCGTCGTCCCGATCGAGACGCCGCTCAAGGAGACCGGCGGCCTGCGCGCGCTCTGGGGCAACCTCGCGCCCGAGGGGTGCATCGTCAAGCTCGCGGGCCACGACAAGCTCGTGCACCGCGGCCCGGCGCGCGTCTTCGACTCGGAGGAGGCGTGCTTCGCGGCGGTGAAGGCGCAGCAGGTCGGCGCCGGCGACGTCGTCGTCATCCGCTACGAGGGCCCGGCCGGCGGGCCGGGGATGCGCGAGATGCTGCACGTGACGGCGGCGATCGTCGGCGAGGGGCTCTCCGACGACGTCGCGCTGATCACGGACGGCCGCTTCTCCGGCGCGACGCACGGCTTCATGATCGGCCACGTCTCGCCGGAGGCGTTCCGCGGCGGCCCGATCGCCGTCGTGCGGGACGGCGACACGATCGTGATCGACGCCGAGACGCAGGAGCTGCGGGTCGAGCTCTCCGACTCGGAGCTCGCCGAGCGGCTGCGCGCGTGGGCGCCGCCGGAGCCGCGCTACCGGCGGGGCGCGCTCGCCAAGTACGCGGCGCTCGTCTCGTCGGCGTCGGAGGGCGCCGTCACGCGCCCATCGTCCTGAAGCCGAGGTCGAGCAGGCGGGTCGCGTCGCCGTACTCGTCGCTCGAGTCGAGGACGACCGCGATCAGCGAGTCGCCGTGGCGGGTGGCGGTCGCGACGACGCAGGGGCCGGAGCGGTGGGTGTATCCGGTCTTGACGCCGGTCGCGCCGGGATAGAGCGTCAGCATCCGGTTCTTGTTGACGTAGACCTTGGCGTTGGTCGGCGGCGCCCACGGCACCTCGATCCGCTTGCGGCGGACGATCGCCCGGAAGCGGGCATTGCGCATCGCGACGCGGGTGAGCGCCGCCAGGTCCCAGGCGCTCGAGTAGTTGCCGTCGTCGATCACGCCGCTCGTGCTCGTGAAGTGGCTGTCGTGGAGCCCGAGCCGCTCCGCCTCGGCGTTCATCAGCTCGAGGAAGTGGGCGCGCGTGCCGCCGGCGGCGACCGCGAGCGTGAGCGCGTCGTCGTTGCCGGAGTAGAGGAGCAGGCCGTAGAAGAGCTTCCACGCCTCCACCTGCTCGCCCGCGCGCAGGCCTTCGCGGACGAGCGGCACGCGCGGCGCGCCCGGCGGAACGGTGACGACGGCGTGCGGGGCGAGTCGGGGAAGCGCGACCAGCGCCGTCATGATCTTCGTCGTCGAGGCGATCTGCCGGCGCCGGTGCGGGCGCTTTGCCCAGAGCACGCGGCCGGAGCGGTCGTCGACGACGATCGCGGTCGCCGCCTTCAGCCCGGCGAGCGGCGTGCGGATGAGCGCGGGGCCGGTCACCAGCGGCCCGACGCGGGCTGCGGTCGCGCGAGCGGGGCGGGCGGAACGCGCAGCGGCGCTCGCCGGAGCCCGGCGCGCCGCGGAGGCCGGGCCCGCGACCGGATCGGGCCGCCGCGCGGCGACGAGGAAGCCGGCGATCGCTGCGAGCGCGCCGAGCAGCAGCACCGGCGTCAGCCGCCGCCAGACGATCCGCCGCCGCCTTCGCCGCCGCACCGGTTGCAGCACGTGCATCTCCACCGCGCCCAGCTTACGACCGCGGCAGGCTGTTCCCCGGCAGAGCCGGCTGCCCGCCGGTCGAAGGGCGCCCCCCACCCTCATTGGGTGGGGCCTCACCCGCCTCCCTCACGGTCGACGATACCCGCCAACCCGTCACGAGAGCGTGACGCACATGGAGAAATTCCGTGAATCTTCGGCCGCGTCAGCGCGCGCCGACCGCGTCCAGCTCCGGCAGCGCGCGGCGGACCTGTCGCACCGCCTGCAGGATCCGCTGCTCGTTCTCGACGAGGGCGAAGCGGACGTGGCCGTCGCCGCCGGGGCCGAAGCCGGCGCCCGGCGACACCGCGACCTTGGCCTCGCGTGCGAGCCGGAGCGCGAACTCGTGCGAGCCGAGCCCGCGGTACGGCTCGGGCAGCTCCGCCCAGACGAACATCGTCCCGCGCGGCCGCTCGACCGGCCACCCGATCCGCGCCAGCCCGTCGCAGAGCGCGTCGCGCCGCGAGCGGTACACCTCGCACACCTCGCGCGGGTACTCCGGCGCCTCGTTCATCGCCACGATCGCCGCGATCTGGATCGGCTGGAACGTCCCGTAGTCGAGGTACGACTTCAGCCGCGCAAGCGCCGCCACGACCTCCGCGTTGCCGAGCAGGAAGCCGACGCGCCAGCCGGCCATCGAGAACGACTTCGTCAGCGTGTACAGCTCGACGCAGCAGTCGGTCGCGCCGGGCACCGCGAGGATCGACGGCGGCTCGTGCCCGTCGAAGGCGAGGTCGGCGTAGGCGAAGTCGTGGACGACGAGGCACTCCCGCTCGCGCGCCAGCGCGACGACCTGCTCGAAGAACCCGGGCTCGACGGTCTCCGCCGTCGGATTGTGCGGATAGGAGAGGACGAGCGCGCGCGGCGCCGCCCGCTCGACGGTCTCGCGGATCGCGTCGACGCCGCCCCGCACGTCGAAGTCGACGACCCCGGCGCCGGCCAGCACGGGCGCGTACCGGTGGATCGGGTAGGTCGGGGTCGGTACCGCGACCGTGTCGCCCGGCCCGGCGAGCACCCACATCAGGTGCGCGAGCCCCTCCTTGGCGCCGATCGTCGCGATCGCCTGCGTCTCCGGGTCGAGCTCGACGCCGAAGCGCCGCCGGTAGAGCTCGCAGATCGCGGCGCGCAGCCGCGGGATCCCGCGCGAGGCCGAGTAGCGGTGGTTGCGCGCCTTGCCCGCCGCCTCCTGCAGCTTTGCGACCGCGACCTCCGGCGACGCGAGATCGGGATTGCCGAAGCCGAGGTCGACGACGTCCTCGCCGGCGCGCCGCAGCTCGGCAACCGTGCGGGCGATCTCGGCGAAGGCGTACGGCGGCAGCTCGTCGATCCGGCGAAACTCCATACCCGACTTTACCTTGTAAACTTTCGATTCTCCATGCGTGTAGTCCTGCTGCCAGGTGACGGGATCGGGCCCGAGGTGACGCGGGAGGCACGGCGCGCGCTCGAGCGGCTCGCGCCCGACGTCGAGCTCGACGAGCGCCTCTTCGGCGCCGCCGCGATCCGCGCGTCGGGCACGCCGCTGCCCGACGAGACGCTCCAGGCGTGCCTGGCCGCCGACGCGGTGCTCAAGGGGCCGGTCGGCGACCCCGAGTTCGACGCGGCGGACGTCCGGCCCGAGCAGGGCCTGCTCGCGCTCCGGAAGGCGCTCGACGTCTACGCGAACCTGCGCCCGTCCCGCGCCGGAGACATCGACCTGCTGATCGTCCGCGAGCTCGTCGGCGGCCTCTACTTCGGCGCCAAGGGCGTGCGCGACGACGGCACCGTCTTCGACACCTGCGAGTACCACCCGGCGCAGGTCGAGCGGATCGCGCGCCGCGCCTTCGAGCTCGCGCGGGCGCGCCGCCGCCGGCTGACCTCCGTCGACAAGGCGAACGTGATGGAGACCTCGCGCATGTGGCGGCGCGTCGTCGACGAGGTAGCCGCCGGCTACTCCGAGGTCGAGGTCGAGCACATGCTCGTCGACAACGCGGCGATGCAGCTCGTCCGCGCGCCGCAGCAGTTCGACGTGATCGTGACCGAGAACACCTTCGGCGACATCCTCTCGGACATCGCCGCCGAGGTCACCGGCGGGCTCGGGCTCGCTCCCTCGGCGAGCCTCGGCGACGCCGGTCCCGGCCTCTTCGAGCCGGTGCACGGATCGGCGCCGGACGTCGCCGGTCGCGGCATCGCGAATCCGGCGGCGACGCTGCGCTCGACCGCGCTCCTGCTCGAGCACGGGCTCGGACGGGCGGAGGAGGCGCGCCTCCTCGACGAGGCCGTCGACGCCGCGCTCGCGGCCGCGCCGACGCCGGACCTCGGCGGCACCGCCACGACCGCCGAGCTCGGCGACGCCGTCTTCGGTCGCTTTCCCGCCTTTACCGCCTAGCCCGAGCTCGTGACAAGTTGTCACTAGCTCGTTCCCGAGAGGAGCCGTGAACCCGAACCCCGAGATCGTCGCCTATCCCGGCCGCGAAGGCGCCCACGCCGCCGCCGCGGCCGAGGCGCTCTTCCCCGCGAGCGAGCTGCGGGCCATGCCCAGCTTCCGCGCCGTCGCCCGTGCGGTCGCGGCCGGCGAGATCGCGGCCGGCGTCCTGCCGATCGAGTCGACCCTCGTCGGGCCGGTCAACGAGACGCACGACCTGCTCTACGCGTCGTCGCTCTCGATCGTCGGCCAGATCGTGCTGCCGATCGAGCACTGCCTCGCCGGACCGGCGGAGGTGCCGCTCGGCGAGCTCCGCGTCGTCCGCTCGCACCCGATGGCGCTCGACCAGTGCCGCGACCTGCTCGCCTCGCTGCCGGACGCGGTCGCCGTCGCCGCGGCGACGACCGCCGATGCGGCCCGCGAGGTCGCCGACGCCGGCGACCGGGCCCAGGCCGCGATCGCGAGCCCGCGCGCCGCGCGGCTCTACGGCCTGACGATCCTCGCCGACGGGATCGGCGACCATCCGGAGGCCTACACGCGCTTCGTGTCGGTCGCCACCTACACGCGGCTCGATCGCAACGGGCACCCGTTCCGCACGGCGCTCTCGTTCGTCACCAACCACCGCCCGGGCGCGCTCCACCACGCGCTCGGCGCGCTCGCCCTGCACGAGATCGACCTCGTCCAGCTCGTCTCGCGGCCGATCCCGCACTCGCCGTTCAACCACCGCTTCGACGCCGTCATCCGCGGCCACCCGCTCGACCCGGTCGTCAGCGAGGCGCTCGCCGAGCTGCGACGCCGCACGCGGCAGCTGCTCGTTTTCGGCAGCTACCCGGTCGAGGAGAGCGACGCCGTCGAGAGCGGCGGCGCCTAGCTCCGGGCGACCTCCGCGGTGCAGAACGCGCAGCGGCGCGCCTCGACCGGGATCTCGCTCAGGCATTCGGGACAGGAGCGCGTCGTCTCGTCGACCGGCGGCTCCGTGCGGCGGCGCGCCATCAGCGCGTTCACCGGCCGCACGACGAGGAAGAAGACGGCGGCGGCGATCATCACGAACGAGATCACGGCGTTCAGGAAGTGGCCGTAGAGGAAGCGGCTGCCGTTGAGCGTGAAGGTGAGCGCGGCGAAGTCGTGCGAGCCGAAGATCGCCGCGATCAGGGGCGTGAGCAGGTCGCCGACGAGCGACGTCACGACCGCGCCGAACGCGACGCCGACGACGATGCCGACCGCGAGATCGACGACGTTGCCGCGAAGCAGGAACTGCTGGAAGTCCCGCACGACGGCGGGCGCGGCCGGGCGGGTGCGGGCGGGTGCTGTTGTCACGGTTCCTCCCTTGCTGGTCGGGGTGGGCGCTACGCGGGTTCTAGCGCGCAGGCGGGACGAGGTACAGCCAGCCGGGCTGCCACGCAAACGGTGCGTCGACGAGCTCCTCGAGCGGGACGCCGCGCAGCAGGTGGTCGAGCGCCCAGCGGGTCGCAGAGTGGCCGATGACGAGGACGCGCCGGCCGTCCCGGTCCGACTGCAGGTCGGCGAGGAAGCCGCGCATCCGGTCGACGCACTGCCGGTAGCTCTCGCCGCCGGGATACGGCTCGTCGACGTGCCGCCGGCGGAGCACCTCGAGCCGCGCGACCGGCATCCCGTTCAGCTCGCCGTAGTCGCACTCGCGCAGCCGCGCGTCCTCGACGACGGGGATCCCGGAGCCGGCGAACGCGAGCTCGACCGTCTCGACCGCCCGTCGCAGGTCGGAGGTGAAGACCGCCGCGAGGTCGTCGTCGCGGCGCCGTTCGCCCAGCTCCACCGCGAGCGCGCGGCCGCGCTCCGAGAGCGCGCCGGGCAGCCAGCCCGTCGCGCGCCCGAGCTCGTTGTCGACGCTGATCGAGTGCGTCTCGAAGACGAGCTGGATCAATGCGCGAGCGCCGCCGTCGAGACCGGCGGCTCGTGCGCGGACTCGTAGGCGGCGATCGCGTCGGCGTGTGCGAGCGTGAGGGCGATCTCGTCGAGGCCCTCGAGCAGGCAGTGGCGCCGGAACGGGTCGAGCTCGAACGGGAAGCCGCCCGCCGTCTGCGCATCGAGGTCGACGGTCAGCTCCTCGCCCGCGCCGGCCCGCGCGATCAGCTCCTTCACCTGCTCGGCCGGCAGCTCGACCGGCAGCAGGCCGATCTTCAGGCAGTTCTGGCGGAAGATGTCGCCGAAGCTCGGCGCGACGACGACGTCGAAGCCGAAGTCCTGCAGGCCCCACGGCGCGTGCTCGCGCGAGGAGCCGCAGCCGAAGTTGCGGCCCGCGAGCAGGATCCGCGCGCCCGGCTCGAGCCGGAAGCCGGGATCCTTGCGCCAGTCGAAGAAGACGAATTCGCCGAAGCCGGTGCGCTCGACCCGCTTCAGGAACTGCTTCGGCATGATCTGGTCGGTGTCGACGTCGGGCCGGTCGACGACCGCGGCGCGCGAGGTGACCGTCTCGAAGCGCCGCACCTAGGCCTCCGCCAGCTCGCGCACGTCGACGAAGCGGCCCGCGATCGCCGCAGCCGCCGCCAGCGCCGGCGAGACGAGATGAGTGCGGCCGCCCGCGCCCTGGCGGCCTTCGAAGTTGCGGTTCGAGGTGGACGCGCAGCGCTCGCCGGGTGCCAGGATGTCCGGGTTCATGCCGAGGCACATCGAGCAGCCGGCGTTGCGCCACTCGAAGCCGGCGCGCTCGAAGATCCGGTCGAGCCCCTCGGCCTCCGCCTGCGCCTTCACCTGGGCCGAGCCGGGGACGACCATCGCGCGCACGCGCTCGTGGACGCGCCGGTCCTCGACGATCCGCGCCGCGGCGCGCAGGTCCTCGATCCGCGCGTTCGTGCACGAGCCGATGAAGACGCGGTCGACCCGGATCTCGCCGATCGGCGTGCCGGGCTCGAGCCCCATGTAGGCGAGCGCGCGCTCGATCGCGCCGCGCTCGTCCGGGTCGGCGACGTCGGCCGGGTCGGGGACGGCGCCGTCGACCGGCGCGACCATGCCGGGGTTCGTGCCCCAGGTGACCTGCGGCTTCAGCGCCGCGAGGTCGACCTCGACGACCGTGTCGTACTCCGCGCCCTCGTCGGTCGCGAGCGCGCGCCAGCGCTCGACGGCCGCGTCCCAGTCGGCGCCGCGCGGGGCGCCCGGCCGGCCCTCGAGGTAGGCGAAGGTGGTCTCGTCCGGCGCGATCATCCCGGCCCGGGCGCCCCACTCGATCGACATGTTGCAGATCGTCATCCGGCCCGCCATCGGCAGCGCGCGGATCGCGTCGCCCGTGTACTCGACGACATGCCCGACGCCGCCGTCGACGCCCAGCTGCCCGATCGCGCCGAGGATCATGTCCTTCGCGGTCAGCCCGGGCGGCAGCTCGCCGACGAAGCGCACCTCCAGCGAGCGCGGCCGCCGCTGCTGCAGCGTCTGCGTCGCGAGTACGTGCTCGACCTCGGAGGTGCCGATGCCGAACGCGAGCGCGCCGAACGCGCCGTGGGTCGAGGTGTGCGAGTCGCCGCAGACGACCGTCATCCCCGGCTGCGTCAGCCCGAGCTCGGGGCCGATCACGTGGACGATGCCCTCGCGGCCGGAGCCGGTCGCGTGCAGCGGCACGCCGAACTCCTCGCAGTTGCGGCGCAGCGCGTCGAGCTGCGCGCACGAGAGCTCGTCCGCCGGCTCGGTGCCCGTCGGCACGTTGTGGTCCATCGTCGCGACGGTCAGATCGGGCCGGCGCACCGGCCGCCCGGCGAGCCGCAGCCCGTCGAAGGCCTGCGGCGAGGTGACCTCGTGGACGAGATGCAGGTCGATGTAGAGCAGCGCCGGCTCGCCCGGCGGCTCGACGACGACGTGGCTCTCCCAGACCTTCTCGAACAGGGTCTTTGGCATCGCTCGCCAAGTCTAGCTTTGCTGTGTAAAGTAATGCCCGGCGCGGGTCGCAAGCTCCCGCTCCACATCGAGAGAGGCTGAGGGACCGGCCCTGTGAAGCCTCGGCAACCTGCGGAAGTCGCGCAAGGTGCCAATCCCGGACGGATGTCGAGCCGAATCGAAAGGAGCGCCCTCGTGCCTGCCACGCATCTCCGTTGCCGTATCTGCGAGACCGTCTACCCGACCGACGGGATCGGCGTCTGCCGCGAATGCTTCGGCCCGCTCGATCCCGTCTACGACCGGGAGCGCCAGCGCGCGGAGGTCTCGCGCGCGGCGATCGAGGCCGGGCCGCTCTCGATCTGGCGCTACGCGTCGCTGCTGCCGGTCGCCGCGCCGGCCGAGCAGCGGCTCGCGCCCGGCTGGACGCCGCTCGTCCGCGCGCCGCGGCTCGCCCAGGCGCTCGGGCTCGGCGAGCTCTTCCTCAAGCTCGACACGGCGAACCCGACGCACTCGTTCAAGGACCGCGTCGTCGCGGTCGCCTGCGCGAAGGCGCAGGAGCTCGGCCTGCAGACGCTCGCCTGCTCCTCGACCGGCAACCTCGCGGGCGCCGTCGCCGCACGCGCCGCCGCCGAGGGGCTGGAGGCGGCGGTCTTCTGCCCGGCCGACCTCGAGCCGGAGAAGCTCGTCGCCGCCGCGGTCTACGGCCCGACGATCTACGCGGTCGACGGCAGCTACGACGACTGCAGCCGGCTGACCGTCGAGCTCTCCTTCGAGCTCGACTGGGCCTTCGTCAACGTGCAGCTGCGCGCCTACTACGCCGAGGGCTCGAAGACGCTCGCGTTCGAGATCGCCGAGCAGCTCGGCTGGGAGCTGCCGGACGCGGTCGTCGCGCCGATCGCCTCCGGCGCGATGTACACGAAGGTGCACCAGGGATTCTCGGAGCTGCGCGAGCTCGGGCTCGTCGACGGCGAGACGCCGCGCCTCTACGGCGGCCAGGCGGAGGGCTGCGCGCCGGTCGCGACCGCGTTCGCGAGCGGCGAGGCGGTGACGCCGGTGCGGCCGGCGACGATCGCGCGCTCGCTCGCGATCGGGAACCCGGCCGACGGCGACCTCGCCGCTGCGACCGCGCGCGCCTCCGGCGGCGCGGTGTACGCGGTGCCGGAGCAGGACGTCGCCGCGAACGTCGCGCTGCTCGCGCAGACAACCGGCATCTTCGGCGAGACGGCGCCGGCGGTGACGCTCGGCGCCCTGCGCGCGGCGGTCGAGCGCGGCGAGCTCGGGCGCGACGACCGCGTCGTCATGCTCGTCACCGGCGACGGCCTGAAGACTCCCGGCGTCGTCGCCGACCTGGTGCAGCCGGTCGCGATCGAGCCGGACGCCGACCTGCTGCTCGACCGGCTGGCGGTCCGGGCGTGACCGCGCCGGCGCGGATCGAGGAGGCGGACGGCGACCTCGCGGCGCTGCGCGAGCAGGTCGCGGCGTGCGACCGGGCGATCCTCGAGGCAGTGAACCGGCGGGTCGAGGTCGTTCGCCGCGTGCGCAGGCACAAGGCCGAGCGCGGGGTGCCGTTCATCGACCCCGCGCAGGAGCAGCGGCTGCTCGCGGCGCTCGCGGCCGCGAACGGCGGACCGATCTCCGAGGCGGGCCTGCGCGAGCTCTTCTCGGTCGTGCTCGCGCTCAGCAAGCGCGAGGCGGCACGGGCCGAGCTGGCCTGGCGCCCGGCGCCGAAGCGGGGTACTCTCTAGCCGTGGCGCGGACGGCGAATCCGATCTTTACGGCGATTCTCCTGCTCGCGCGCCCGCACGTGCGCTAGCCGGCCACACCCTTCCGCCCCGCCGGCTAGCAGGATCGAAGAAGGCGGAGGCTCCGGGCTAGCCGATGGCGATGCTGCGCTGCCGCATCTGCGAGGGCTCGTTCCCGCTGCGCCCACTCGCGGCCTGCCCGCTCTGCGAGGGGCCGCTCGACGTCGCCTACGCCCGGCCGGACCTCGTGACAAGTTGTCACGAGCTCCGGGCGGGCTCGGTCTGGCGCTACCAGGCCGCGCTGCCGCACGCTAGTGACAAGTTGTCACTAGGTATGACGCCGCTCGTGCCGGCGGCGCGGCTCTCCGAGCTGCTCGGCGTCGAGCTCTCGCTCAAGCTCGAGACCGCGAACCCGACCCACTCGTTCAAGGACCGGCTCGCGGCGAGCGCGGTCGCCGCCGCGGAGGCGTTCGGGCTGCAGACGCTCTGCTGCGTCTCCGCCGGCAACCTCGGCGAGGCGGTGACGGCTGCGTGCCGCGTGGCGGGTCTCGAGGCGGTCGTGCTGGCGCCGATCGGCGAGGCGCGCGGCGACGCGATAGCGGTGAGCGGCGACATCGACGACTGCCGACGGCTCGAGCGGGCGCTCGAGTCGCGGCTTCCCTGGGGATTCGTCGAGGGGAACCTGGCGCCGTTCGCGGTCGAGGGCGCGAAGACGGTCGCCTTCGAGATCGCCGAGCAGCTCGACTGGCGTCCGCCGGACGCGGTCGTCTCGCCGCTCGCGTCCGGCACGCTGTTCGCCAAGATCGCGCAGGGGTTCGCCGAGCTCGGCGGGCCGCTGCCGCAGCTGATCGGCGGCCAGCCCGCCGGCTGCCCGCCGCTTGCCGCCGCCTTCCTCGAGCAACGGCGCCCGTCGCGGGTGACGCCGCGGACGGCCGCGCGCTCGCTCGCGGTCGGCGACCCGCGCTACGGCGAGCTCGCGCTCGGCAGCGCCCGCGTCTCGGGCGGCGCAATCCGCGCCGTGCCCGAGGAGCGGATCCGGAGCTACTCGGCGCTGCTCGCCGAGACGACCGGCGTCTTCGCCGACTCCGCCGCCGGCGTGGCGCTCGGGGCGCTGCTGCAGTGCCTGCGCGACGGCACCGTCGCGGAGGGCTCCCGCGTCGTCCTCGTCGTCACCGGCACGCCGGCTCGGCGGGCTGCCGGCTCGACCCGGCGGGTGATCGCCGCCAGCGCCGACGCGTTTCTCGCCGCCTACGGCTCCTGAGCACGCGCTGCAATCGATTGCGAGAACCGTGCCCGTCCGACTAGGGTGTGGCCATGACGCTGAGCGGCACGACCGAGCTGAAGGAGGCGCGCCGGCTCGGGGAGCGGTTGCCGCCGGCCGCGCCGGGGCTCGCGCTCGCCGTCGCGATCGGCGCCGTCGCGACGGGGATCGGCAGCGCCGTCCCGCTCGTCGGCGCGCCGGTGTTCGCGATCGTGCTCGGGCTCGCCGTGCGGATCGCGTTCGGACCCGGCGCGTGGGCGACGCCGGGGATCTCGTTCGCCGGCCGCACCGTCCTGCAGGCCGCGATCGTGCTGCTCGGCAGCGGGCTCGCGCTCGGCACCGTCCTCCGCGTCGGCCTCGGCTCGCTGCCGGTGATGCTGGGGACGCTCGCGGCCGCGCTCGTCGGCGGCAGGTTGATCGGCCGCGCGCTCGGGATCGGCGCGCCGCTGCGGACGCTCGTCACCGTCGGCACCGGCATCTGCGGCGCCTCGGCGATCGCCGCGGTCGCGTCGGTCGTCGAGGTCGAGTCGGCCGCGGTCGCCTACGCGATCTCGACGATCTTCGTCTTCAACGTCGCCGCCGTGCTCGCCTTCCCCGCGATCGGGCACGCGCTCGGGCTCGGGCAGCAGGCGTTCGGCCTCTGGGCCGGGACGGCGGTCAACGACACCTCGTCGGTCGTCGCCACCGGCTACGCGTTCGGCCACGCGGCAGGCGCGCACGCGGTCGTCGTCAAGCTGACGCGGACGACGTTGATCGTCCCGGTCGTGCTCGGCCTCTCGCTGCTCGAGCGCCGTCGCAGCGGCAGCGGGCGGAAGGTCGCGCCCTGGCGGCTCGTGCCGCCGTTCCTCGTCCTCTTCGTGCTCGCGGCCGCGCTCAACTCCGCCGGCGCGATCGGCGGGCTCTCGCACGTGCTGACGAAGGTCGCGCTCTTCCTGATCGCGGTCGCGCTCGCCGGCGTCGGCCTCTCGGCGCGCCCCGCGCAGATCCGGTCGACCGGCTTCCGGCCGCTCGTGCTCGGCGCCGCGCTCTGGCTCGTCGTCGCGCTGACGAGCCTCGGTCTGCAGGCGCTGAGCGGCCAGCTTTGACTCGAGTTGGCGCCGGCGGGGCAGCCGATTAAGATCGATTGCACAAGGAGGCGCGCGATTCCCGGCAAGACCGAGAACGGAGGGCAGCGGACGGCGTTCGCGCCGGTGCCGCTGGAGCGACGGCGGGTTTCGCTGGCGGATGTCGCCGCCGAGGCGCGTGTCCATCCCTCCACCGCGTCCCGCGCCCTCAACTCGGAGACGCAGAGCCGCGTCCGCCCGGCGACCGTCGCCCGCGTGATGGCCGCGGCCCGCACCGTCGGCTACCGCCCGAACTCGATCGCGCGCGGCCTGCGTACGAACCGCACCTACACGATCGGGATGCTGATCCCCGACCTGACGAACCCGCTCTTCCCGCCGATCGTCAAGGGGATCGAGGACCGGCTGAGCCAGGACGGCTACACGCTCGTGCTCGCGAACACCGACGGCGACCTCGAGCGCGAGACGTCGATCCTCGCCTCGATGTCGGCGCGCCGCGTCGACGGGCTGCTGCTCGCGACCGCCCGCCGCGACTACCCGGTCGTCCACGAGCTGCTGGCCGACGGCGTCAGGGTCGTGCTCGTCAACCGGACGATGGACGACGCGCCGGTGCCGTCGGTGATGGGGGACGAGCACGTCGGCATCGGCCTCGCGGTCAAGCACCTCGTCTCGCTTGGCCACCGCCGCATCGCCTACGTCGGCGGCGACCCGGAGGCCTCCACCGGCCTCGTCCGCTACCAGGCGTTCGCCGCCTGGCTGCAGAGCGAGGGAATCGAGCTCGACCCGGGGCTCGTCGCCGTCGCGGCGCGCTTCCGCGAGGAGCCGGGCGCGAGCGCCTTCGCCGAGCTGCTCGACCGCGGCAGCGCCTTCACCGCCGTCGTCGCGGGCAACGACCTGCTCGCGCTCGGCTGCTACGACGTGCTGCGCGAGCGGTCGCTCGAGGTGCCGGCTCAGATGTCGGTCGTCGGCTACAACGACATCCTCTTCGCGGACAAGTTCGCGCCGCCGCTGACGACGATCCGGATCCCGAACTACCAGATCGGCGTCCGCGCCGCGCAGCTGCTGCTCGAGTCGATCGGCGGGACGGACACGCCCCCGATGGCGATCCGGCTCGCGCCCTCGCTCGTCGTCCGCGCCTCGACCGCGCCGCCGCGGGACTAGGCCGCCGTTGCAGACGGAGGCGGCGGCAGGCGCGGCGGCCGTCCCGCGCGCGCCCGGCTGGGAGACGCGGCGCGCGATCGCGGTCGTCGGCGGCACCGCGCTCGCGATCTCGACCGTCGCGTTCTTCCGGATCCCCTTGCTGCCGTCGATCGGCCATGCGCTCTCGCTGCGGCCCGGGCTGCTCAGCCTCGTCACCGCCGTCTTCGGCGTCGGGCGGCTCGCAGCCGACATGCCGGCCGGCCGGATCGCCGACCGCTTCGCCGCGCCGCGGGCGCTCGCGGGCGGCGCCGTCCTCGTCGCCGGCGGCAGCCTGCTGCTCGCCGCGGCCGGCTCGCTCGGCGAGGCGCTCGCCGCCGCCGCGCTGCTCGGCGTCGGCTCGGCGTTGGCGAACACGACCGGGATGATGTTCTTCTCGCGCGCGCCGGCGGTGCGGCGCGGGCGCAGCCTCGCCGTCTTCTCGGCCGCGCTGCTCGGCGGGCAGTCGTTCGGGCCCGCGCTCGCAGGCGGGCTCGCCGGGCTCGCCGGCTGGCGCGGAGCCGAGGCGGCGGCCGGCATCGCCGCGCTCCTGCTCGCGCTCGCCTGCGCCGGCACCGCGGGCGGCGACGCGCGCGCGGACCGGGACGACGAGCCGCTGCCGGCGGCCGACGCCGTCGCGCCGGCCGTGCGCGCCGTCCTCTACTCGCTCCCGTTCGTCGTCTTCTTCGGACTCGGCGCGATGCCGCAGACGATCGTGCCGCTGATCGGCGCGCACGCCTACGGCCTCTCGGCGGGGAAGATCGGGCTCGCGCTCGGTCTCGGCGGCATCGCGCGCTTCGCCGGGGTCGCCGCCGGCGGCCAGGTCTCGGACCGGATCGGTCGCCGGCCGGCGCTGCTGCCCGGGCTCGCGATCTCGGCGGCGGGCATCGCGCTCCTCGGCGTCGACGACGGCGTCTGGCTCTGGCTCGTCGCGATCGCGCTGATGTCCTTCGGCTCCTACGGCGTCACCGTCGGCGCGACGATGCTGGCCGACCTGAGCGGCGCCGGCGGGGTCGGGCGGCGGCTCGGCTCCTTCCGCTTCGTCGGCGACCTCGGTCTGATCCTCGGGCCGCTCTCGACCGGCTTCCTCTACGAC
Source organism: Gaiellaceae bacterium (assembly GCA_035708405.1). GTDB lineage: Bacteria > Actinomycetota > Thermoleophilia > Gaiellales > Gaiellaceae > DASSSQ01. The sequence continues at coordinate 35,915 of DASSSQ010000145.1, forward strand.
CGGGTCGGCGTCGTCGCGGCCGTCTCGCTCGTCGCCGCGCTGCTCGGCGCCTGCTGCCTCGCGGCCGGCCTCGTGCTGCCGGAGACGAAGGCGCACGTCTGAGCCAATCGATTGCGGTAGGTTGTGGCCGTGGCCGACGCCCTCACCCTCGCCGCCGACGGGACGCTCTCCGTTCCCGACGAGCCGATCATCCCGTTCATCGAGGGCGACGGGATCGGGATCGACATCTGGCCGGCCGCGAAGACGATCTTCGACGCCGCGACCGCCAAGCACGGGCACAGCGTCTCCTGGACGGAGGTGCTGGCGGGCGAGAAGGCGTTCAAGGAAACCGGCTCCTGGCTGCCGGACGAGACGCTGCAGGCGTTCGACCGCTACCTGGTCGGGATCAAGGGCCCGCTGACGACGCCGGTCGGCGGCGGCTTCCGCTCCCTCAACGTCGCGCTCCGCCAGCTGCTCGACCTCTACGTCTGCCTGCGTCCGGTGCGCTGGTTCCGGGGCGTGCCGTCGCCGGTCAAGCGGCCCGAGCTCGTCGACATGGTGATCTTCCGCGAGAACACCGAGGACATCTACGCCGGCCTCGAGGTCGAGCAGGGGACGCCCGAGGCGAAGCGGCTGATCGAGCTGCTGCACGACGGGTTCGGCTGGGAGATCCGGCCCGACTCCGGCGTCGGCATCAAGCCGATCTCGGTCAGCGGCTCGAAGCGGCTGATCCGCGCCGCGCTCGACTTCGCGCTCGCCCACGGTCGCCGCAACCTGACGCTCGTCCACAAGGGCAACATTCAGAAGTACACCGAGGGCGCGTTCCGCAACTGGGGCTACGAGCTCGTGCGCGAGGAGTACGCCGACCGCGCCGTTTCCTGGGAGGACTGCGGCGGCGACTCCGGCGACCGGCTGCTCGTCAAGGACGTGATCGCCGACATCGCGTTCCAGCAGGTGCTGACGCGGCCGGACGAGTTCGACGTGATCGCGGCGTCGAACCTGAACGGCGACTACCTCTCGGACGCGCTCGCGGCGCAGGTCGGCGGGATCGGGATCGCGCCCGGCGGCAACATCAACTACAAGACCGGCCACGCGATCTTCGAGGCGACGCACGGGACGGCGCCGCGGCATGCGGGCCAGGACAAGGTCAACCCGGGCTCGGTCGTCCTCTCCGGCGTGATGCTGTTCGAGCACCTCGGCTGGCAGGAGGTCGCCGACGACATCGTCCGCGCGCTCGAGCGGACGATCGGCGAGGGGATCGTCACCTACGACTTCGCGCGGCTGACCGAGGGCGCGACCGAGGTGAAGACGAGCGAGTTCGCGGCCGCGGTCGTCGAGCGGCTCTAGCGCCGTGGCGGCGCCGGAGCTTCCCGCGGCCGACAGCTATCCGACGATCACGGCCGCCGCCGTCCAGGCGCCGTCGTCGTTCCTCGACCGGCGCGCCGGGATCGAGCAGACCTGCCGGCTCGTCGAGGAGGCGGCGGCCGCCGGCGCCGACCTGGTCGTCTTCCCCGAGAGCTTCGTGCCGGGCCATCCGCTCTGGCTGCACTTCCTGAGCACGAACGACCGGCGCAGCGTCGCCGCCTACGAGCGGCTGTTCGCGAACGCGCTGACCGTGCCCGGGCCGGAGGTGGACGCGGTCGCCGAGACCGCGCGCCGCTGCGAGGTCACCGTCGTCCTCGGCGTCACCGAGAAGCGGCCCGGCTCGAGCGGGACGCTCTACAACTCGCAGCTCTTCCTCGGCCGCGACGGGCGGCTGCTGGGCAAGCACCAGAAACTCGTGCCGACGGTGCGCGAGAAGGTCGTCCACGCGCCCGGCGGCGGCGAGGGCATCGACACCTTCGAGACGGAGTTCGGCCGGATCGGCGGCCTGATCTGCGGCGAGAACTCGAACCCGCTCGCGACCTACGCCCTGCAGGCGCTCGGCGAGGCGGTGCACGCGGCGAGCTGGCCGCCGTTCATGGGCTTCTCGTCGGCCGCGGAGGTCGTCGGCTTCGTCTCGCGCTCGGTCGCCTACTCGGGCCATGTCTTCGTCGTCAACGCCGTCGGCCTCGTCGGCGACGACTTCTTCGAGCTGATGGGCGACGAGATCGCCGACCCGGACGAGGTGCGGCGCCGCAGCGGCGGCTCGTCGATCGTCGACCCCCACGGGCGCGTGCTCGCGGGGCCGCTCGGGCCCGGCGAGGAGGGGATGCTGCTCGCCGAGCTCGATCTCGGGATCGCCGTCCGCGCCAAGCTCAGCCACGACTTCACCGGGCACTACAACCGCTTCGACGTCTTCGAGCTGCGGCTGAACCGCCGCGCGCGGCCGCCGCTCGTCGTCGACGACGGCGAGACTTAGTGACAAATTGTCACGAGCGCGCGCCGGCGATCAGCGCCGCGACGTGACCCGCGTCCTCCTCCGCGCCGCGGATGAACGCCGAGCGGAGACGGTGCAGCCAGTGGAGGCCGAGGAAGTAGAGATGCGGCGACGCGGTGACGCCGCGGTCCTGCACCGGCTCGCCGTCCGCGTCCAGCACGGGCAGCTTCACCCAGCGGTCGAGCTCGGAGCGGAAGCCGGTCGCCCAGACGACGGCCGCGATGCCGGCCTCTCGCAGGTCGAGCTCGGCGGGCGGCTCCGGCGGATCGGGCAGGCGCTCCCGCTCCGCGGGCTCGGCGAACGGCGGCTCGAAGCGGCCGAGCCGGGACTCGACCCAGGCTGCGAAGTCGTCGTAGGCGCGGTCGCCCTCGGCGAGCGACGGCAGGAGGCCGTCCGCGAGCTGCAGGCGTCCGTCGGCGGCGCCGAGCGCCCGGCCGAGCAGGGTCGCGCCGTCCGCGTGCAGGCGACGCAGGTCGAGATCGTGACCGCCGCCGAAGCCGGTCAGCGCGGGCGAGACGCCGCGGCGGCGCTGCGCGAGCGGGACGTCCGCCGCCGTCCGCTCGTAGTAGCCGCCCTGCTCGAGCCAGCGGAAGTAGTCGCGCTCCCGGTAACGGCGCGGCACGCGGCGGTGGCGGCCGACGGAGAGGTAGACGCGGCGGCCGCCGCGCAGCAGGTCCTCGGCGATCTGCTGGCCCGAGGCGCCGGTGCCGACGACGAGGACGGCGCCCTCCGGCAGCTGCGCCGGTCCGCGGTAGCCGCTCGAGTGCAGCTGGAGGATCTCCGGCGGCAGCGCGGCGGCCCAGGCGGGTAGCCGAGGTGCCTGGAACGGCCCCGTCGCAAGCACGACCGAGCGTGCGAGCAGCTCGCCGTCGGCGGTACGGAGGCGATAGCCGTCGCCGTTCGCGGCCTCCAGCGACTGCACCTCGACGCCTTCGCGCACCGGCGCGTCGAACGACCGGCCGAAGCGCTCGAGGTAGTCGACGACCTGCTCGCGCGACATGAAGCCGTCCGGCTCGGGGCCGTCGTAGCGCCAGCCCGGGAGCCAGGTCGCCCAGTTCGGCGTCAGCAGCGTGAACGAGTCCCAGCGCTCGCTCCGCCAGCGCTCCGCGACCCGGCCGCGCTCGAGCACGACGTGCTCGATGTCGCGCTCGCCGAGCAGCTTGCTGAGCGCGAGTCCCGCGTGGCCCGCGCCGACGACGACGGTGTCGTGCCGCTCGCTCACGCCGGCGCTTGTGACAAGTTGTCACGAGCTTCGAGACCGCGCTCGCGCCGGTCGCGGACGACGGCGCGGTGCACCGGAATGCGCACGTCGTCGAGCGGGCGCAGCGGGTCGAGCGAGGCATGGAGCGGCGCGAGCCGCGAGCGGCCGGCCTCGAGCGCGCGCGCGACCGCGACCGCGACCTCGTCCTCGAGCCGCTCGGAGGCGAAGACGAGCCAGCGGTCGAAGCGGATCGTCGGCACCGGCTCGTCGACTCCGCGCAGGTAGTCGGCCGGGAGCGAGCCGCGGCCGACGCCGTGCTCCGACTCGAGCCTGCCGAGCGCGCGCTCGGAGAGCGGCAGGAAGCGGAGGCTCGCGAGCGCGGACGCCTCCTGCCAGAGCCGCGCCTGCGCGCCGCGGTAGGGGCCGATCGGCGCGACGAGGAGATCGAAGTCGAGCGCGCGCACGCGGCGGCCGGCCGCGGAGACGTCCTCGACCCGCCAGCCGAGCTCGGCGAGCTGCGCCGGCCGTGCGCCGTGCGCGGCGAGCGCCTCGGCGGCGAGGAACGTCCAGCTCGCCGAGTCGCCCCCCGGTAGCGGCACGAGCAGCCGCAGCCCGCGCGCCTCCGCCAGCTCCTCGAGCGAGCCGACGCGCGCCTCCCAGCGAGCGGCGACGCCGAGCCACTGCGTCTGCTCGATCGCCGCGATCGCGCGCAGCGAGGTGTGCCGCCAGCCGTCGTAGGCGCTCTCGGCGCGGTAGGCCCACCCCGCGGTCTCGACGAGCGCGATCCCGATCTCGGCCATCCCTTCGTGCACCGACGCGACGCGGCGCGCCTCGCCGCCCTCGAAGCGCTTCGGCTCGAGCTCGATCCCCGCCTCGCCGGCGAGCCGCTTGACCGCCGCGGCGAGGTACCACTCCGGCGTGCCGGCCTCGGCGGTCGCGATCCGCAGCGGCTGGTCGGGCGCGCGCGACGGCTCCGACCAGCGGTTGTCGACCGGCGCCGGCTCAGACATCGATCGCCAGGTCGTCCACCGCGTGGTCGCCCAGCTCGCGACGGATCGAGATCGGCAGCTTCGAGAGGTCGGGGAAGCCCTCCTTCTTGATCTGCTCGACCTGGAAGGCCATGTCGATCTCCGGGTAGAAGCGGTCGGGGAACTGCACCATCCAGATCTGCTTGCGGAGCGTGAAGTTCATCGGGTCGACCTCGAGCCCGCGCTGCCAGGCGGCGACCGCGTCGTCGGTGCGGCCGGCGGCGAGCAGCAGGCTGCCGGTCGCGTAGTGCGCCGTCGAGTCGGCGGGCCGCAGCTCGAGCACGCGCGCGTACGTCTGCAGCGCCTCCTCGTCGCGGCCCTCGCGGCCGAGCGCCTCGGCGAGCATCAGGACGTAGTCGGCGTCGTCGGGCCGGTCGGCGAGCTCGGCCCGCAGCGACTCGACCTCGAGCGACTCCTGGACGACGCCGGGGCTCGCGACGAACTCCTCGAGATCGCCCTCGACCACCCGTTCCGCCATCGCCAGCATCTCCGGCCGCGCGACGCGGAAGCCGTGCAGGTGCTGCCAGCGGAGCCGTCCCTCCTCGTCGAGCAGGAACGCGTTCGTCACCGTCTTGACGCCGAGCACCGCGTTCAGCAGGTTGCGGCTGTCGAGCGCCATCGGGAAGGTGCAGCCTGACTGCTCGGTGAAGGCGCGTGCGCCGTCGGGGAGCGCGTCGATCGCGACGCCGACCAGCGCGAAGCCGGGCTTGTCCGCGTGCCGCTCGTGGAAGCGCTGCCACACGGGCAGCTCGTCGCGGCAGCTTCACCAGGACGACCAGGAGAAGACGAGCAGCCGGCGGCCGCGGAACGAGGTGAAGTCGACCTCGCCGTCGCCGGTCACCGAGGGCAGCTTGATCGGCGGAAAGACGTCGCCGAGCTCCCGCGCCCGCATCTGCTTCGCCATGGCGCCGAGTCTACGCCTCTCCCCGCACGTGCCGCAAACGTTTGCGAGACCGCGGCTTGATCGCGCCGTCGAGCCTCCGATAGTCTCGGCCAATCGTTTGTCGAGCCGGAGGTTCGCGATGGCGGAGGAACCGGTCAGGATCGCGTCGGTCGGGCTCGGGCGCTGGGCGCGGGTGCTCGCGCGCGGCACGCGGCGCAGCCCGGCGATCGACCTCGTCGGCGGCTTCAGCCGCGACGCCGAGCGCCGGCGCGCCTTCCAGGAGGAGCTCGGGCTCGCGCGCACCTGGTCGAGCTACGAGGAGCTGCTGGCCGATCCCGAGGTCGAGGGCGTCGTGATCACGACGCCGAACGCGACCCACCGCGCGCTCGTCGAGCAGGCGCTCGAGGCGGGCAAGGGCGTCTTCGTCGACAAGCCGATCGCCGGCACGCTCGCCGACGCCTGCGCGATCTGGCGGGCCGCCGAGGCGACCGGCCGCGTCGTCGCGGTCGGGCACAGCGCGCGCCGGCTCTCGGGCCACCGCATCCAGCGCCGCTGGCTCGAGGACGGGCGGCTCGGCGAGCCGGCGCTCGTCGCGGCGACCTTCACGAACGAGCGCGCGCTCGAGCTCGACGAGAGCACGTGGCGCTCGCGGCCCGAGCAGAGCCCCGGCGGCGGCCTCGTCCAGCTCGGCGTCCACCACTTCGACACGCTCGCGTACCTGCTCGGCCCGATCGCGGCGGTGTCGGCGCTCGTGCGCCGCGTCCATTCGCGCGGCGACGTACCCGACCTCGCGTCGGTGTCGCTCGAGTTCGCCTCCGGCGTGCTCGGCAGCGTCGCGACCGGCTGGTCGTCCCCCGGCTCCTACCGCGTCGACCTGCACGGGACGAAGGAGAACCTCCACTACCGGCTCGAGTTCACCGCGTGGGACGACTCGCACCGCACCGAGGAGCACTGCGCGCTCGAGTCGCAGGCCTACCGCTCGCACGAGCGGCTGCCCGTCGAGCTGCCCGGCAGCGACATGTTCCGCGAGGAGCTCGAGGAGTTCGCGCTCGCGCTCCGCGGCGAGGCCCGCGTCGAGGTCGGGCCCGCCGAGGCGACGCAAGCGCTCGCCGTCGTCTTCGCCGCGCTCGCCTCGTCCGAGCGCGGCGGCGCGCTCGTCCCGCTGGCCGAGGTGCTGGAGGAGACCGGCGCCGGTGTCCCCGCCTGACGCGGGCCGGCCGGCGGTCCTCTGCCTGCGGCCCGAGAGCGACTTCCTCCGCGTCGGCGTCCGCGCGCCCGCGTCGCTCGCAGTCGCGTTCCGCGAGCCCGGGGACGGCGACGCCGCCGAGCTCGCGCGCTCGGCGCGGGCGTTCGTGCTCGCCTCGATCGGGCCGCGGATCGACGAGCTGCTCGCCGGAGCGCGCGAGCTCGAGCTCGTCCAGTTCACGGGCGCGGGCCTCGACCGGGTCGACGGGGACGCGCTCGAGGCGCGCGGCGTGCGCGTGCGCGGCGTCGGGGGCGCGAACGCCGTCACCGTCGCGCAGTACGTCGTCGGCGCGGCGATCGCGCTCCTGCGGCGCTTTCCGGAGGCGGACGCGGAGGTGCGCGCCGGCCGCTGGGCGGAGGAGCGCAGGCACCTCGTCGGCGGCCTCCTGCGCGACCTCGGCGGCCTCGCGGTCGGGATCGTCGGCCTCGGCCACATCGGCCTCGCCGTCGCGGCCGCCTTCCGCGGGCTCGATCCGTCCTGCTCGCTCGCCTACTTCGACCCGCAGCCGCGCGACGCCGCCGCCGCGGACGCGCTCGGCGCGCGGCCGCTCGCGCTCGACGCGCTGCTGCGCAAGAGCGACGTCGTCACGTTGCACGTGCCGCTGCTGCCCGCGACGCGCGGCCTGATCGGCGCCCGCGAGCTCCGGCTGCTCCGCCCCGACGCCGTGCTCGTGCAGGCCTCGCGCGGCGGCGTCGTCGACGAGGCGGCGCTGGCCGAGGCGCTCGCCGCCGGGCGGCTCGCCGGGGCGGCCGTCGACGTCTGGGAGGAGGAGCCGCCGCGCTCGAGCCCCTTGCTCGCGCTCGAGGGGACGGCGGCGCGCCGCCTCCTGCTGACGCCGCACGTCGGCGGCGTCAGCCGCCAGTCGGAGCGCCGCCAGTTCCTCGCCGCCTGGGAGGGCGTCGAGGCGGCGCTCGTCACAACCTGATCGGCTCGCTCAGCTCCTCGGTCTCGGCGGCCAGGTCGGCGGTCGGGAACGCGCAGTAGACGAGCATCTCGTCGTCCGGGATCGTGCCGTGCGCCGCGCCGGCCGGGATCGCGTAGACGTCGCCCGGGGCCACGCGCGTCGTCTCGCCGTCGATCCACGCCGTCCCCTCGCCCTCGAGGACGAAGATCACCTCCGGCGTGCGCGGGTGCCGGTGCGGCGCGCGCGGCCCCGCCTTCAGGCGCGCGAAGCGGATGCTGAGCTCGCCGACCGGTACGCCCTCGAGCGGGTTCGCGGAGCGCCGGCCGGGCAGCTGCCGGAACTCGACCTCGTCGGCGCTCGTGTGGACGAGCGGCTTCATACCGCGGCCGCCGCGCCGGCCGCCTCGATCACCTCGGCGAGCTCGACCGCCTGGCCGCCGCGCTCCTGCGAGGCGAGCGACGCGTGGACGACGGCGAGCGCCCGCAGCGCCTCGCGCGCGCCGACCTCCACCTGCGCCTCGCCGCGGATCGCGAGCGCGAACTCCTCGAGCTGCTCGCGGAACATGTCCGTCCGCTGCACCTCGACCCGCTGCCGCGTCGACTCCTTGTAGAACTGCGAGCGCAGCTCCGACCAGTCGTCGGCCTGGTGCGACTCGTCCCAGTGCGTGAAGTCGAGGTCGTAGCGCAGGTTCGCCTTCGTCCCCTGGACGTTCAGCGTGTAGACGCCGGGCGAGGCCCAGCCGCAGCAGATGACGCCGAGCGGCCCGGACTCGAACTCGCAGACGGCGATCACGGCGTCCGGCACCTCGGCCACGGTGTAGAGCTTCTTGACGCGCGCGCTGACCGACTTCACCGGGCCGAGCAGGAACTGGAGGTTGTCGGCGTGGTGGACGCCGAGCTGGATCATCGTCCCGCCCGGGCTCTTGTCGGCGTAGTAGCGCCACGTGTTCGGGTTCAGCTCGAGCCCGCGCTCGTTGGAGAAGTTCGCCTCGGCGATCGAGACGTCGCCGAGACGGCCGTCGTCGATCCAGCGCCTGATCTCGCGGCAGCCGGCGAGCCGGCGCGCGCTGTGGCCGACGGCGAACGCGAGCCCGCTTTCGGTCGCGGCCTCGGCGATCGCGACGCCGTCCTCGAGCGAGTGGGCGATCGGCTTGTCGACGTAGACGCCCTTGCCCGCCTCGAGCGCCTGCAGGATCAGCTCGCGATGGGTGTCGTTCGGGGTCGTGATCAGGACGCCCTCGACCTCGGGATCGGCGAGCAGCTCCTCGTAGCTCGCCGCGCCGCGCGGGATGCCGAACTCCTCCTGGAACGCGGCGCGCTTGTCGGGATCGCGCGAGAAGCAGCTGACGAGCTCGATCACGTCGCCGCGCTTGGCGCCCCGCGCCTGCACGCGTGCCCAGCGGCCGAGCCCGACCGGGGCGAGCCGAACCTTGTCGGTCATGCTTCCTCCTTGGTTGTGGCATTGAGGCCGCGCCGGAGCGCGAGCACCTGCTCGACCTGCGCGGCGACCTCGGCCGAGACGCGGGCCGCGAAGTCGCCGGCCTTCTCGTCGGAGGCCCACGTCGGGTCGCCGTACCAGCCCTCGCCGCCGAACTCGCCGACGTCGGTGACGAAGCCGTAGACCTCGCGACCGCGCCGCATCCGGTCGAGGTCGGCGGCGCGCGGCGGCCGCGAGACCTCGGTCGCCCGGTCGCGGCGGACGAGCTCGGGCGCGAACGCGAGCACGCCGAGGGTCTCGATCCCGCCGCCGTGGGTCAGCTCGCCGCCCTCGTCGGCGTAGATCCGCTGGGCCGTGTAGCAGGCGTGCGCGACGACGCAGACGACGCCGCCCGCGGCCTGCACGCTCGTCGCGACGCGGTCGAGCGACGGGCTGTTCAGCTCGTGCCAGTTGACGAAGACGATCGTGCGCACACCCATGCGCACGAGCTCGGCGCAGACCTCCTCGAGCAGCGCCTCGAAGGTCGTCGGCGTCAGGGTGACGGTGCCGGGCCGGCCGGCGTGGATCGGCGTCACGCCGTAGGGGCCGAAGGGGACGTAGAGCGCGTCGAGCCGCTCCGCGACGGCCTCGCCGAGGCGCTCCGCGATCAGCGAGTCGGTGCCGCAGGGGAGGTGCGAGCCGTGCTGCTCGACGCTGCCGAACGGGATCACGGCGAGCGGGTTGCGCGCGATCGCCGCGGCGACGTCGGGGCTCGGCAGGGCCCAGATGCTCGCGCTCACGCCGTCGCTCCCGCGCCGGGACTTCGTGACAAGTTGTCACGAGGCTCGGGCTCGACGACGACCTCGAGCGGCCGCTCGCCCTCGACCAGCCGCAGCGCCTCCTGCGCGGCCTTCGTCCGCAGGTCGCGCTCGGACTCGACCGTGTACCAGGCCATGTGCGGGGTCAGGACGACGCGATCGGCGACGTCGGCGAAGAGGGCGGGATCGGGCGGCTCGGGGGCGAAGACGTCGAGCGCCGCGAAGCCGGGCCGGCCGGCGCGGAGGCCGGCGATCAGCGCGTGCTGGTCGACGACCGAGCCGCGGGAGGTGTTGACGAGGACGCTGCCGGGCTTCATCTGCGCGAGCTCCTCGGCGCCGAGGAGCGGCGAGCCGTCGGCCGGCGCAGGCGCGTGCAGGCTGACCAGGTCGCTCTCTGCGAGCAGCCGCTCGAGCGGCACGTCCCCGATGCCGGCGAGGTCGACGGGCGCGACCGGATCGTGCGCGCAGACCTGGAAGCCGAGGCCGAGCAGCAGCTCCGCCGTGCGCCGCCCGATCCGGCCGAAGCCGAGCACGCCGGCGCGTTGCGCCTGCGGCAGCGAGAGCGGCCGCAGCGGCGCGAAGCCCCACTCGCCGGCGCGGACGCGCGCGTCGGCCTGGACGATCCGGCGCGTCGCCGCGAGCGCGAGCGCGACCGCGTGCAGCGAGACGGCGTCGGTGCCGTAGTCGGCGACGCGCGCGACCCAGATGCCCGCGGCGCGCGCGGCGTCGAGGTCGATCGTCTCGACGCCGACACCCGAGCGGACGATGCCGCGACAGGAGGAGAGGAGCGCGAGCGTCTCTGCGTCGAAGCGCGGCGCCGAGCCGGCGACGATCGCGTCCGCCTCGCCGGCGACGGCGACGATCTGCTCGCGGCTCGCTCCCGGGCCGGAGACGATCCGCGCGCCGGCCGGCGCGAGCACGGCCTCCTCGATCCCGAAGTCCTCGTAGCGCGTCCCGAGGATCGCCACTGTCTTCTCGCTCACACGTCCTCCCGGTCGCGCCGCAGGGCAGGGGCCACCCTAACTCCGCAATCGTTTGCATTGCAAGCGTCGACGCGCGATGATCGACGCGCCAGAAGTCGACCAGAGGAGGAGACGTGCACTCGTTCCTGATCCACAAGCGCGGCGACCACGTGGGCGTGGCCGTCTCCGACATCGAGGCGGGCCAGCGTGTCGTCGGGGTGTTCATGGACGACGACTCCGAGCTGCGGATCGATGCCC
>DASSSQ010000146.1:0-4695 GCA_035708405.1 Gaiellaceae bacterium
AGCGGCGGCTACGATCGCGGGGGATGGCGCTGGACGACATCGGCCGCGGGCTGCGGCTGATCCGCGAGCGGCTGGTCGAGGCGACGGGCAGCGATCCGGTCGGCTGGATCGGCAGGGAGCTCGCGCGGCCGGAGCCGGCGCGGCCGCTCGTCGAGCTGCTCGCCGAGCTCGACTCGCTCGTCGGCCTCGAGACGGTCAAGGAGCAGGTGCGCGCGCTGCTCGCCTTCCTGCAGGTGCAGTCGCGCCGGCTCGAGCACGGCCTGCCGGAGGTCGCGACCTCGCAGCACCTCGTCTTCCTCGGCAACCCCGGCACCGGCAAGACGACGATCGCGCGGCTGCTCGCGCAGATGTACCGGTCGATGGGCCTGCTCGAGCGCGGGCACCTGGTCGAGGTCGACCGCGCCGGGCTCGTCGGCGAGTACGTCGGCTCGACCGCCGTCAAGACCGACCGGGCGATCCAGCGCGCGCTCGACGGCGTCCTCTTCGTCGACGAGGCGTACGCGCTGACGCCGGCGGGACCGCAGCTCGACTTCGGGCCGGAGGCGGTCGAGACGCTCCTCAAGCGGATGGAGGACTACCGGCACCGGCTGGTCGTGATCGTCGCTGGCTATCCGCGGCTGATGCGCGGCTTCCTCGAGTCGAATCCGGGGCTGCGCTCGCGGTTCTCGCGGGAGATCGTCTTCCCCGACTACACGACCGACGAGCTGCTGGCGATCGCGGCGCGCTTCGGCCGGCAGAACCGCTACACGATCGCGCCCGACGCCGAGGAGCGCCTGCGCGCGATCTTCGACGGCGTCGCCCGCGGCGAGGGCTTCGGCAACGCGCGCTTCGCGCGGACGCTCTTCGAGCAGGCGCTGAACGCGCAGGCGCTGCGGCTCGCGGGGGAGGGCGGCCGGCCGATCGCCGAGCTGGAGCGGGAGGAGCTGATGGCGCTGCACGCCGAGGACGTCGCCGCCGCCGCGCGGGCGCTCGGCGAGCGCGGCGAGGCGCCGGCGGCCCGCCGCCGCTGGAGTCGCCGGCGCGCGACTTGACGGACGAACATCTGTTCGTATAGAACATACGTTCCGATGATCGCCTGTCTGTCCATCCAGGGATTCGAGCTGCGTGCGGTGCTGCGCTCCCGGCCGGGGCTCGCGTTGCGTCCAACGGCGCTGTGCCTTTCGAGAGCAGGGAGGTCCGCGCCCGGGACGGAGCTGCTCGTCGGGCCGGTGACCGCCGCCGCGCAGGCTGCCGGCGTGCGGCCGGGGATGCGGCTCGGCGAGGCGCTCGCGACCTGCCCGGAGCTCGTGCTCGTCGAGCAGGATCCGGCCGCGGCCGAGCAGGCGTGGGAGCAGATCCTGCGGCGGCTCGAGGACTCCGGCTTCGCGGTCGAGCCGGTCGAGCCCGGCTGCGTCTACTTCGAGACGGCGGGCGTCGAGCGGCTCTACGGCGGCCTCGAGCCGGCGCTCCGGCGCGCGCTCGCCGCCGTCGGCGAGCAGTGGGACGCGCGCGCCGGCGCCGCCGACCGCCGCTTCGCCGCGCTCGCCGCCGCCGCGGTCGCGCGGCCGGGTCAGGCGCTGATCGTATCCGACGATCGCACGCGCTCCTTCCTCGCGCCGCTGCCGCTGACGCTGCTGCCGCTCGAGCGGGAGCGCTACGAGGAGCTGGAGGAGCTGGGCGTGCGGAAGCTGGGGCAGCTTGCCGGGCTTCCGGGCGGCGCCGTGGCCGAGCGGATGGGGCCGGACGGCCGGCGCGCCTGGAGCCTGGCGAGGGGAGAGGAGGACGGCCGCGTCCACCCCCGGCGGGCACCCGTGCAGATCGGCGAGGTGCTCGAGTTCCCGGAGGCGGTGGGTAACGAGCTGACGTTGCGACGGGCGCTCTCGGCGCTCGTCGACCGGGTGCTTGCCCGCGAGGAGCGGGCGGGGCGGCCGGTGCGGAAGCTCGCGGTGACGGCCAGGCTCGTCGGCGGCGCCTCGTGGCGCCGCGCGGTGACGCTGCGCGAGCCGTCCGCCGATCCGGCGCGGCTGCGGGCGGCGCTCGGCCCGAAGCTGGCCGAGCTGCCGTCCCCGGCCGTCAAGCTCCGGCTCGAGCTCGTCGAGCTGTCGGAGCAGCGGGGCGAGCAGCTCGAGCTCGTCCGGGCGGAAGGCGACGTGCTGCGGGGTCGCCTCCGGGAGGGCCTGCGTCAGGTGCGCGCGAGCGTCGGCGCGGGCGGGGTCTCGACGGTCGTGGAGGTCGCACCGTGGTCGCGGATACCGGAAGCCCGCGCGTTGCTCGTGCCGCGCGACGATTGAACGCGCCGCGGGCGGCGCTCGTCGAGGCGCACGCCGACGGGTCGCCGAGCCGCGTCAACCGGCAGGACGTCGCCGTGCTGCGCGAGGAGTGGCGAGTCGTCGACCGCTGGTGGACGGAGGAGCCGGTCGCGCGCCGCTACTTCGACCTCGTGCTCGAGAGCGGCGAGAACACGGTCGTCTTCCGCGACGAGGACCGCGGATCGTGGTTCACGCAGCGCGCCTGAGCAGCCTCGGCGCGGCCCTTCCGGACACGTCTCTTCCCGACACGGCTGCGGCGGCGCTCCTGGGGCCGGCCGCGGGCCTCCCTCCGGTTCCAGTCTATCCGCGAGATCGTGACGTGTCTGTCGCGGAAGTGCGTCGGTTTCGCAACTTCTTGTCCACAGGCCTACGCGTTCATCCGGCGCATCTCGTGCTCGAAGCCGCCGGGCGCGTGGACGTTCAGGAAGCGCACCGGGCCCGGCTGCGGCGGCACCTTGAACCCGTGCCGCACCCCCGGCGGCGCCGCCACGAACGTGCCCGGCCCGGCCCGGAAGGTCTCGTCGCCGAGCGTCAGCTCGAGCTCGCCCTCGACGACGTAGAACGAGTCCGTGTGATCGGCATGGGTGTGCGGGTCGGGCCCGTCGTAGCCCTCGCCGTGAACCGTGAACTCGAGCACGGTCAAATCCGGCAGCGCTGCCTTGATCAGCACCGTCCTGATCTCGTTCTCGAACCGCTCGCCCTCGCCGGGGTCGTTCTTGATGCCGTCCATCGGCCGATTATGCTCCGCCGCCCGGGAGCCGTCGCCGGCGAGGGACGCGCATGAGCTACGTCGAGCTCCATTGCCACTCGGCCTACTCGTTCCTCGACGGCACCTCGCAACCGGAGGAGCTCGCGCTCCGCGCCGCCGAGCTCGGCTACGAGACGATCGCGCTCACCGACCACGACGGCGTCTACGGCTCGATGGAGTTCGCGTACGCGGCGAAGCACCTCGAGGTCCGCGCGCTCACCGGTGCCGAGGTGACGCTCGAGGGCGGCAGCCATGTCACGCTGCTCGCCGAGACGAGGCGCGGCTACGCGAACCTCTGCCGGCTGCTGACCGAGGCGCACGCCGGCACGCGCCCGCGCCCGAATCGCGACCCGCTCCCGCCGGCGCTGCCGCTCGACTCCCTGCTCGAGCGCCGCGAGGGTCTCGTCTGCCTCTCCGGGTGCGCCCGCCACGGCCTCGCCGTCCGCGACCCGAAGGCCGCCGCGCGCATCGCCGCCGCCTTCGGCCGCGAGCGCTTCTACGTCGAGCTGCAGCGCCCCTACGAGCGCGGCGACGCGCGCCGGAACGCGCGCCTGCAGGAGCTCGCCGCGGCACTCGGCGTCCACGCCGTCGCGACCGGCGATCCGCACGCGCACCACCCGCGCCGTTCGCGCCTGCAGGACGTCCTCGTCGCGATCGCGAGCGGCAGCTCGCTCGACGGCTGCGAGCGCGAGCGGCGCGGCAACCACGAGTCCGTCCTGCTGAGCCCGGCCGAGATGGCGGAGCGGCTGCCGCGCGACGCCGTCGAGCGCACCGTCGAGGTCGCGGCCCGCCTCGAGTTCGACCTGACCCGTGAGCTCGGCTACCGTTACCCCGACTTCTCCGGCGGCGACGACCCCGCCGACACGCAGCTCGCGCGGATCTGCGAGCGCGCTCTCCTCGACCGCTACGGCTCGGATCGGACGGCGCGGCAGCGGCTCGAGGAAGAGCTGAGCCTGATCCGCCACCTCGGTCTCTCCGGCTTCTTCCTGCTCCACCACGAGGTGCTCGAGCTCGCCCGCGAGTGCGCGCTCGAGGTACGCGGCCCCGGCAGCCCGCGCCGCGCGCTGCCGCCGGGCCGCGGCCGCGGCTCCTCGGTCGGCTCGCTCGTCTGCTACCTGACCGGGCTCTCGCATGTCGACCCGGTCGCGAACGGCCTCTCGCTCGGCCGCTTCCTCAACCGCGAGCTCGCCGCCGTCCCCGACATCGACCTCGACTTCCCGCGCGACATCCGCGAGCGGCTGATCGTTCGCGTGATCGAGCGCTACGGGCACGAGCACTCCGCGCTCGTCGCCGCCTTCTCGACCTACCACGCGCGCGGCGCGATCCGCGACGTCGGTAAGGCGCTCGGCCTCCCGTCCGCGGAGCTCGAGCGGCTCGCGCGCCTGACCGAGGGCAACCCGCACCGGGTCGCCGAGGAGATCGCGCGCCTGCCGGGCGACCACTCCTCCGCCCGCTGGCGCGCGCTCGGGGAGCTCGCCGCCGAGATCGGCGGCCTGCCTCGGCACGTCTCGCAGCACCCGGGCGGGATGGTGATCTCGACGCGGCCGCTCGTCGAGCTCGTGCCGGTGCAGCCGGCGGCGATGGCCGGCCGGCAGATCGTGCAATGGGACAAGGACTCCAGCGAGGACGCGGGCTTCCTCAAGATCGACCTGCTCGGGC
>DASSSQ010000147.1:0-22360 GCA_035708405.1 Gaiellaceae bacterium
GCACGCTCGTGCACGCGGTCGAGCTGAAGCCCGGCAAGGGCGCGCAGATGGGCCGCAGCGCCGGCACCGGCATCCAGCTGGTCGCCAAGGACGGCGGCTACGCGGTGCTCCGGCTGCCGTCGGGGGAGATGCGCCGCGTGCTGCTAACCTGCCGGGCCACCATCGGCCAGGTCGGGAACGCCGAGCACCAGAACGTCACCGTCGGCAAGGCCGGCCGCAGCCGGTGGCTGGGGAAGCGCTCGGCCGTCCGCGGCTCGGCGATGAACCCCGTCGACCACCCGCACGGCGGCGGCGAGGGCAAGTCCAAGGGCGGCCGGCATCCGGTCACCCCGTGGGGCGTGCCGACGCTCGGCAAGCGCACGCGCGCCAAGCACAAGGAGTCGGACAAGTTGATCGTGCGCGGCAGGCGCCGCGGTAAGGAGAGAAGCCGGTGAGCAGGTCGTCGAAGAAGGGGCCGTTCGTGGAGGAGCGGCTGATGAGCCGCATCGAGGAGATGAACGCCTCGGGCTCCAAGCGGATGGTCCGCACCTGGTCGCGGACGAGCACGATCTTCCCCGAGATGGTCGGGCACACGATCGCGGTCCACGACGGCCGCAAGCACGTGCCGGTCTTCGTCTCCGAGCAGATGGTCGGGCACAAGCTCGGCGAGTTCGCCCCGACGCGGCTCTTCCGCGGCCACGCGGGCGACCGCCAGACCCAGGTGAAGCGGGGCCGGTAGGTGGCGAGCGTGGAGACGGCACCCGAGGTGCGCGCGCAGGCGAAGAACGTGCGCGTGTCGGCCCGGAAGGCGCGGCTCGTCGCGGACTCGATCCGCGGACGCAGCGTGCCCGAGGCCCGCACGATCCTCGCCTTCAGCCAGAAGGCGGCCGCGCGCGACGTGGAGAAGGTGCTGCGCAGCGCCGTCGCCAACGCCGAGACGCACCCGCAGCTGCAGTGGGAGGGCGACGAGCTCGCGATCGCGTCGATCGTCGTCGACGAGGGGCCGACGCTGAAGCGCTTCCGCCCCCGCGCGCGCGGGCGCGTCGGCCGCATCCACAAGCGCACCTGCCACATCACCGTCAAGCTCGTCCAGGGCGCGCCCGCCGAGGCGCAGCGCCCGAGGCAGCAGGCCGTCCCGGCCACCACCGGGGAGGAGCAGCCGCCGGCGGCCGAGACCGCGAAGCCGAAGCGCAAGCAGAAGGAGGCCGTCGCTTAATGGGCCAGAAGATCCACCCCGGCGGCCTGCGGGTCGGCGTCATCCACGACTGGAAGTCGAACTGGTACACCGGCAACAAGGAGTTCGCCGGCGCGCTGCTCGAGGACGTCAAGATCCGCGAGCACATCTACGGCAAGCTCAGCCACGCCGGGCTCTCCGACATCCTGATCCGCAAGGACAAGCAGCGGATCACGATCGACATCTTCACGGCGCGCCCTGGCATCGTGATCGGCAAGTCGGGTGTAGAGGTCGACGCGCTGCGCCGCGAGATCCACGCGCTGACGCAGAAGAACGTCCACATCAACATCAACGAGATCAAGCGTCCGGAGCTGGACGCGAAGCTGGTCGCGCAGTCGATCGCCGAGCAGCTGCAGAACCGCGTCTCGTTCCGGCGCGCGATGAAGCGCTCGCTCGCCTCCGCGATCCGCTCCGGCGCCGCGGGCGTCAAGGTGCAGTGCGGCGGCCGGCTGGGCGGCACCGAGATGAGCCGATCCGAGCAGTACTCGGAGGGCCGCGTGCCGCTGCACACGATCCGCGCCGACATCGACTACGGCTTCGCCGAGGCGAAGACGACCTACGGCCGGATCGGCGTCAAGGTCTGGATCAACAAGGGCGAGATCATGCCGAAGGGCTACGAGGGGATGCAGGGCGGTCGCGAGCAGCGGCTCGGCGAGCAGGACACGGCGCGCCGCCGCGGCGGCGTCACCGAGGGCCTCGGCGCCTCCCGCGAGAGCGGGCGGCGCGGCGGCGAGAAGGACCGCGAGGGTCTCGGCCCCGTGCGCCGGCGCCGGCCGGGCGGGCGCGGGCCGGGCGGCCCCGGCGGTCGCGGGCCCGGCGGGCCCGGCGGTCGCGGACGCGGCCCTGGCGGCCCTCGCCCCGGCCAGGGCGACCGCGCGCGCGGGCAGGACGCTCCGCGCGGCGGGGACGCGCGGAGCGACCAGCAGGTGGAGAAGCCGCGCACCGACGAGCAGGCGCGCTCCGCGGAGGGCCGCGAGCAGCCCGTGATCGAGCCGCAGGTCGAGCAGACGCCGAAGCCCGTCGGCGAGGCGCCCGACACGACGACGCCGAAGACGATGCACGAGGAGCCGCAGAAGCTGGAGCAGTCGGGCGGCGGCCAGGAGGCCGAGAAGCCGAAGCCCGGCACGAAGAGGACGAAGGGGTAGCGACCGATGCTGATGCCGCGCAAGACCAAGTTCCGCAAGCTCCATCGGGGGCGCCGCGCAGGCGTCTCGACGGGCCACACCCAGGTTCACTTCGGCGAGTACGGGATCAAGGCGCTCGACGCCGGCTGGATCACGAACCGCCAGATCGAGGCGGCCCGGATCGCGATGACGCGCAAGATCAAGCGCGGCGGCAAGGTCTGGATCAACCTCTTCCCGGACAAGTCGTTCACGAAGAAGCCGGCCGAGACGCGGATGGGCTCCGGCAAGGGCTCGCCCGAGGGCTGGGTCGCCGTCGTCAAGCCGGGCAAGGTGATGTTCGAGCTCGCCGGCGTGCCGGAGCCGCTCGCGAAGGAGGCGCTCCGCCTCGCCGCGCAGAAGCTGCCGATCAAGACGAAGATCGTGAAGCGGGAGGCGAACCTCTTTGAAGGCTAAGGAGCTGCGCGAGCTGGACGACCAGGATCTGGCGGAGCGGCTCGCCGAGACGCGCCAGGAGCTCTTCAACCTGCGCTTCCAGGCGGCGACGGGCGCGCTCGAGAACGTGGCGCGGCTGGCGCTCGCCAAGCGGGAGATCGCCCGCATCCTGACGGTGCAAAACGAGCGGCAGAGCCGCCTCGAGAGAATCGAGAGCTAGGAAAATGGCGGAGAAGAAGTCCGAGAAGCAGACGACGAAGCCCGAGGTCGAGGAGACGACCCCGGCGACCGAGGCGGTCGAGGAGGAGCAGCCCGCGCAGGCGGAGGCGACCCCGACCGCCGAGGAGGTCGCGACGCCGGAGCCCGACACGCAGCCCGAGTCGGAGCCCGAGCCCGAGGCGACCGCCGAGCCCGCCGCCGAGGAGACGCCGGAGCCGGAAGCCCCTGCCGCCGAGGAGGAGCCGCCCGCCGAAGAGCCGGCCGCCGAGGCCGAGCCGGAGCCCGCGGCCGAGGAGCCCGCGGCGGAGGCGGAGCCCGAGGCGCCGGCGCCGCCCGCGAAGCCGGCGAAGTCGCAGAAGCACCTGCCGCGCTCGCAGCGCCGGCAGCGCTCGAAGCCGGCGCGCCAGAAGCCGGCGCAGCGCAAGCCGATCGTGCGGCTCGAGAAGCCGGCGAACGAGATCGGCCGCCACCAGGAGCGCCGCGGCGTCGTCGTCTCCGACGCGATGGACAAGACGATCGTCGTCAAGGTCGACCTGATCAAGATCCACCCGCGCTACAAGAAGGTGATCCGCCGCTCGCGCAAGTTCCACGCGCACGACGAGCGCAACGAGGCGCACGTCGGCGACGTCGTCCGGATCGTCGAGACGCGTCCGCTCTCGCGCACGAAGAACTGGCGGCTCGCCGAAGTGGTGGAGGTCGCGAAGTGATTCAGCAGGAATCCCGGCTCAAGGTCGCCGACAACACCGGCGCCCGTGAGATACTCTGCATCCGCGTGATGGGCGGCTCGAAGCGGCGCTACGCCCGCGTCGGGGACGTCATCACCGCAACCGTCAAGACCGCCGCCCCCCAGGGCACCGTCAAGAAGGGGGAGGTCGTCAAGGCGGTCGTCGTGCGCACGAAGAAGCCCTTCGGCCGCGACGACGGCACGTCGATCGCGTTCGACGAGAACGCGGCCGTGATCATCGACAACCAGCGGAACCCGCGCGGCACCCGCATCTTCGGCCCCGTCGCCCGCGAGCTCCGCGAGAAGAACTTCATGAAGATCGTGAGCTTGGCCCCCGAGGTGCTCTGAAATGGCGCAGACGATGAAGATCAGGAAAGGCGACACCGTCCGGATGATCTCCGGCAAGGACCGCGGCAAGGAAGGCCGCGTCATCGACGCGCAGCCCGGCAAGCGGCGCGTGATCGTCGAGAACCTGAACCAGATGAAGCGCCACCAGAAGCCGCGTCCGATGCGCGACGCGACCCGCATGGGCGGCGCGCAGGTGATCCCCGGCGGCATCCTCGAGAGGGCGGCCGCGGTCGACGTCTCGAACGTGATGCTCGTCTGCCCGACCTGCAAGCAGCCGACGCGGATCGGCTACAAGGTGCGCGAGGAGCACGGCACCCCGATCAAGGTGCGTGTCTGCAAGAACGAGGGCTGCGGCCAGGAGATCGACCGGTGAGCGCCGTCGAGACCTACACGCCGCGGATGAAGGAGGCCTACGAGGGCCTGCGCGAGCAGCTGCGGGAGCAGCTCGGCAAGAGCTCGGTCATGGAGGTGCCGCGGATCGCGAAGGTCACCCTCAACATGGGCGTCGGCGAGGCGAAGACCGACTCGAAGCAGCTCGACGCCGCGCTCGAGGAGCTGACGACGATCGCCGGGCAGCGCGCGCAGATGCGCCGCGCGACCAAGTCGATCGCGCAGTTCAAGCTCCGCGAGGGGATGCCGATCGGCGCGAAGGTGACGCTGCGCGGCGACCGGATGTGGGAGTTCCTCGACCGGCTGATCGCGATCGCCCTGCCGCGGATCCGCGACTTCCGCGGCCTCAACCCCGACTCGTTCGACGGCCGCGGCAACTACGCGCTCGGCGTCCGCGAGCAGATCATCTTCCCGGAGATCGACTACGACTCGATCCAGCAGGTCCGGGGCCTCGACGTCGCGATCACGACCACGGCGCAGACGGACGACGACGCGCGCGCGCTCCTGCGCGGCCTCGGCTTCCCGTTCGCGGGCGCCGACGGACGCAGGGAGGAGTTCTAGGTGGCCAAGAAGGCCCTCGTCATCAAGGCGGCACGGCCGCAGAAGTTCAGGACCCGCGCCTACACCCGCTGCAACCGCTGCGGGCGCCCGCGCTCGGTCTACAAGAAGTTCGGGCTCTGCCGGATCTGCCTGCGCGAGCTCGCCCACCAGGGCGTGATCCCGGGCATGACGAAGAGTTCCTGGTAATGGGGGAGCTCGTGGTAGGAGGACACAGGTGCTGACCGATCCCGTCGCCGACATGCTCACGCGCATCCGCAACGCCAACAAGGCGCTGCACGACACGACCTCGATGCCCGCCTCGAAGCTGAAGGTCGAGATCGCCCGCCTCCTGCAGGAGGAGGGCTACATCCGGGGCTACCGCGTCGAGAGCGGCGAGTCGTTCGACTCGCTCGTGATCGAGCTCAAGTACGGCCGCGGCCGCGAGCGGGTGCTGACCGACCTGAAGCGCGTCTCGAAGCCGGGCCGTCGCATCTACGCGCGCAAGGACCGGCTGCCGCGCGTGCTCGGCGGCATGGGCATCTCGATCCTGTCGACGTCGCGCGGCCTGATGACGAGCCGGCGCGCGCAGGAGGAGGGCGTCGGCGGAGAAGTCGTCTGCTTCGTCTGGTGAGGATGAGATGAGCCGAATCGGAAAGAGACCAATCGAGCTGCCGACCGGCGTCGCCGTCGCGGTCGCGCCCGGCCGCGTGCAGGTGAACGGCCCGCTCGGCGAGCTGCAGCAGCAGATCCCGCAGCGGATCGCCGTCGAGCAGACGGACGGCGTCATCACCGTCACCCGGCCGACCGAGCGCGGCGAGGACCGCGCGCTGCACGGCCTGACGCGGACGCTGATCGCGAACATGGTCGAGGGCGTGACGAAGGGCTTCGAGAAGCGCCTGGAGATCCAGGGCGTCGGCTACCGCGCGAGCCTGCGCGGCGAGTCGCTCGAGCTCAACGTCGGCTTCTCGCATCCGGTCGTGATCGAGCCGCGCGCCGGCATCAGCTTCGAGGTGCCCGTGCCGACCCAGGTGATCGTCAAGGGCATCGACAAGCAGATGGTCGGACAGACCGCGGCCGAGATCAGGTCGGTGCGCAAGCCCGAGCCGTACAAGGGCAAGGGCATCCGCTACGAGGGCGAGTTCGTGCGCCGCAAGGTCGGGAAGCGGGCGTAATGGCGACCCTGACCAAGCGCGAGGCGCGGATCCGCCGCCACAAGCGCGTGCGCAAGCACGTCGAGGGAACCGCCGAGCGGCCGCGTCTCGTCGTCTTTCGCTCCAACCGCGGCATCGAGGCGCAGCTCGTCGACGATCTGTCGGCGCGCACGCTCGCGGCCGCCAGCTGGCTGCACCTGAAGAAGTCGTTCAAAGGCTCGAAGACCGAGCAGGCGGCCGAGGTGGGCAAGCTGCTCGCCGCGAACGCGAAGCAGGCCGGCATCGAGGCCGTCGTCTTCGACCGCGGCGGCTACCTCTACCACGGTCGCGTCAAGGCGCTCGCCGAGGCGGCGCGCGAAGGAGGGCTGAAGTTCTAGTGGCAACCGCTGAGTACAGCGAGACGAGAGAGCTCAAGGAGCGCGTGGTCGAGATCAACCGCGTCGCCAAGGTGGTCAAGGGCGGCCGGCGGTTCTCGTTCACGGCGCTCGTCGTGATCGGCGACGAGGTCGACCGCGTCGGCGTCGGCTACGGCAAGGCGCGCGAGGTGCCGCTGGCGATCTCGAAGGCCGTCGACGACGCGAAGAAGAACCTGTTCACGGTGCCGAAGCACGGCACGACGATCACCCACGAGGTGCTCGGCCGCTCCGACGCGGCCCGCGTGCTGCTGCGCCCGGCCTCGCCCGGCACCGGCGTGATCGCCGGCGGCGGCGTGCGCGCGGTGCTCGAGCTCGGCGGCGTCCGCGACGTGCTGGCCAAGAGCCTCGGCACGACGAACCCGATCAACATGCTGAAGGCGGCCGTCGACGGCCTGCAGAACCTGCGCCGGCCCGACGAGGTCGCGAAGGCGCGCGGCCTGCGGATCGAGCAGGTGCTGCCGCGCCGCGTCGAGGAGGAGCCGGAGGCCGCCGAGACCCCGTCTCCGGCGCCGGCCGCTACCGTGGAGGAGACCGCGGATGGCGAAGCTTAGGATCACCCAGGTACGCAGCCAGATCGGCCAGTCGCAGCGCCACCGCGGCACGCTGCGGGCGCTCGGCCTCGGCCGGATCGGCCGCACCGTCGAGCACGAGCAGAGCGGCTCGCTCGCCGGCGCGATCCGCAAGGTCGCGCATCTCGTGAAGGTGGAGGAGGTCTAGGTGCCCGAGGAGCTGAACCTCTCGAACCTGAAGCCGGCGCAGCCGCGCAAGGACCGCAAGCGCGTCGGCCGCGGCCAGGGCTCGGGCAAGGGTCGCTACTCCGGGCGCGGGCTGAAGGGCCAGAAGGCGCGCTCCGGCTCGGCGAAGATGCGCGCGGGCTTCGAGGGCGGCCAGATGCCGATCTACATGCGGATCGGCAAGCAGCGCGGCTCGACCTCGAAGGACGCGATGCCGATCGGCCCCTTCCGCACCTATTCGCAGCCGGTCAACGTCGCCGCGCTCGCCCGCTTCGACGCCGGCACCGAGGTGACGCCGGAGTTGCTGAAGCAGGCCGGGCTGATCCGGACGACGCGCGAGGACGTGAAGATCCTCGGCGGCGGCGACCTCGCCGTGAAGCTGTCGGTGACCGCGCACCGCGTCTCGGCGACGGCGCGCGAGAAGATCGAGGCTGCAGGCGGCTCGATCACGCTGCTGAGAGTCCCTTCGCGCCCGAAGGCGCGACGGGACAGCAAGGTGGCTACCCTGGACGCCGATGCGCCCGAGGACGATGGCAACTAGCGTTTCGGGCGGAGCCTGAAATGCTCAGCTGGCTCGGCAACGCGTGGCGGGTTCCCGAGCTCCGCCGCCGCGTCCTCTTCACGGGGATGATCCTCGCGCTCTACCGGCTCGGCTCCTGGATGCCGGCGCCGGGCGTCGACTCGAACGCGATCAAGAACTACTTCGGCGGTCAGGGCGGCACCGTGCTCGGCCTGCTCAACCTGTTCTCCGGCGGCGCGCTCGCGCAGTTCTCGATCTTCGCGCTCGGGATCATGCCGTACGTCACGGCGTCGATCATCCTGCAGCTGCTGACCGTCGTCATCCCGCAGCTCGAGGCGCTGCAGAAGGAGGGCGAGGCCGGCACCGCCAAGATCAACCAGTACACGCGCTACCTGACCGTGGCGCTCGCGGCGGCGCAGTCGGCCGGCTACGCGTACCTCTTCCAGCGCCAGGCGCACCTGGAGCTGAACGCCGGCCGGCTCGTGCTGATCATCCTGACGCTGAGCGCCGGCACGACGCTGCTGATGTGGATGGGCGAGCTGATCACCAAGCGCGGGATCGGCAACGGCATCTCGCTGCTGATCTTCGCCTCGATCCTCGCGTCGGCGCCCGCCGGGATCAGCGCCTGGGCGAACGGCGGCCCGATGGAGAAGCTCTTCTTCCCGCTCGTCGCGCTCGGCATCGTCTTCGCGGTCGTCTTCATGCAGGAGGGGCAGCGCAAGATCCCGATCCAGTACGCGAAGCGGATGGTCGGCCAGCGGATGACCTCCGGCGGCACGACCTACATGCCGCTGCGCGTGAACATGGCCGGCGTGATCCCGGTGATCTTCGCCGCCGCCGTGATGGCGTTCCCGCCGACGATCGGCCAGTTCTTCCCGGCGACGCAGGGGCCGATCAACCGGCACTTCCAGCCCTCGAGCTACACGTACCTGATCCTCGAGGGCCTGCTGATCATCGTCTTCACGTTCTTCTACACGGCGGTGCAGTTCAACCCGGTCGACCAGGCCGACAACCTGCGCAAGTACGGCGGCTACATCCCGGGCCTGCGGCCGGGCCCGCCGACCGCGCAGTACCTCGACCGCGTGCTGACCCGGCTGACGCTGCCCGGCTCGCTCTACCTGGCGATCATCGCGGTGCTGCCGGAGATCTTCATCAACCAGTTCGGCTTCTCGCAGGCGACCGCGCGCGCCCTCGGCGGCACCTCGGTGCTGATCGTCGTCGGCGTCGCGCTCGACACGATGCGCCAGATGGAGGCGCAGATGATGATGCGCAACTACGAAGGGTTCTTGCGCTGAACCTGCTTCTCTTCGGCCCGCAGGGCGCCGGCAAGGGGACGCAGGCGGCGCGGATCGCGAGCGAGTACGGGATCCCGCACGTGTCCACCGGCGACATGTTCCGGGGCGCCGTCGCGCGGCAGACGGAGCTCGGCAGGCAGGTGGAGCCGATCATGGCGAGCGGCGCGCTCGTCCCCGACGACCTGACGATCGCGCTGATCCGCGAGGCGCTCTCCGAGCTCGACGGGTTCGTCCTCGACGGCTTCCCGCGCACGCTCCCGCAGGCGGAGGCGCTCGAGCCGATGCTCGCCGAGATCGGGCGCGAGCTCGACGCGGTGCTCGTCCTCGAGGTCCCCGACGAGGTCGCGCGGGAGCGGATGCTCGGGCGCGCGCGCGCCGACGACACGCCGGAGGCGATCGACACCCGCCTCGCCGCCTACCACAGGGAGACCGCGCCGCTCGTCGAGTGGTACCGCGCCCGCGACAAGGTGGCGCCGATCGACGGCACGCCGCCGGTCGACGAGGTGTGGAAGCAGATCCAGGCGGCGCTCGCGCGGATCGAGGCGCCGGCGTGATCATCCGCAAGTCCCGCCACGAGCTCGAGACGATGGCGCGCGCGGGCGAGGTCGTCGCCGACACGCTCGCGCTGCTGCAGGAGTCGATCCGGCCCGGCGTGACGACCGCCGACCTCGACCGGCTCGCCGAGGAGTACATCCGCAGCCGCGGCGGCTCGCCGACCTTCAAGGGCTACAAGGGCTACCCGGCCGCGATCTGCGCGTCCCCGAACGACATGGTCGTCCACGGCATCCCCGGCGGCTACCGGCTCGCCGAGGGCGACGTGCTCTCGATCGACGTCGGCGTCACGCTCGACGGGTTCGTCGCCGACTCGGCGTGGACGTACCCGGTCGGGGAGATCTCGCCGCAGGCGGAGCGGCTGCTCGAGGTCTGCGAGCAGGCGCTCTACGCGGGCATCGAGCAGGCGCGGCTCGGCAACGACATCGGCGACGTGTCGTCGGCGGTGCAGCACGTGACCGAGGAGGCGGGCTTCTCCGTCATCCGCAGCCTCGTCGGCCACGGCGTCGGCCGGTCGATGCACGAGGACCCGCAGGTGCCGAACTTCCTCGGCTCCTACCGGGGGCCGAAGCTGCAGGAGGGAATGACGATCGCGATCGAGCCGATGATCACCGCCGGCGGCGCCGAGGTCTACCTCCACGACGACGACTGGTCGATCTCGACCGAGGACGCGAGCCTGTCCGCGCACTTCGAGCACACCGTCGCGGTCACCCCCGAGGGGCCCCGCATCCTGACCACGGCGGGCGCGGAGGCTCTGCTACCATGACCAGCCGCTGCGGAAGCCGCATGGCTTTCGCGCGGTCTCCCACGAGAAGGAAAGGCCGATGAAAGTACGTCCGTCCGTCAAGCCGATGTGCGAGCGCTGCCGCGTGATCAAGCGGCACGGGACGACCATGGTCATCTGCTCGAACCCGCGGCACAAGCAGAGGCAGGGCTAGTTGGCTCGCATCGCCGGCGTCAACCTGCCGAACCAGAAGCGGCTCGAGATCGGGCTGACCTACATCTACGGCATCGGCCCGTCGACCGCGCGGCAGATCTGCGCGACGCTCGGCCTGTCGATCGACGAGAAGATCCGCGACCTCACCGACGAGGAGGTCACGAAGCTCCGCGAGTACATCGACGGCAACCTGACCGTCGAGGGCGACCTCCGCCGCGAGCGGACGCAGGCGATCAAGCGCCTGCAGGAGATCGGCTGCTACCGCGGCCTGCGCCACCGGCGCGGCCTGCCGCTCCGCGGCCAGCGCACGAAGACGAACGCGCGCACCCGCAAGGGCCCGAAGAAGACCGTCGGCCGCGGCAAGAAGGCGAAGTAATGGCGCCTCCCCGTCGACAGGCGACCAGGGGTCGCACCCGCCGCCGCGTGCGCAAGAACATCGCGATCGGCCAGGCGCACATCAAGACCTCGTTCAACAACACGATCGTCTCCCTGACCGACAAGGAGGGGAACGTGATCGCGTGGGAGTCCGCCGGCTCGGCCGGCTTCAAGGGCTCTCGCAAGTCGACCCCGTTCGCGGCGCAGGTGACCGCCGACTCGTGCGCCCGCAAGGGCATGGAGCACGGGCTGCAGAAGGTCGAGGTGTTCGTCAAGGGCCCCGGCTCCGGCCGCGAGACGGCGATCCGCTCGCTCCAGGCGGCCGGGCTCGAGATCCTCGGCGTCCGCGACGTCTCCCCGCAGGCCCACAACGGCGTCCGCCCGAAGAAGCGGAGGCGCGTGTAGTGGCGAGGAATCTCGACCCGAAGTGCAAGCAGTGCCGCCGCGAGGGGATGAAGCTGTTCCTCAAGGGCGAGCGCTGCCTGACCGAGAAGTGCTCGATCGAGCGGCGCAGCTATCCGCCGGGCGAGCACGGCCGCGGTCGCATCAAGCAGAGCGAATATCTGCTGCAGCTGCGCGAGAAGCAGAAGGCGCGCCGCTACTACGGCCTGCTCGAGAAGCAGTTCCGCACCTACTACGACAAGGCGTCCCGTCAGGGCGGCATCACGGGCGAGAACCTGCTGCGGATGCTCGAGATGCGCCTGGACAACGTCGTCTACCGGCTCGGCTTCGCCGCCTCGCGGTCGCAGGCGCGGCAGCTCGTGCGCCACGGCCACTTCCAGGTGAACGGCCGCCGGGTCAACATCCCGAGCTACCAGGTGAAGGCCGACGACGTCGTGACGATGAAATCCGGCTCGACCGCGGAGCAGGTCGTCCGCGACGCGACCGACCTGACGGCGTCCGTGGCCGCGTGGCTGCAGGCCGACCACGAGGGCCTGACCGGCAAGATCCTGAAGCTGCCGGAGCGCGCCGAGATCGACACGCCGGTGCAGGAATCGCTCATCGTCGAGCTCTACTCGAAGTAACGAAAGGAAGTCGATGGCTGCTCGCAGCTCCCTGATGGAATTCCAGATTCCGAAGATCACGCACGAGGAGGTGCAGGAGAACCGCGGCGTGTTCGTGATCGAGCCGCTCGACCGCGGCTTCGGCTACACCTTCGGCAACTCGCTGCGCCGCGTGCTGCTCTCCTCGCTGGAGGGCGCCGCCGTCACCTCGGTCAAGATCGAGGGCGTCGCGCACGAGTTCACGACGCTGCCCGGCGTCCGCGAGGACGTCACCGACGTGATCCTCAACCTCAAGCAGCTCGTCTGCCTGCTGCACGGCGAGTCGCCCGAGGTCGAGGTGCGGCTGAACAAGAAGGGCGCGGGGATGGTGACGGCGGCCGACATCGAGGCGCCGGCCGACCTCGAGATCCTCAACCCGGAGCTCGAGATCGCGAACCTGTCCGACAAGGGCCGGCTCGAGATCACGCTGACGATCGGCCGCGGCCGCGGCTACGTCCCGTCGGAGCTGAACCGCGGGCCGCAGCACACGATCGGCGTCATCCCGGTCGACTCGATCTTCTCGCCGGTGCGGCGCGTCTCCTACGACGTCGAGGCCGCCCGCGTCGGCCAGCGCACCGACTACGACAAGCTGCGCCTCGACATCACGACGGACGGCTCGATCGACCCGAAGGACGCGCTCGCGCAGGCGGCCGAGATCCTGATCCGGCAGCTCGCGATCTTCACCGACATCGAGCGGATCGAGGGCTTCGGCGAGGCCGCCGCGGCGGAGGCGGGCGTCGCCGAGCCGTCGCTCGCGCACGGGATGGAGAACTTCCCGATCGAGGAGCTCGAGCTGGGCGTCCGCTCGTACAACTGCCTCAAGCGCGTCGGCATCGAGACGATCGGCGACCTCGTGTCGAAGTCGGAGAACGAGCTGGCCTCGATCCCGAACTTCGGCAAGAAGTCGATCGAGGAGGTCAAGGAGACGCTCGGCACGCACGGCCTGACCCTGCGGGGCGAGGAGTAGGCCCGCGATGCGCCACGCGAAGGCCGGCAGGAAGCTCGGGCGCGATTCGGCGCACCGCAAGGCGCTGTACGCGAACCTCGCCTGCGCGCTGATCGAGCACGGGCGGATCCGCACGACGGAGGCGAAGGCGAAGTCGGTGAAGCCGATCGCCGAGCGGATGATCACGCTCGGCCGCCGCGGCGACGTCGCCGCGCAGCGGCAGGCGGCGGCGTACCTGCGCTCGAAGGACGTCGTGCACAAGCTCTTCTCCGAGGTGGCGCCGCGCTTCGCCGATCGGCCGGGCGGCTACTCGCGGATCGTCAAGCTCGGCCCCCGCCAGGGGGACGCCGCGGAGATGGTTTACCTCGAGCTGGTCGACCACGTGCCCGCGGGCGCCGTCGAGTAGTCAGAGCTCGAGCACGCAGATCGTGTAGGTCGCCGCGCGGCTGAAGCCGAGCCTTGCGTTCAGCGCCAGCATCGCCGCGTTCTCCTCGGCGTTCGTCGTCGTCACGAGCCGGACGTCGGGGCGGTCGCGGCGGAGCGCGCGCAGCGACTCGACCTTGATCCAGCGGCCGAGCCGCCGGCCGCGGTGCTCGCGGACGACGGCGGTGTCCTCGGTCGAGCCGAGCGCGCCGTCGCTGCGCGAGACGCGGAGCTCGGTGAAGGCGACGACCTCGTCGCCGCGGAGCGCGACGGTGACGCGCACGTCGCGGTCGCGCGCCTCGAGCGCGTGCTCGAGCTCGCGGACGCGGGCGGCGTCCCACGGCTCCCAGAGGTCGTCGGGCGCGTCGTTGATCGCGAGGCGCGCCTCGGCGTAGGAGGCGACGAGCTTCCCCGGCGCGGCGCCGATCCAGCTCTCGACGCGGTAGCCGTCGACCGGCTCGGGCTCGTGTGCGAAGCCGGCGAGGCGGAGGAGCGAGCGCACGTCGCGGCGCGCCGGCCGCGCGCCGGCGGCGGCGGCGAAGGCGGCGCCCGCGTCCGTGCCGTAGGTGCAGGTGAGGCGCCGGAGCCCGCGGCGCCGAGCCTCGTCCGTCGCAGCGGCGAGGAGCGCGCCGCCGGCGCCGGCGCGGCGCGCGTCGGGCCGCACCGCCACCTCCACGTGTCCGTGCGGCAGCCTGAGCTGCGCGAAGCCGGCGTCGCCCGAGAGCCAGTGGAGCCGCGCCTCCGAGGCGGGCGGATGGCGCAGGAACGCAGCCGTGTCCGCCGGGGAGCGGTACGGCTCGGCCGGGCTCGCCTCCGCGTGGCAGGTCGCGAGCAGGTCGTGGACGCGCGCAAGCACGGCGTCGGGCGCGGATTTCGCGTCGAGCGGGCGGATCATTAGGCTGCCAAGCATGCCGGAGCTGAACGCGATCGGGATCGTCGTCTTCGAGATGGCCGCGTCGATCCGCTTCTACCGGCTGCTCGGGCTCGACGTCCCGGAGACGCCGGACGAGGGCCACGTCGACGCGGCGCTGCCGAGCGGCATGCGGCTGATGCTCGACACCGAGGAGGTGATCCGCAGCTTCCGGCCCGAGTGGAGGCGCGCGACCGGCAACCAGGCGGCGCTCGCGCTCGAGTGCGCGAGCCCCGCCGAGGTGGACGAGGTCTACGCGCGCGCCGTCGACGCCGGCTTCCACGGCGAGAAGGAGCCGTGGGACGCGTTCTGGGGCCAGCGCTACGCGCAGCTCGCCGACCCGGACGGCGTGCCGGTCGACCTGTACGCCGCGCGCTAGATGGCGCTCCGGAACCGGGTGACGCCGCTCGGCGAGATCGTCGCCGATCCGGCGCGCGGGCTCGTCTACGGCAACCGCGGCTGCCTGCACGACGCGCGCGGCGAGCTCCGGCGGCAGTGGCAGGTGAAGCGCTGGATCGCGTGCCGGCTCGAGTTCCCCGGCCGGCGGCGGCACCCGCTGCGGCAGCCCGGTCGTTACACGGAGCTCTTCTTCCTCGACGAGGCGACGGCGTTCGCCGCCGGCCACCGTCCCTGCGCCGAATGCCGGCGGGCCGACTACGACCGCGTCGTCGAGCTATGCGGCCTGCGTGCGGAGCCTCTCGACCGGCGGCTGCACGCGGAGCGGCTCGACGGCCGCGCGCGCCGGCTCCACGAGACCCGCCTCGAGGCGCTGCCGGACGGCGCCTTCGTCCTCGACGGCGGCGAGCCGTGGCTCGTCCGCGGCCGGGAGCTCCTCCGCTGGACTGCGGCCGGCTACCGTGAGCGCCGCCGCCGCCCGCGCGGTCGCACGCTGGCGGTCACGCCGCCGACGCTGCTCGAGCTCCTCGCCGCCGGCTGGGAGGGCGGGGTGCCGCTCCTCCATCCGACCGCCGCTCGCAAATAACGCTTACAACCGGGGACAGTCCCCGGTGTTAGCGGGAAAGGACATGGCCGGATCAGCCGCCGAGGTGCCGGCGAAGGCGCGCGAGGCGGTCGTCCCAGCGCGCGCCGACGCGTTCCATCCAGCCGAGCGCGTCGCCGAGCGCACCCGGAGTCAGCCGGTAGCGCGTCTCGCGGCCGACGCGCGCCGACTCGACGAGGCCGGCCTCGCCGAGCGCCGCCAGGTGCTTCGAGACCGCCTGCCGCGTCACCGGCAGCTCCGATGCGAGCTCGGTCGCCGTCGCCGTCTCGCGCGCCGCCAGCGCCTCGACGAGGTAGCGCCGGTTCGGGTCGGCGAGCGCGCCGAAGACCGCGTCGACGCGCGGCTCGGTCATGCGCAGGCGAAGGCGAGCGCGCGCAGCTCGAGCGCCGAGCTCCAGCCGGAGGTCGGCTCCTCCGTGATCGTCAGCCGCGTGCCGTCGGCGGCCTCCTCGAGCTCGAAGACGACGCGGCTCTCGTCGCCGCCGTCCTCGTCCGCCCAGCGGAAGCCGAGGCGGCGCGGCTCGTCGGCCTCCTCGATCGTCGCGCGGCGCACCTCGCCGTCGTCCCAGCGGTAGACGAGCGCGTCGCCGTCCCGCTCGACCTCGTTCGCGAACCACTCCACGAGCCGCTCCGGATCGGTCAGCGCCTCCCAGACCTCCTCGGGCGGAACCGGCAGGACGAGCTCACGGGTGACCTCCACGACGCCTCCTCTCGCGCAACCGTAAGGTTGCGTATATCGTGCAACCGGATGGTTGCAAATCTAGCAGGAGGGATCGAATGCAGGTCGGGATGGTCGTGCCGATGGTCGTCGAGAGCGACGGCCGCGTCGAGCGCTCGTTCGACATCTACTCGCGCCTGCTGCGCGAGCGGATCGTCTTCCTCGGCAGCGAGGTCGACGACGAGGTCGCGAACCTCGTCTGCGCGCAGCTGCTCTTCCTCGAGGCCGAGGACCCGGAGAAGGAGATCGCGCTCTACGTCAACTCGCCCGGCGGCTCGGCGTACGCGGGGATGGCGATCTACGACGCGATGCAGCACGTGCGGCCCGACGTGAAGACGATCTGCGTCGGCATGAGCATGTCGGCCGCGGCGATGATCCTCTGCGGCGGCGCGCCCGGCAAGCGGTTCGCGCTGCCGAACTCGAAGCTGATGATCCACCAGGGCAGCGCGGGCTTCCGCGGCACGCCGGCCGACATCGACATCCACGCGCGCGAGGTGCTCTCGACGACGCGGCGGATGGCCGAGATCATCGCGCGCCACTCCGGCCGCGAGGTCGAGCAGGTGCTGCAGGACATCGACCGCGACCGGTTCATGAGCCCGGAGGAGGCGATCGAGTACGGGCTGATCGACGGGGTGATCGAGCCCGGGCGCTGAGAAGATGCCCGCATGCGGCTGCGCCTCGAGCTCGAGTACGACGGCAGCTCCTTCCACGGCTGGGCGGCGCAGCCGGGGCTGCGGACCGTGGAGGGCGTCGTGCGGGAGGCACTCGGCAAGGCGTTCGGCTCGGTCGACGGGCTCGCCGTTGCGGGCCGCACCGACACCGGCGTCCACGCGCTCGGCAACGTCGTCTCGGCCGACGTCGAGGGCGGCCCACCGGCGGAGCGCGCCGCGGCGGCGCTGAACACGCTGCTGCCGGGCGACGTCGCGGTCGTCGCGGTTGCGGAGGCCGAGCCGGGCTTCCACGCGCGCTTCTCGGCGCGGGCGCGCAGCTACCGCTACCGGATCTTCCGCCGGCGGCAGCCGTCGCCGTTCGAGCTGAGGCGCAGCTGGTGGCTGCCGCGCCCGCTCGACGTCGAGCGGCTGCGCACGGCCGCGGCGCTGCTGCCGGGCGAGCACGACTTCCGCGCCTTCACGCCGACCGAGACGCAGCACGACGTCTTCGTCCGCGTCGTCGAGTCGGCGGCGTGGCACGAGCGCGGCGACCATCTCGACCTCGAGATCACCGCCGACTCCTACCTCCGCCACATGGTGCGCACGCTCGTCGGGACGATGGTCGACCTCGAGCCGGAGCGGATCGAGTCGCTGCTCGCCGGCCGCCCGCGCGCCGAGGCCGGCCGGACGGCGCCGCCGCACGGGCTCTACCTCGTCTCGGTCAGGTACGAGTAGCGGCCGGCATCGAGCTCCACCTCGACGGGGTGGGGCTCGCCCGGACGGCCGGTCGGCAGCCAGCTCCGGCCCGGCGGCGCGAGGATCAGCGTACGCGCGCGCTGCCCGACGAAGGCGAGCCGCGCGGGCTCGTCGAGCGTGCCGTCCCAGAGGCGGAGGCCGAGCCGCTCCTCCAGCTCGCGCGCGAGCGCGCGGGTGTCGCCGACGAGCCCGAGCTCCGACAGGCCGATCAGCTCCCCGGCCGCGAAGGCGCCGACGGTGCCGTTGTCGCCGAGACCGCGGTGCGCGATCAGCTCGACGACGTTGCCGGCCGGATCGTGGAAGTAGCAGGCGAGTGCGTCCCAGCTCGAGAAGTCGAAGACGATCTCGCCCGTCTCGCGGTCGGGCAGCAGCTCGACTCGTCCGCGCGCCCACGCGAGCGCGGCTTCGAAGCGGTCGCCGGGAACGAGCAGCGCGAAGTGGTAGAACGGCTCGTCGGCTGCGGTCGCGAAGGCGAGCTCCGTCTCGCCGATCCGCACCGTCGCTCCGTCGACCGGCAGCCCGAGCCCGTCCCCGTAGAAGTCGGCCGTCTCGGCCGGGCCGCCGCACGCGAGCTCAACCCGCTCGAACCGCACCGTCCCACCAGCCGAGCCAGAGCTCGCGCGAAGCGCGGGTGTAGGCGGGCTCGTCGGCGAAGACCTCCAGCGTCACCGTCCCGTCGTAGCCGGTCACGCGCACGCGGCTCACCGTGTCGGCCCAGTCGACCGAGCCGACGCCGAGCGGCAGGTGCTCGTCGTAGCGGCCCTTGTTGTCGTGCGCGTGCAGGTGCGCGATCCGGTCGGCGAACGCGTCGAGCAGCGCGGCGAGCCGCGGGGCCTGTCCCTGCGGACGGATGTTCGCGTGGCCGACGTCGAGATGGAAGCGGACGTTCGGCGCCGCGTCGAGCAGCGGCGCGAGCTCCTGCGGCGTGTTGAACGCGTAGCCCATGTTCTCGACCATGACCGTCTGGCCGAGCTCGCCCGCCCGCGCCGCCACCTCGGCGACGGCGTCCGCGTTCCGCTCGACGGCGTCCTTTCCGCGCAGGCCGCGCGAGACCGGGTGGAAGTTGACGAGCGCGACCTCGAGCTCCGAGAAGACCTCGCAGGTGCGGACGTAGATCGCGCGAGCGGCGCGCTCCAGCTCCGGGTAGGCGGATGCGAACGGCAGGAACGGCGCCGTGTGGCCGACCGCGCGGAGCCCGTTCGCGTCGAGCCGGCGGCGCACCTCGGCGGCGTCGACCGGCCACGCGCCCTGCGGCTCGAGCGTCAGGTCGACGAGCTCGAAGCCGAGCCCGGCGATCCGCTCGAGCTCGTCCGCGAGCGGCCGCGCGGGGTCGTTCATCAGCCCGAGGAGCACGCCGAAGCTTCGCATACGATCGAACACATGCGGTTTCCCGTCGTGCTCTTCGACTTCGACGGCACGGTCGTCGACTCGGCGCCGATCATCCTCGCCTCGTTTCGCCATGCAGCGCGGACCGTGCTCGGCGAGGAGATCCCCGACGTCCGCGTGGCCGCGCTCGGCAGAGGCGCCGGCCTGCACGAGCAGATGGCGGCGCTCGCGCCGGAGCGGGTCGACGAGCTCGTCCGCTGCTACCGCGCCCACAACGAGCCGCTGCACGCCGAGCTCGAGTGCTGCGCCGGGATGGAGGACGTCCTCGCCCGGCTGCGCGCGGAGGGGCGGCGGCTCGGGATCGTGACCGCGAAGCGGCGGGCAACCGTCGAGCTCGCCTTCGCGCGCCTGCCGCTGCGCGAGCTCTTCGACACGGTCGTGACCGCCGACGACACCATGCGCCACAAGCCGGACCCGGAGCCGATCCTCTGCGCGCTCGAGCGGCTCGGCGCGCGCGCCGCCGACGCGGCGTACGTCGGCGACTCCCCCTTCGACGTCGGCGCCGCCCGCGCGGCCGGCGTCCACGCGATCGCGGTCACCTGGGGAGGGATGCACGAGGTCGACGACGCCGACGAGATCGTCTCGACGCCGGAGGAGCTCCTTGCCGCCCTCTGAGCGCGCCGCCGAGCTGCGTGCGCTCCTCAACCGCTGGTCGTACGAGTACCACGTCCTCGACGACCCATCCGTCGCCGACGTCGAGTACGACCGCCGCTACGACGAGCTCGTCGCGCTCGAGGCCGAGCACCCGGAGCTGGTCGCGCCGGACTCGCCGACCCAGCGCGTCGGCGCGCCGCCCTCGGAGCGCTTCGTCAAGGTGCGCCACGCCGAGCCGATGGGCTCGCTGGAGAAGGTGACGACCGACGACGCGCTCGTGAAGTGGGCCGACGACGTGCGCAAGCGCCTCGACTCCGACGAGCCGGTCGCCTACGTGATCGAGCCGAAGATCGACGGCCTCGCGATCAACCTCACCTACGAGGACGGCGTCTTCGTGCGCGGCGCGACACGCGGCGACGGCGTCCAGGGCGAGGACGTGACCGTCAACCTGCGCACGATCGACGCGATCCCGCTGCGGATGCTCGGCGACGACCCGCCGGCGCTGCTCGAGGTGCGCGGCGAGGTCTACCTGCCGCTCTCCGGCTTCCGCCGGCTGAACGAGGAGCTCGCCGCCTCGGGCCAGAAGACGGCGCCGAACCCGCGCAACGCCGCCGCCGGCTCGCTGCGGCAGA
The DNA here is from genome assembly GCA_035708405.1 of Gaiellaceae bacterium. GTDB lineage: Bacteria > Actinomycetota > Thermoleophilia > Gaiellales > Gaiellaceae > DASSSQ01. Next base: position 20,028 of record DASSSQ010000147.1, read on the forward strand.
AGGACTCGCAGGTGACCGCGCAGCGTCCGCTCTCGACCTGGGCCTACGGCACCGGCGCCCGTGTCGGCCTCGAGCTCGGCTCGCACTGGCAGACGCTCGAGTGGCTGCGCGCGCACGGGTTCCGCACGAATCCGTTCGCGGCGCGCGTCGAGTCGATCGAGGAGGCCGCGGCGGCGGTGCGCGACTGGGAGACGCGGCGGATGGAGCTCGACTACGAGATCGACGGCGTCGTCGTCAAGGTCGACTCGTTCGACCAGCAGGCGCGGCTCGGCGCGCTCCACCAGCGTCCGCGCTGGGCGCGGGCCTACAAGTGGGCGCCGATGACCGCGCAGACGAAGCTGCTCCGGATCATGATCCGCGTCGGTCGCACCGGCGCGCTCAACCCGTGGGCGCTGCTCGAGCCGGTCGAGGTCGGCGGCGTCACCGTCTCGCGCGCGACGCTGCACAACGAGGAGGACATCAACCGCAAGCAGATCCGCGAGGGCGACACGGTCGTCGTCCAGCGGGCCGGCGACGTGATCCCGCAGGTCGTGGGTCCCGCCGGCGCGCACGCGTGGGGGACTGTCCCCTTCGAGATGCCTGCAAACTGCCCGCTTTGCGGCGCCGAGATCGTCAAGCCGGCGGGCGAGGTCATGCATCGCTGCCCGAATCGGGCCTGTCCCTCGCGCGGGCTCGAGACGCTGATCAACTGGGTGTCGGCGGCGATGGAGATCGAGGGCGTCGGCGAGCAGTTCGTGCGGCGGCTGTGGGAGGAGGGCCTGCTCCGCTCGATGCCGGATCTCTACCGGCTCCGCGCCGAGCAGCTCGTCGAGCTCGACGGCTGGGGCGAGGTGTCGGCGGGGAACGCGATCGCCGCGATCGAGGCGTCGAAGGCGCAGCCGTTCTCGCGCGTCCTCTTCGGCCTGAACATCCCCGACGTGGGCTGGGTGACGGCGGTCAACCTGGCGCGACACTTCGAGACGGTCGACCGGCTGCTCGGCGCGACGCAGGAGCAGATCCAGGAGGTCGACGGGATCGGGCCCGACCGCGCCGAGTCGATCGCCGAGTGGTTCGCCGACGAGCAGAACCGCGCGCTCGTCGACGAGCTGCGCGCGCCCCCTATCGGTCTCCGGTTCGAGCTCGGCGAGGAGGAGCTGCCAAAGGAGGGGCCGCTCTCGGGGGCGCAGTACGTGATCACCGGCACGCTCGAGCGCTGGTCGCGGGAGCAGGCGCGCGCCGCGCTCGAGCAGCTGGGCGCGAAGGTGAGCGACAACGTCTCCCGGAAGACGACCGGCGTGATCGTCGGCGAGAATCCGGGCTCGAAGGTCGCGAAGGCGCAGAAGGCGGGCGTGCCGCTGCTCGGCGAGGACGACCTGGCCGAGCTGCTCGCGTCCTAGCCGGGGCCGCTACTGGGCCGCGAGCGCGGTCGCGAAGCGGTCCTGCGCGTCCCGCGCCCACCAGGTCGAGACCGGGTGGCCGTTCTGGACGAGCGCGAAGACGAAGCGGTTGCGGACGTAGCCGGAGAGGGCGGAGGCGACATCGGTCGTGCCGGTCTTCGCGTGCACGGCGCCGTAGGCCGGCCGCCGCTCGAGGCGGTCGGCGAGCGTGCCGTTGCGGCCCGCGACCGGAAGCGCGTGCCAGAGCGGGCTGCGCAGCCGGTCGTCGCTCCAGGCCGCCGTCAGGATCGCCGCGATCGCGCTCGGGGTCAGCCGGTCGAGCCGAGACAGCCCGGAGCCGTCCGCGATCCGGACGCCGGCGAGCGGCACGCCGGCCTCCTTCAGCGCGTCGACGACGACGGCGGCGCCCGCGCCGGTCGTGCCGCGGCCCGCGACCTCGGCGCCGAGCGTCTTCAGCACCATCTCGGCCGTGAAGTTGTCCGACTGGCGGTCCATGAAGCGGAGGACGTCGACGAGCGGCTCCGAGTCGACCTGGGCGAGCGGGAACGCGTCCACGGGGGCCTGTCCCCACGCCGACCTGCCGCCGACGCGGATGCCGCGTTCCTTCAGCACCTCGGTGAAGAGCGCGGCGGCCGCGCCGGCGGGGTCGGGCGTCGTCTCGCCGTGATACTGCGCGCGGTTGACGACGAGCGCCGAGAGCGGCGCCGACTCGTCCATGTAGAAGGACGGCTTCCAGCCGGGCGCGGTGCGGCGCCTGTCGAAGGCGGACTCGTCGGCGAGCACGCTGCCGGTGACGCGGCGGATGCCGGCGCTCCGCAACTGCGCGGCGAGCCGCTTCAGGTCGCGCGTCTTCAGGGTCGGGTCGCCGTGGCCCTGCAGGTAGAGGTTCCCGCGCCAGGTCGAGCCGTCGCGCTCGCCGTCGCCGAGGACGACCGTGCGGAAGCGGTAGGAGGGACC
>DASSSQ010000148.1:0-63726 GCA_035708405.1 Gaiellaceae bacterium
CGATCCCCCCGTTCGAGCGGCTCTACGAGTCGCACGCGCCCGAGCTGCTCGGCTACCTGACCCGGCTGCTCGGCCGCGAGGCGGCGGAGGACGCGTGGCAGGAGACGTTCCTGCGCGCGCTCCGCGGCTACCCGCAGCTGCGGCACGGACGGCACCTGCGCGCGTGGCTCTTCACGATCGCGACGCGGGTCGCGCTCGACGAGCGGCGGCGAGCGAGACCGGCCGGGGGCGAGCTCCCGGAGCTGCCGGCCGAGGAGCGGGTCGACGCGCTCGCCGAGCTCGAGCCGTACACGGCCGAGCTGCCGCCGACCGAGCGGGCCGCCGTCGTCCTCCGCTACGGCTACGACCTGGACTACGCGGAGATCGGCAGCGCGCTCGGCTCGAGCGCGGACGCCGCCAGGCAGGCGGCGTCGTCCGGGGTCCGCAGACTGAGGAGGAACCATGCAGATCGCACCTGAGCTCGACCGGCGCTTCCGCGAGGCCGCTGCCGCCGCGGGCCTGCTCGACGCGGCGTACGACCTCGTCGACTCGCCGCTCGGCACCCTGCTCCTCGCCGCGACCGACCGCGGCGTCTGCCGCATCTCCTACGCGCAGGAGCTCGAGCCGCTCGCCGCCGCGGTCGGGCCGCGCGTGCTGCGCGTCCCGGCGCGCCTCGCCGAGGCCCGGCGGCAGCTCGAGGAGTACTTCGCGGGCGCGCGGCGCGACTTCGAGCTCGAGCTCGACCTGCGCGCGCCGGCGTTTCAGGAGCAGGTGCTGCGCGAGCTGGCGCGCGTCCCCTACGGCGAGCGCGCGACCTACGGCGAGCTGGCGCGGCGGATCGGGAGGCCGCGCGCCGCGCGAGCCGTCGGCGGCGCGCTGAACCGGAACCCGCTGCCGATCGTCCTCCCCTGTCACCGCGTCGTCGGCGCGAGTGGCTCGCTCGTCGGCTACGCCGGCGGCCTGGAACGAAAGCGCGCCCTGCTCGCGCTCGAGGCGGCTTAGAGCTCCTAGGCGAACAGCCGGTAGCCCTGGCCCCAGACGTTCGCGACCAGCGTCGTCTCCGGGTCGATCTCGCGGAACTTCCGGCGCAGCCGCGAGACGTGCGAGTCGAGCGTCCGCGTGCGGATCCAGCTCGGGTAGTCCCACACCGACTGCAGCAGCTCCTCCCGTGCGAAGAGCCGGTCGGGCTCGCGGGCGAGCGTCAGCAGCAGCTCGTACTCCTTCTGCGCGAGGACGAGCGGCCGGCCGTGCAGCGAGGCGCGCCGCGTGCGCGGATCGAGACGCACCGGCCCGGCCGCGACGACGTCCGGGCCGTCCGCCGGGGGGCGCAGGACGGCGCGGATCCGCTCGACGAGCTCCGGGCCGAGCGCGGCGGGATCGCCGAGGACGACGAGGTCGGGGCGCGAGCGCTCGACGAGCCCGTGCGGGTCGTCGCCGGCGAGGTCGCGAAAGCCCTCGGCGGCGAGGTGCCGCTCGAGGACGCCGCGGGCGGCTTCCTCCGGCTCGGCGATCACCAGTGCTGCGGACATGGCGCGAAGCTATCGCCGCGTCCGCGGCGCGACCAGATGTCCTTTGCGCCGGTTCTGTGACGTTTCTTCGACAGCCGCCGCAGCGAGACCGGTCTACAAGCGACCGGAGCGCAGCACGCCCCAGAGCAGCCAGCAGCCGAGCAGGAACGAGAGGATGAAGCCGACGAGCGAGAGCACGTTGATCCCGAGCACCATCGGCCCCGTCTTCGCGAAGATCCCGATCAGGCTCGAGCCGATCAGGCCGCCGGTGACGACGAGCGCGACGACGAGCCGGTTGAACGCGACGTTCATCCGCGCGAGGAACTCGTCGAGCCCCTTGTGCACGAAGCCGACCTCGATCTCGCCGTCGCGCAGCTCCTCGAGGATGTCGTGCAGCTGGTACGGCACCTCCGCCGCCATCGACGCGAGCCGCCACGCCTCCTTGCGGCCGCGGACGGCGACGCGCCGCGGCGTGAAGCGCTCCAGCATCAACGAGCGCGCATACGGCTTCGCGATCTCGAACACGTTGAAGTCCGGGTAGAGCTCGACGCCGACCGAGCCCAGGGTCGCGATCGCCTTGTCCAGCATCACGAACCGGGTCGGCAGGTGCAGGTTCATCCGGTAGATCAGCGCGAACGCCTCGCGGATCACCTGCAGCGGGTCGATCTCCGAGAGGCGCGCGCCGTAGTAGCGGTAGAAGAGCTCGCGCAGCTCGGCGAGGAACTGGTCCTCGAGCTCCTTCGGATAGCGGACGCCGAGGTCGGAGAGCCGCTTCGGCAGGGCGTCGACGTTCTCGGACGCGGCGTCGATGAAGAGCCGCGTCAGCTTCGACATGTCGTCGTCGGTCAGCTTGCCGGTCAGGCCGAAGTCGACGAGCCCGACCTGGTCGCGGCCGAGCACGAGGATGTTCGCCGGGTGCGGGTCGCCGTGGAAGAAGCCGTGGCGGAAGATCATCGTCATCCAGCCCTCGGCGACGAGGTAGGCGAGCCGGCGGCGCTCCTCCAGCGACCAGCTGGCGAGGTCGAGGTCGGCGAGCTGCTCGCCCTCGAGGAACTCGAGCGTCAGCACGCGGGCACGGGTGTAGCTCCAGTAGACGCGCGGGATGCGGACGTGCGGGTGGCCGGCGAAGTTGCGGTGGAAGGCCTCGGCGTTGCGGCCCTCGAGCCGGTAGTCGAGCTCCTGGCGGATCGACCGGGCGAACTCGTCGACGAGCTGCTCGGCGTCGATGAAGTCGAAGGCGCGGACGCGCTCCTTGCCGAGCCGCGCCGCCTGCAGGAGCAGCGCGAGGTCGGCCTCGATCTGGCGCGGCGCGTCCGGGCGCTGCACCTTGACGGCGACGCGGCGGCCGTTCGGCAGCTGCGCGCGGTGCACCTGGCCGATCGACGCCGCGGCGAGCGGCCGCTCGTCGAACTCGACGAAGAGCCGCTCGATCGGCTGGCCGAGCTCCTCGGCCACCACGCGGCGTACGTCCTCGAGCGGGAACGGGCGTACGTCGTCCTGCAGGCCGCGCAGCTCGACGATGATGTCCGGCGGGACGACGTCCGGCCGCGTCGAGAGCAGCTGGCCGAACTTGACGAAGGTCGGACCGAGCTCGTCCAGCATCTCGCGCAGGTGCTGCCCGCGCGCCGAGCCGCTGCCGTTCGCGGACGGGAGCTCGACCGTCTCGCGGAACGGGATCAGGTCGGTCAGCCGGTGGCGCTCGAACAGGTAGCCGAACCCGTGCCGGACCGCGACCTGCGCGATCTCCGACAGCCGGCCGAGGTTCCGGGTCGTCGACACGGGGCTCTAGTCTTGCACGGAGGCCGCGAGATCCCTGCGCCGCCGGTCCCTTGTGACACTGTGTCACAAGGAAGAAGGAACGGCTACGCGGCGCGGATCGTGCGGACGCGCGCCTTCCAGGTGCCGCGCGGCGCGGCGACCTCGACCTCGTCGCCGGCACGGGCGCCCATCAGCGCTTCCCCGAGCGGCGCCGTCGGCGAGACGGCGCCCGGCTTGGTGAGGTTCGAGATCTCGATCGTCATCGTCTTGCCGTCGTCGGTCTCGATCTCGACCGACGAGCCGACCGAGACGACGTCGCTGCCAGCGTTCTCGACGATCTCCGAGGTCTCGAGCCGGTGCCGCAGCGTGCGGATGCGCGCCTCGAGCAGGCCCTGCTCGTTCTTGGCGGCGTGGTACTCGAAGTTCTCCGAGAGGTCGCCGAACTCGCGCGCGGTCTTGATCGCCTGCACGACCTCGGCGCGGCGCGGTCCCTCGAGCTCGGCCAGCTCGCGCTCGAGCTCGTCGTGCTGCTTGCGGGTCAGGTACTCGTGTTGCTCGGTCATGGGGCCAGCGTAACGGACTAGTGCGGCGGCGGCGGCGTGGCGGGCTCGCCCTCGACGAGCCGCAGCCGGTGCTCGAGCTGCGCGACGCGGAGCTCCAGCTCGTCCCAGTCATCGCGGGTGACGAGCCCGAGCTCGCGGAAGAGGCCGGCGAGCGAGACGCGCGTCCGCTCGCTGATCCGGACGGCGTCGCCGCGCCAGCGCGCCCCGAGCTCGTCGATCGCCGCGCGCGCCTCGTCCTTGCGCACGCCGCCGAGCTCGGAGAGGTCGTCCGCCATCCTCTCGGCCCGGTCGGCGGTCAGCGCGAGCGCGCCGAAGCCGGCGAGCACGAGCCGCTCCGCGAGATCGCGGAGCTCGTTGCTGCCGGGCGCGGCCATGCGCGCAGCGTAGCTACGCCGGCGCGAGGACGTTCAGGCCGGCGGCCTCGGCACCGGCCGCGAGCCGCCGGTCGTAGCAGCAGAAGCCGCCGACGGCGTCGCCGAGCGACAGGGCGGTGGCGAGATGGATCGCGTCGAGCGCGCGCAAGGCCGGCGAGACGTCGACGGCGAGCTCGCGGACGCGGTCGTCCAGCTCGACGAGCGAGACGCGGCCGAGCGCGGCCGCGGCATCGGCGCCGCCGCGCCTGGCGATCCGCCGCGTCTCGATGTCGCCCACGACGCTCGTCGTGTGTGCGTTCCACCGGCGCAGCTCCTCGACGAGCCCGTCGGACTCGGGCTCGCGCAGGACGAGCTTCACGAGCGCCGACGAGTCGAGGTAGAGCGCGGTCAGATCTCGTCCTCGCGCATCTCGTCCAGGAGCTCGCTCAACGGCCGCGCCCCCGGCGGCGCGTCCGGGATGGCGAGATCGTCGAAGCTCCCGCGCCCGACGCGAGCGATCCGCCCCTCCGCGACGAGCCGCGCGATCGCCGGATCCTGAGCCTGCAGCGGCGGCACGAGCGCCGCGACCGTGCGCCCCCGCTCGGTCACCTCGAAGCTCTCGCCCTCCTGGACGCGGCGAATCCACTTCGAGAGGTTCTGGCGCAACTCGCGAATGCCGACGCGCTCGGTCATGTAGCACGTACTGTAGCATATCAGCGGGAGTCGGCGTGGCCGGGCGGTTGCCGGTCGCGGTCGTGCGGACGGCGCAGCAGGAGTTGGAGCGTCTGGCTGCTGACTGCGAGCGTCCGGCTTCGGGACGTCCGGCGACCACGTGGAAGAGCGGGTCGGTCATCGCGATAGCCCGCCACGTATTGCCGACCGAACCTCGGCTACGCGACCGCTTCTGTCGCGTGAGCCCAGCTAGCGCGCGCGGCCGTGCGGCCTGGCGCGGCGGCGCTGCTTGCGGCGCTCGCGCTTCGCCTGCGAGCGAGAGATCGCCTCCTCGGTCGCGTGCACCGGGTGCGCGACCGCCTGCACGGCAGGCTGCGCGGCTGCGGCGCCCTCGGCGCGGGCGAGCGCGACGTCGCCGTCGCCGACCGCGACGGTCGGCCGGCGGCGCGCGTACTCCGGGTCGCGCTGCTTCCACCAGGAAAGCAGCGGCGAGGCGATGAAGATCGAGGAGTACGCGCCGGAGGTGATCCCGATCAGCAGCGCGAAGGCGAAGTCCTTCAGCGTGTCGCCGCCGAAGAAGAGCAGCGAGCCGATCGGCAGCAGCGTGATGAACGTCGTCGCCAGCGAGCGGCGGATCGTCTCCCAGAGCGAGACGTTGACGATCTCGTCGAACGGCGCCCGCCGCATCAGCGGCACGTTCTCGCGCACGCGGTCGAAGATGATGATGTTGTCGTAGATCGAGTAGCCGAGCACGGTCAGGATCGCCGCGACCGTCGACTGCGTCACCTCGCGGCCCGACAGCGAGTAGATGCCGATCGTGATCAGGACGTCGTGCAGCATCCCGACGATCACCGGGATCGCGAACTTGTAGCCGCCGACCGCGCGGAAGCGCATCGTGATGTAGAGCACGATCAGCAGCAGCGAGACGATGATCGCGACGATCGCGAGCCGCGCGATCTGCGCGCCGAAGCTCGAGGAGACGCTCTGGACGCCGAACTTCTGCGCGTTCACCGCCTTCTTCAGGTCGTTCTCGAGCGCGGTCTGCTGCGCCGGCTCGAGGTGCTTCGTCCGCACCTGGAACTGCTTGTAGAAGTTGCCGTTCGTCTGGGTGCCGCGGCCCTGGATCACCGCGTCCTTCGAGTGGCCGATCCGCGCCGTCTGCGCGCGGACGAGGTCGAGCGAGGTCGGCTTCGGCGTCGCGAACGTCATCTGCGTGCCGCCCTTGAAGTCGATCCCGAGGTTGAGGCCGCGCGCGCCGAGCGAGACCGCCGCGATCAGCAGGAAGATGCCGGAGAACGCGAACCAGAACTTGGCGCGGTTCGCGAAGTCGATCTGCAGCCAGCGGCCCTTCTGCGTGCCGTGGGCGCCCATGAAGTGCGGGTTGTCGAACCAGCGGAAGCCGGCGAGCAGGCCGAGCATCGCGCGCGTCGCCGCGACCGCGGTGATCAGCGAGATTACCGTCCCGATCAGGAGCATCAGCGCGAAGCCCTTGACGCCCGCGGTCGCGACCGCGAACAGCACGAGCGCCGTGATCGCCGTCACGACGTTCGCGTCGACGATCGTGTGGAAGCCCTTCGCATAGCCGTTCGCGATCGCCGCCCGCACGGACTTGCCCGCGCGGTACTCCTCTTTCACGCGTTCGAAGATGACGACGTTCGCGTCCGCCGCGACGCCGATCGTCAGGATCATCCCCGCGAAGCCCGGCAGCGTCAGCGTCACGTTGAAGAGCAGGATCGCCGCGTACAGGAACGCGCCGTAGATCGCGAGCCCGACGACCGCGACCAGGCCGAGGAAGCGGTAGAGCAGGAGCAGGAACAGGCAGACGAGGATCAGGCCGCCGATCGCCGCCTTGTAGGCCTGCGAGAGCGAGTCCTTGCCGAGCGTCGCCGAGACGTCGGTTCGCTCGATCGTGTTGAACTTGACCGGCAGCGCGCCGGTCTGCAGCACGAGCGCGATGTCCTTCGCCTCCTGCAGCGACTGCAGGCCCGTGATCTGCGCGCCGGAGCCGGTCGGGTCGATCCCGTTCGCGAGCGACGGGTCGGTGTAGTCGATCTGCGGCCAGGTGCGGATCTGGTTGTCGAGGACGATCGCGAAGTGCTGCGCGAAGCCCAGCGCACGGCCGCGCACCGCCTCGGCCTTCGTCACCTCGTGGAAGAGCTTGTTGCCCTTCGAGGTGAACTTCATCAGCACGACCGGCTGGCTCGTGTTCGGGTCGATGTCCTGCCGCGTGCCGGAGAGGTCGAGATCGGAGCCGGTCATCTGCGGCACCGGGTTCGGCCCGGTCGTGTCGTGCTCGAAGAGGTAGAAGTACTCCTGGCCCGGCGTCGGCGCCGCCGCGAGGCCCGGGCAGACGGCGGAGGAGACGCTGTCGCAGGTGATCACGACCATGTGCTCCGGCACGGCGAGCAGCGTCGTCTTGCCGGACTTCTTCGCCCGGATCTTCTCGATCGCCGCCTTCGAGCCGATCGGCCCCGCGAGCAGGCGCTTCTTCGCGTTGAACAGGTAGTAGGTCGAGGGCTCGCCCTGCTTCGCCTTCGCCTCGACCGGCTTCAGCAGGTCGTAGAGCCGGGTCTTGGCGACGATCTGGCCGGCGCCGGCGCCCTTGGAGGGGCCGGTGACCGAGGTCTCGAGGTCGTACAGCTCGAGCTGCGCGGTCTTGCCGATGATCGCCGCCGCCTTCGCCGGGTCGTGGACGCCGGCGAGCTCGATCACGATCTGGTTCGAGCCCTGCTTGCGGATCTCCGGCTCCGAGACGCCGAGCTTGTCGACGCGGTTCCGCATGATCGAGACCGACCGGTCGAGGTCGTCCGAGGTCAGCTTGTGACCCTTCGGCGGCACCGCCTGCAGCACCACCTCGAGCCCGCCCTGCAGGTCGAGCCCGAGCGTCGGCTTCTTCTGCACCGGCGAGCCGGGCGCCGCGAGCAGCGCGACGCCGACGAGTGCGGCCACGATCAGCGCGAAGAGGGTAAGGTGCGAGCGACGGGAATGCACGTGGCGTTCCGGAACAGATTAGCCGTGCTTCTCGTCCATCGCAGATCCGATTTCGACCGGTTCCTGCGGCTCTTCGGGCTCGGCCTCGATCCGTGCGGCGACGGCGCGGCGGTCGACGCGGACGACCGTCCCGGGCGCGATCTCGACGCGCAGCACCGACTCGTCGACCTCGACGACGTCGCCGTGGAGGCCGCCGGCGGTGATCACCTCGTCGCCGGCGGCGAGCGCGTCCTGCATGCCGGCGTGCGCGCGCTGGCGGCGCCGCTGCGGCAGCACGACGAAGAACCAGAAGAGCAGGAGGAGGACGACCAGCGGAAGGATGACCTGCACTACGCCACCGTAGCCAACCTGAGCCGCGTCAGCACGTCGTCCGCGTAGGAGCGGAGGCGGCCCTGCTCGATCGCCGTGCGCGCGCCGGCGGTCAGGTCGAGCAGGAAGCGGATGTTGTGGGCCGAGAGCAGGCGCAGCCCGAGGAGCTCCTGCTGGTTGACGAGGTGGCGGACGTACGCGCGCGAGAAGCGGGTGCAGGCCGGGCAGCCGCAGCCCTCGTCGAGCGGCCGCTCGTCGCGCGCGAAGCGGGCGTTGCGCAGGTTGAGCCGTCCCTCCCAGGTCAGCGCCGAGCCGGTGCGCGCCGTGCGGGTCGGCAGCACGCAGTCGAACATGTCGACGCCGGCCTCGACGACGCGCAGGATCCCCTCCGGATCGCCGATCCCCATGAAGTATCGCGGCCGGTCGGCCGGCAGCAGCCCGGCCGAGAACGCGGTCAGGTCGAACATCTCCTGCCGCGACTCGCCGATCGAGAGGCCGCCGATCGCGTTGCCGTCGAAGTCGAGCGCGGCGATCTCCTCGGTCGAGCGGCGGCGCAGCTCGCGGTCGACGCCGCCCTGCGCGATCCCGAAGCGGAGCTGCCCCTCGGCGCGCGGCGCGTGGCGCTGCCGCTCCGCCCACACCGTCGTGCGGCGGACGGCGTCCTCCAGCTCGCGCCGCGGCAGCGCGGGCGGCAGCACCTGGTCGAGGCACATCGCGACGTCGGAGCCGAGCTTCGCCTGGATCGCCGCCGCGAGCTCCGGCGTGAAGCGCGCGGCCGCGCCGTCGTAGACCGAGCGGAAGGAGACGCCGTCGTCGTCGACCGCGAGCAGCGTGTCGCGGAGCGAGAAGACCTGGTAGCCGCCGGAGTCGGTGAGGATCGGCCCGTCCCAGCCCATGAAGCGGTGCAGCCCCCCGAGCGCCGCGACGACGTCCTCGCCGGGCCGGAAGTGGAGGTGGTAGGTGTTGCCGAGCAGGATCTGCGCGCCCGCCTCGCGCACCTCGTCCGGGTGCAGGCTCTTGACGGTGCCCTTCGTCCCGACCGGCATGAACGCGGGCGTGCGGATCTCGCCGTGGGCGGTGCGGAGCACACCGGCCCGCGCGGCCCCGTCCGTCGCGGTCACGTCGAAGCTCACGCGCGCACGGTAGCGGTACGCCATCGGAATGAGCATCCACGACGCAGAGCAGGATCCGAGCGGCCGCCGCCGCGACGAGTTGGGCGGTGACATCCGCGATTCGCCCGATTCCGACGAGGAAAGCCACGAGCCAGCACAGCGCGGAGATCGACGAGACCGCCCGCGAGACCCTAGACGGACGTCAATTCCAAGGGCCTCGCTTCGGGTCCTCGCCGAGGAGATCGGCGGCGCGCTCGCAGATCTCCCGCCCCGTCCACTGGTCGGAGTTCCAGTCGAAGCGATAGATCAGAGGATCAGCATGGCGTCGCCGAACGAGTAGAAGCGGTAGCGCTCCTCGACCGCGAGCCGGTAGAGGCGGCGCGTCTCCTCGACGCCGGCGAACGCCATCACGAGCGCGAGCAGGGTCGAGCGCGGCAGGTGGAAGTTCGTCACGAGCCGATCGACGCGGCGGAACGCGAAGCCGGGCGTGACGAAGAGCTCGGTGCGGCCGGCGAGCGCGGCGCCGCGGGCGAGCGTCTCGAGCGTGCGCACGGTCGTCGTGCCGACGGCGACCACGTCCGGCGCGGCGCCGATCCGTTCCCATGCCTCGGGACGCACCTCGTAGCGCTCGCCGTGCAGCCGGTGCTCGGCCAGGTCGTCGACGGCGAGCGGCCGGAAGGTGTCGAGGCCGACGTGCAGCGTCACGCGCTCGACGTCGAGCCGCGCGAGCAGCTCCGGGGTGAAGTGGAGCCCGGCGGTCGGCGCCGCCGCCGAGCCCTCCTCGACCGCGTACACGGTCTGGTAGCGCTCCGGGTCGGCGGGCCGCTCGTGGATGTACGGCGGCAGCGGCGCCTCGCCGTCGGGGCGGCCGTGCAGGCGCAGCCGCCAGCGGCCCTCGCCGAGCGGCTCCAGCAGCTCGACCGGGCCGAGCCGCTCCCCCGCGCGCAGCCTCCGCGACGGCCGCGCGAGCCCCTCCCACTCCTCGCCTGCGAGCCGCTCGACGAGCAGCACCTCGACCGCGCCGCCGCTCTCGCGGCGCAGGTGCAACCGCGCCGGCACCACCCGCGTGTCGTTGACGACGACGAGCGCGCCCGCGGGCAGCTCCTCCGGCAGGTCGCGGAAGCGGCGGTGGCGTACCTCGCCGGTCGCGCGGTCGTAGACGAGCAGCCGCGAGTCGTCCCGGCGAGCCGCCGGCTGCTGCGCGATCAGCTCGTCGGGCAGGTCGTAGTCGAGCTCGAAGGCCTTCATCGGGTCGTCCGTCCGGCGGCCACGTTACCGTTCCCCTTCGTGGACGAGAGCGCGATCGAGAAGGCGAAGGAGCGGATCGAGGCGGCCGCCGAAGGCCGCGTCGACCCGGCCGCGGTCGAGGCCGCGCTCGAGCGGGCGCGGATCCAGATCGAGGCGCTCGCGCAGACCGCCGACGAGCTCCAGGGCGCGCTGCCCGAGTCGGTCGGCGCGGCCGTGCGCGAGGGCGTCCGCGAGGAGGCGCTGCCCGTCGCGCGTCAGCTCGCCGAGGTGCGCGGCCTGATGAACCAGGTGATCCGCCGGCTCGAGCGGCTCGAGGGCGACGCGCTCGCCGAGCGGCACGCCCGCGTCGACGACCTCGCGGTGCTCGTCGAGCTCGTCGTCTCCGGCTGGCAGGGCGTCGACGAGCGCCTCGCACGGCTCGAGGAGCGGTTCCAGGCGGCGGGCGGCGGCGCGATCGTCTACCGGATCGAGGAGCGGCGCTCCTCGTCCGGCGATGCCGGCTGAGCGACCGCCGGCTCGGCGTAGCGCACCTCGGTCGCCGGCAGCACGAGCTCGAAGCGAGAGCCGAAGCCGACTTCGCTCGCGAGCTCGATCCGCCCGCCGAGCGCGACCGCGAGCTCGCGCGCGATCGCGAGCCCGAGCCCGGTGCCGGCGTCGTCGCGCGACCAGAAGGCGCGGAAGATCCGCTCCTGGTCGGCCCGCGCGATCCCCGGCCCCGTGTCCTCGACCGCGACCGCGACCGTGCCGTCGCCGGCGACGAGCTCGACGCCGATCCGGCCGCGGTCGGGCGTCCAGCGGAAGGCGTTCGCGAGCAGATTCGAGATGATCTGCAGCACCCGATCGCCGTCGGTCTCGATCACCGGCGCCGCCCGCAGCTCGCGGCGATACTCGATCCCGCGCCGCCGCGCCTCCTCGGCGAAGGCGCCGTAGGCGCGGTCGATGAGCGCCTCCATGTCCACCTCCTCGCGCAGCACGGTGAACCGGTGCGTGTCCAGCTTCGCGAGGTCGAGCACGTCCTGCACGAGCCGCTCGAGCCGCACCGACTCGCTCTCGACGATCTCGAGCGACTGGTCCTGCAGCTCCGGGTCGTCGATCAGCCCCTCGCGGATCGCCGAGACGTGGCCGCGGATCGCGGTCAGCGGCGTGCGCAGCTCGTGCGAGACGCTCATCAGGAAGTTCCGCTCGAGCTGCTCCGCCTCGGCGAGCCGCGCCGCCATCTCGCGGAAGCGCCCGGCGAGATGGCCGATCTCGTCGCCGCCGCGCACCGCGGGCAGGTCGACCTCGTAGTTGCCGCGCGAGATCGCGTCGGCGGCGTCGGAGAGCGCGAGCACCGGCCGCGTGATCCGCCGCGAGAGGTACCAGCCGAGCGCGCCGGCGACGAGGATGCCGCCCGCGAACGCGAGCGCGAGCCGCTCGATCAGCGTCAGCCAGTTGCTGCGGAGCTGCGACTTCGGCGTGCCGACGACGACGGCGCCGAGCGCGATCCGGCCGGCCCGCACCGGCGCGGCGGCCGCGAGCAGGGCGCCCGTCTCGCCCGGCGGGTCGATCGTCAGCGTCAGCGTCCGTCCCTTGTCGAGCAGCTCGATCTGCTTCGCCTTCAACGGCGGCAGCGTGTTCAGCGGCTGCGGCTGCCCCGGGAACGGCACGATCCCGACCGCGCGCGGCGCGTAGTAGACGAGATCGCCCGTCGCCTGCGACATCGTCTCGCCGCGGAAGTTCTCCATCAGGCCGCGGATGCCGATGTCGACGTAGAGCGCCGCGATCCCACGCGCCTCCCGCCGCAGCTGCGTCTCGGTGCGGTTGTGCGTGTACTGCTGGAAGAGCCGCACCGCGAGCGCGGTCGAGACGAGCCCCGCCAGCACGATCCCCGTCAGGAAGATCGCCGGCAGCTTGAAGCGGAGCGAGCGATACATGCCCGCTCAGCGTATCGGGCTAGGCCGCCTGTGTCGGCTCGCGGGCCGGGGAGACCTTGTAGCCGACGCCCCAGACGGTGACGATCGGCGAGGCGTCGCCGAGCTTGCGGCGGAGCTGGCGGACGTGGACGTCGACGGTGCGCGTGTCGCCGGCGAACGTGTAGCCCCAGACGCGCTCGAGCAGCTGGTCGCGCGTCAGCACGAGCCCGCGGTGGTCGAGCAGCTCCCAGAGCAGGTCGAACTCCTTCGGCGCGAGCTGGATCTCCTCCTCGCCGACGCGCGCCTCGCGGCGGCCGGCGTCGATCGTCAGGTCGCCGTGACGGATCACCTCCGCCTCGGGGCGGCGCTTCTCCGGGGTCGCGCGGCGCAGCACGCTCTTGACGCGGGCGACGAGCTCGCGCGGGTTGAACGGCTTCGTCAGGTAGTCGTCGGCGCCGACCTCGAGCCCGATGATCTTGTCGACGTCCTCGTCGCGGGCGGTCAGCATCAGGATCGGGACGTCGGAGCGCTGGCGGATCCGCTTGCAGATCTCGATCCCGTCCATGTCCGGCAGCATCAGGTCGAGCACGATCAGGTCCGGCGTCTGCGCGGCGACCTGCGCGAGCGCGTCGGCGCCGGTCGCCGCGGCCTTGACCGCGTAGCCCGCGTTCTTCAGGTACAGCGAGACGAACGAGGCGATCGACGCCTCGTCCTCGACGATCAGCACCGTCTGCTGGCCCGCGGCCACGCGCTAGCCTCCGACGATGCTCGGACCGCCGAACGAGCCCGCGAACGGCAGCGCCGGAACGTCCTGGAAGGGAGCGCCGTCCAGCGAGAACTGCCCGTCGTTCGAGGTGCCGCTGACAGGGAAGCGGACCCTGCCCTGGCCGACGGCGGCGATGTCGATGCCGCGGCCGACGAGCGTGATCTTGTAGCTCGAGCCGACGAAGCGGAAGCGCATGTTCGTGCCGCTCCACGTCGTCGTGCTGGGGTCGTTCGGGTCGACCTGCTGGTCGTCCGCGCCGACGACCTGCGGCCCGTTCGTGTCGAACGGGTTCAGGTCGGTGATCGTCACCGCGCCGCGGTCGACGCGGCCGAGCACGGTGCCGCGCGCGGTGATCACGATCATCCCGCGCGCGTCCCTGACCGCGAGCGTCCCGTCGGTCCGGTCGCGCGGGCCGGCGACGGCGACGGCAGGGGTCGCCAGCGCGACGAGCAGGATGAGGAGAAGCCGCTTCACGCCCGACGACAGTATCGACATCTCGAATGTTCCCCCAATGAGCGAACCGTAAGAAAAGTGTAAGTGGCTCGAGCCCGCCTGGAAAGCGCCGGCTGGGGGCTCCCGTAGAGTGCCTCGCGTGCGCGAGGTCGTCCACTTCGGGACGGTGGTGCTCGTGGTCGCGGGCGGCTTCACGATCGCGCTCGCGGCCGCCAAGCTGACCGAGTTCGTGCCGATCCCGGCGCCGGCGGTCTTCCTCGTCGCCGCCGCCGTGGCGAGCGACATCTACCCGCACCTCGGCACCTACCTCGCCGTGCGCGACGTCGAGCGGCTCGCGGTCGTCGCGCTCGTCGTCATCCTCTTCGCCGGCGGCTTCGACATCGGCCGCCGCCGCTTCCGGCTCGCGGCGGTGCCGATCGTCTCGCTCGGCGTCCTCGGCACCTTCGCGACCGCCGGCATCGTCGCCGTCTTCGCGCACTGGGCGCTCGGCCTCGGCTGGATCACGGCCGGCCTGCTCGGCTCGGCGGTCGCGCCGACCGACCCGGCCGTGATGTTCTCGGTGCTCGGCGGCCGCGAGATCGCCGGCCGCACCGGGACGATCCTCAAGGGCGAGTCCGGCGCCAACGACCCGGTCGGGATCGCGCTGATGATCGGGATGATCGCGCTCGCGACGCACCCCGGCTCCTCGTTCTGGATCGTCGGCCGCGAGTTCGGGATCGAGATGGGAGTCGGGCTCGCGATCGGGCTCGCCGGCGGCCTCGTCGAGTCGTGGCTGCTGCGCGCGATCGAGTTCGAGAACACCGGCCTGCACACCGTGCGGACGCTCGCCGCCGCCGGCGTCGTCTACGGCGCCGCCTCGGCCGCGCACGGCTCCGGCTTCCTCGCCGTCTTCGTCGCGGGGCTGATCGTCGGCGACGCGCAGGCGCCGTTCAAGCACGAGATCGAGATCTTCCAGAGCGCGCTCTCGAACGTCGCGGAGATCGTCGTCTTCGTCGCGCTCGGCGTTACCGTGACGCTCGGCGAGATCCCCGGCGGGCGCTGGGGCGAGGGAATCGTGCTCGCGCTCTTCCTCGCGCTCGTCGCGCGGCCGCTCGCGGTCGGCGCGCTGCTCCTGCCGGTGCGGCTGCGTCCCGGCGAGCGCGCGTTCGTCGCCTGGGGCGGGCTGAAGGGAGCGGTGCCGATCCTGCTCGCCGCGTTCGCGCTGCTCGCCGGCGTCCGCGACGGGCAGCGCATCTACGACCTCGTCTTCATCGTCGTCCTCTTCTCGGTGATCGTGCAGGGAGCCTCGATCCCGCTCGCCGCGGCGCGGCTCGGCGTGCCGATGCGGCGCGTGCGCGCGGGGCAGGAGCAGGAGCCGTGGGAACGAACCGAGAGCGCGTGACCGCGGACGCCGTCGCCTACCGGATGTCGAGCCACATCGACGGCCTCGCCCGCGCGCTCGCGGGCGCGGGCGCGGACGAGGCGGACGCGTCGCGGCTGCTCGAGCTGGCCGCGCTCGCGGCCATGCACGCGGTCACGCTCGCCGAGGTCGCGGCCGAGCCGCCGGCGCCGGCGCGACGCGTCGCCGAGCCGGCGCCCGTCGCGGCGCCGGTCCACCTGCCCGCCGCTGCCTAGGCGACCTTGCGGACGCTCTGCGCGAGCCCCGTCGCGCGGACGGTCTCGAAGCCGCGCCCGCCGCGGTACCAGCGGAGACGCTGCGCGTCCTCCTCGCAGAGCTCGCAGACGGCGTGCTCGCGGGCGCGGTCGCCGACGTAGGTGCGGAACCGCTCCCCCGCGAGGAGCGTCCGCCGGCAGAGCGCGCACATCGCCACGCCCGCAGGCTAGGCGCAGCCCCGGACGTCGTCCTCAGCCGTCGTAGCGGTAGAAGCCCTCGCCCGACTTGCGGCCGAGCTTGCCCGCGTTCGCCATCCGGACGAGCCGCGGCGGCGGCGCCATCCGCGGCTCGCGCAGCTTCGCGTACAGCGCCTCCGAGGCGTGCTCGTGGACGTCGATGCCGACGAGGTCGACGAGCGTCGTCGGCCCCATCGGCCAGCCGGCGCCGAACTTCATCGCCTTGTCGAGATCCTCCGTCGAGACGCCGGCCTCGTCGAGGACGCGGATGCAGTCGTTGAGGAGCGGGATCAGGATCCGGTTGACGACGAAGCCGGGCGTGTCGTTGCAGCGGATCGCCTGCTTGTCGAGCGTCTCGGCGGCGAAGCGGAAGGCGGTCTCGTACGGCTCGGCGGCCGTGCGCTCGGCACGGACGACCTCGACGAGCGGCATCAGCGGCGCCGGGTTGAAGAAGTGCATGCCGACGACCCGCTCCGGGTGCTCGGCGGCAGCGGCGACCTCGGTCACCGAGAGCGCCGAGGTGTTCGTCGCCAGGATCGCGTCGGGCCGCACGACGGTCCCGAGCTCGCGGAAGAGCTGCTGCTTGACCTCCAGGTTCTCGAACGCGGCCTCGATCACGAGATCGCACCCCGCGAGGTCGGCGAGCTCGGTCGTCGTCGAGAGACGTGCGACCGCGGCATCGCGCTCGGCCTCGTCGAGCTGGCCCTTCTCGACCTTGCGCGTCAGGAAATGGGCGATCCGCTCGTGTGCGCGCTCGCCGAGCTCCGCAGCGACCTCGCGGCCGACGGTCTCGACGCCGGCCTCCGCGCAGACCTGGGCGATCCCGGCGCCCATCGTGCCGAGGCCGACGACTCCGACCTTCGCGATCTCCATGCGCCGATCCTACGGGAGCCGGCGCGCGAGAGCCCACAGGAAGCTGACGGCGCCGTGGCCGGGCTCCTCGACCGGGGTCTCGCGCGACCACTCGAGCTCGAGCCCCGCCTCCGCGAGCAGCTCGCGGCTGCGCTCGGGCGGCCAGCTGGAGAAGAACATCGGCGCGCCGAGCCAGCCGGCGACCTCCTCGGTGCCCGAGATCCCGAAGCTGAGGAGCGCGCGGCCGCCCGGCCGCAGCCAGCCGCGGACCCGCCGGAGCAGCGCGGGCTGGTCGGCGCGCGGCACGTGGCCGAGCACGAACGCCGAGACGACGGCGTCGAACGACTCCTCCGGCAGCTCGAGCTCGACCGCGTCCGCCAGCAGGAAGCGCGCGCCGGGGACCGCACGGCGCGCCCGCGCGACCTGCGCCGCCGAGCTGTCCACTCCGGTCACGCGGTGGCCGCGCTCGACGAGCGCCCGCGCGATCGGGAGGCCGTTGCCGCAGCCGAGGTCGAGCACCTCCGATCCCGGCTCGCGCCCGGCGAGCAGCCGCTCCAGCGTCGCGAGCGCGGGCGAGGCGAACGAGGCCGCCCACTCCGCGTAGGCCGGCGCGATCGCGTCGTAGCCCGCGCGTACGACCGCCCGCTCGACCAGCGACCGCGCCCGCGCGAACTGCTCCTCCGAGAGCCGGATGTAGGAGTGGCGCCAGAGCGACTGCGGGAAGATCCCCGCCTCCTCGCAGGCGGGCGCGTCGTGCAGGTCGGCGACGGCGACCCGCGGGCGGATCGCGAAGCTCCACTGCCAGCGCTCGCGGCCGGGGTCGTGCTCGGGATCGGAGACGACCTCGACGACGGCGAAGACGGCCTGCCAGACGGAGGCGTAGGCGATCGCGAGGTCGCCCTTCTGCAGCGACGGCCGTCGCGAGGCGCCGTGCCGCTCGAGCGTCCAACCCGACGCAGAGAGGGGACTGTCCCCGCGTCCGCGGCAGATCAGCCAGCGTTGCACCGGATAACCGCAGCGATGGAGCGGTCGACGTCCGCCTCGGTCGTCGCCCAGCCGGAGACGGAGATGCGCATCGCCTCGATCCCGCGCCAGGTCGTCGCGCCGGCCCAGAGCGTGCCGTCCGCCTGCACGCGCGCGACGAGCGCGGGGTCGGCGCGGACGAGCACCTGGTTGAGGACGACCTCGTTCAGGATCTCCATCCCGCCGGCGGCGAGCCCGTCGGCGAAGCGCCGGGCATGCGCGCAGCAGCGGTCGACGAGCCCGGCGACGCCGCTGCGGCCGAGCTGGCGGATCGCGGCGTAGACCGCGAAGCCGCGGGCGCGGCGCGAGGCCTCCGGCGTCCAGTCCGAGCCGTCGCGGAGCGCGTCCGAGGCGGTCAGGTACGGCGCCCGCATCGACATCGCCGCCCGGTGCGCCTCCGGCGCGGCGCAGCAGGCGATCCCGCAGTCGTAGGGGACGTTCAGCCACTTGTGCCCGTCCGTCGTCCAGGAATCGGCGCGCTCGTGGCCCGCGACGAGGTGCCGCAAACGCGGGCTCGCGGCCGCCCAGAGGCCGAAGGCGCCGTCGACGTGCAGCCAGGCGCGGCCGGCGCCCGCGTCGGCGATCCGGTCGAGCGGGTCGAACGCCCCCGTGTTCACGTTGCCGGCCTGCGCGCAGACGATCGTCGGCCGCTCGTCGAGGAAGATCGACTCCGGCCGCAGGCGCCCCTCGTCGTCGGCGGGCAGCGCCTCGATCGCCGCCGAGCCGATCCCGAGCAGCCGCAGCGCGCGGTCGATCGTGACGTGGCGCTCCTCGCCGGCGAGGACGCGCAGCGGCGGCGCGCCCGCGAGGCCGTCGCGGTCGAGATCCCAGCCGGCGCGCGCGAGCACGGCGCGCCGCGCGGCTGCGAGGCAGGTCACGTTCGCCATCTGCGCGCCGGTGACGAGCGCGAACGAGGCTCCGGCCGGGATCCCGAGCAGCTCCTTCAGCCAGCCGCCGGCGACCTCCTCGACGACCGCGGCCGCGGGCGACATCACCGCGAGGCCGGCGTTCTGGTCCCAGCCCGCGGCGAGCATGTCGGCGGCGGCCGCGGCCGGCAGCGCGCCGCCGGTGACGAAGCCGAAGTAGCGGCCGCCGGCGCTCGCGACGATCCCGTCCGCGCAGTCGGCGGCGAGCTCGTCCACCACCGCGCGCGGCTCGGTCGGCCCCTCCGGCAGCGGCTGCCGCAGCGCCGCGCCGTCGAACGGCAGCGCGACCGGCCGCTCCGGAAGCGACTCGACGAAGTCGGCCGCGTGCTCGGCGGCCGCGCGGAACACCTCCCTCAAAGGCGCTCGACGACGCCGGCGATCGCCTGGCCGAAGCCGATGCACATCGACGCGATCCCGTAGCGCGCGTCCCGCCGCTCGAGCTCGGCCAGCAGCGTCGCCGTGATCCGCGCCCCGGTCGCGCCGAGCGGATGGCCGAGCGAGATGCCGCCGCCGTTCGGATTGACGTCGCCGGCCTCCCAGCGCTCGTGCAACCCGGTGTCGGCGAGGAACTGGAGCACGACCGAGGCGAACGCCTCGTTGACCTCGATCACGGCCATGTCGTCCCACGAGAGCCCCGCCTTCGCGAGCGCCTTCTCGCAGGCCAGCGGGTTGCCGTGCAGCATCAGGGTCGGGTCGACGCCGACGACCCCGAACGAGAGGAAGCGACCGCGCGGGCGGAGGCCGAGCCGCGAGACCGCGTCCTCGGACGCGATCAGCACCGCCGCCGCGCCGTCGACGATCTGCGACGAGTTGCCCGCGGTCGTCTTCCCGTCCGGTGTGAAGACCGCCTGCAGCTCCGCCATCTTCTCGAGCGTCGTCTCGCGGCGCACGGCCTCGTCGGTGTCGAAGACGAAGCCGACGTGCGGGTTCGTCAGGTCGATCGGCACGATCTCCTGCGCGAAGCGGCCCTCGTCGATCGCCCGGGCCGCGCGCATGTGCGACTCGTACGAGTAGCGGTCGAGCGCCTCGCGCGAGAGCCCCCACTGCTCCGCGATCAGGTCGGACGAGATCCCCTGCATCACGATCTGGAAGCGGTCGTGCACCCGGTCCGACATCGAGCCCGAGTTCGAGCCCATCGGGACACGGCTCATCATCTCGACGCCGCCGGAGACGACCAGGTCCTCCTGGCCCGACCAGACGGCGGCGGCGGCGTTGAAGTTCGTCTGCATCGAGGAGCCGCACTGCCGGTCGACGGTCGTGCCGGCCACGGACACGGGCCAGCCGGCGGTCAGCGGGACGTTGCGGCCGATGTTCCAGGCCTGCTCGTCGACCTGCGTGACGCAGCCCCACTGGACGTCCTCGACCTCGGCCGGGTCGACGCCGGCGCGCTCGACGAGCGCGTTCACGACCTGCGCGGAGAGCTCGTCCCCGCGGATCTTCGAGAGCGTGCCGTTCTTGCGCCCGATCGGGCTGCGGACGGCGTCGACGATCAGCGCGTCGGTCACGCTTCCAGTCTACGCCGGGTCCCAGGGCCGGGCGCTGTGCGCGAGGTAGACGCGCCGCGGCCGGAGCGCGTGGATCCGGTCGAAGTTCGGCTGCCCGCCGGCGATCAGCTCGCCCATCGAGTAGGTGACGTCGCCGCCGAGCACGACCGGCCCCTCCTCCGTGGCGACGACGACGCACTGGTGGCCGGCGGAGTGGCCCGGCGTGAACAGCACCGAGATGCCGCCGAAGAGCTCGCCGTCGCCGTCGAGCTCGCGGTAGTCGGCGCCGTCGAAGCGCACCCACTCGACGAGGTAGTCCGGCTCGGAGACGGCGGCGAGCTCGGCCCGCTGCACGTAGGTCGGCACGCCCGCGAAGCGACGGTTGCCGCCGCAGTGGTCGAAGTGGAGGTGCGTGTTGATCACCGCGTCGATCTCCGGCAGCTCCGGCCACGGCCGCAGCTCGATCCCCCACTCCTCGTCCAGCTCCGGCGTCGAGTCGACCATGCCCGTGTCGACGAGGATCCGGCCGTCGACGAGCCACGCGAAGACCGGCAGCCGCTTCCCGTACGCCTGCACGTCGACGAGGTGGAGCGGCCGGACGTCGTCGAGCGAGCGCACGGGTCGAGTTTGCCGTCCGGCGGCCCGGAAAGGAAGCACGCATGATCGGAGTCGCCGTCGCCCTCGTCGTGATCGGGATCATCTTCCTGTTCGTGATCCCCTGGGTCGGCATCCCCGTCGGAATCGTCGGCCTGATCCTCTTCGTCGTCTGGCTGCTCGGCTTCGGCCGGCGCACGGCGACGGATCGTCGTCCGTAGGGCGCCCCCAGTACACTCGGCGGGTCCGCATGGCCCGCCCACGCTTCCCCTCGCGCTCCCGCGGAGCCGACGCCGAGCACCCGAAGCCCGTGCCGGTCCGGCGGCCCGCTCCCGGAGTGCTCAGGCGCGAGCGGCGGGCGCTGCAGAAGCTGCGCGAGCAGCGGCTGCGCGACCTCGGCGGCCTCCTGCTCGAGATGTACCGCCGCGGCACGTTCCGCGAGGAGCTGCTCTCGGAGCGCAGCGCCGACCTCGTCGCGATCGAGACCCGGCTCGCCGACATCGAGGCGGCGCTCGCGGCGCCGCGCCGGCACCCGCCGCGCTGCTCCTGCGGCGCGCCGCTCCTGCCGGGCGCCCGCTTCTGCCCGTCCTGCGGCCGGCAGCTGCGGCCGCCCGGAAACGGCACCGGCGCCGCGGCCGACGAGACGATCGTCGTGCGCGCCGGAGACGAGCAGTGAGCGACGAGCCCTCCGATCGGATCTGCCCGCGCTGCGGGGCGCCGCGCACGCCGGACCAGGAGTACTGCCTCGAGTGCGGCCTGAAGCTGCCGCCGACGAGCGGCGGCCTGCACCGGCTCCGCGGCGCCTGGGTGCGCCGGCTCGGCTGGTATCCCGGCGACTGGGTCTGGACGACGCTGCTCGCGTTCGTCGTCGCCGCCGCCGGCGCGGCGGTCGCGATCGCGCTCACGACGAGCGGCGCCAGCTCGAACACCGGCACGACGTTCGCGGCGACGACGCCGAACGTGCCGCTGACGACGCCCTCGACGACCGCAGCCGCGCCGACCGTCGACACGAGCACGCTGCCGACGCCGCCGGAGCCGACGACCACGACCAGGGTGAAGCCGAAGCCGCAGCCGCCGAACGGGAAGACGCCGTGGCCTCCCTCCCAGGCCGGCTGGACGATCGTGCTCGAGTCCGAGCCGGCGACCGCGGGCGGCCGCGTCCGCGCGAACGCGCGCGCGGAGCAGGCGGTCAAGGCAGGCCTGCCGGAGGTCGGCGTGCTCGTCTCCTCCCTCTATTCGAGCCTCCATCCGGGCTATCTCGTCGTCTTCGCCGGCATCTACGACTCGCGCTCGCAGGCGCAATCGACCCTGAACGCCGCCTATGCGGCCGGCTTCTCGAGCGCGTACGTGCGCCAGATCGTGCGCTGAGTCGCGAGGTGTAAGCCGCGGACGGCCGGGTACCTGCCGTCCGGGCGGTCACGGCGCCGTTTACCGGAGAGAAAACGAAGGCGTCGACTTTGTGACAGCCGCCGAAATCGGTATGCTCGAACCACGGAGCCGGGGCACGAGCACGCGTTCCCCGCTCTCGACCAAGCTTTGCGGCACGACCACAGGGAGAACTGCGAACTCGACATGGACGACACACTGCTCAGGATCCAGGCCTGCATGTATCAGTACTCGCGAGCGATCTATCGCACGCTCAAGGACAAGATCGACCCGTACGTCGACGCGCAGACGCAGCTCGAGTACCGGCGTGAGGTGCTCGAGGCGTGCGAGCAGACGATGGAACGGCTCGCCAAGGACCCGCAGTACTTCGCCAAGCCCGACCGGGCGCTCTTCCAGGACATCCGCCGCTACTTCCCGATCACGGCGCAGGCGCAGGTCGCCTGGGCGGTGCGCGAGGGCGTCGGCGCCGCCGTCTCGTTCATCGAGCAGCAGATCGAGGCCGGCGCGTTCGACGGCGGCGTCGCCCGCTGCCGCGCGACGACGCGCAAGGGCAAGCCGTGCCAGCGGACGCCGCTGCCGGAGCGCGACTACTGCCCGTCGCACCAGCACCTCGAGCGCTCGAAGGTCGCTGCGTAGCGATCGGATAGGCTCGGGGCCTCGCCCTTGAGCCACGACACCGACAAGCTGATCCGCCAGCTCTCGCTGGTCGCCTTCCTGATGGCGGAGCGGCGGCCGCTGACCGCGCGGGACATCAAGGGGAGCGTCGAGGGCTACTCCGAGATGAGCGACGAGGCGTTCGCGCGCCGCTTCTACTCCGACCGCGCGGAGCTGATCGGGCTCGGCGTCCCACTGCACTCGCAGCGCGACGAGTTCACCGGCGAGGAGCTCTACACGCTGCGTTCGGAGCGCTACTTCCTGCCCGAGCTGCGGCTGGAGGAGGACGAGCTGGCGGCGCTGCAGACGGCGCTCTACCTGCTCGAGGGCCGCTTCGCCTACGCCGAGCCGCTGCGACTCGCGCTGCAGAACCTGGCGCTCGGCCGCCCCGGCTTCGCCGAGCCCTCCCGCGCCGAGGAGCGCGTCCAGGTGCTCGACCCGGACTACACGCCGGAGATGCAGGGCCGGCTCGCGAAGCTCGAGAACGCGATCTCGAAGCAGCGCACGGTCAGGTTCCTCTACTGGTCGATCGCCAAGGACGCCGAGGAGGAGCGGACGCTGAACCCCTACGCGCTGCTGCCGGAGAACGGCTCGTGGTACGTGATCGGCCGGGACCTCGACCGCGACGCGATCCGCACCTTCCGCGTCTCGCGCGTCCGCTCCGACATCCGCTTCGCGACCCGGCGCGAGCGCGACTTCCGCCTGCCCGGCGACTTCGACCTCGCCGCCTTCCGCGGCCGCGCGAAGTGGCAGTTCGGCGACCTCGCCGGCGAGGCGCGGATCGAGGTGGCGCCGGACACGGCGTGGTGGGTGGAGCGGGTCTACGGCCACCGCGACCGGCTCGAGGACGGCGTCTTCGTCACGCGGTACTCGCTGCTGCCGCTGCTCGCGCAGTGGGTGCTGAAGCAGGAGGGACGCGCGGTACCGCTCGAGCCGGCCGCGCTCGGCGAGCTCGTGCTCGACGGCCTCGCGCGGGCGCGCGCGGCGCACGAGCGCGAGCCGCGCGAGGTCGCCGCCGAGCAGGCGGCCGCCGACGCGAATGGCGGCGCGGGCGAGCGGACGGCGAGCCCGGTCGCGCCGGAGCGCTTCGCGATCCTGCAGTCGCTCCTCGCCTACCTGCTCGCCGCCTGCGGCGAGGGCAAGGACGCGACGATCCCGGCACGCGACCTCGTCGAGCGGTTCCGGATCGCGCCGGAGGAGCTCGAGGAGCACCTGTCCCTGCTCAACCTCGTCAACTTCGGCGGCGGCTGCTACGCGGTCTACGCCGAGCTGCACGGCGAGGAGGTGCACGTCGACAAGGAGCTCTTCGGCGACACCTTCCGGCGCCCGCCGCGGCTGACGCCGCTCGAGGCGCGGGCGATCCGGCTCGCGCTCGAGTTCGTCGGCCCGATGATCGCCGCCGGCGCGCACTCGCCGCTCGAGCGCGTGCGCCGCAAGCTCGAGGAGACCTTCGGCGAGTTCGACCTGCAGATGACCCCCGAGCCGGACGCGGGGCCCGAGGAAGGACTGCTCGCGACGCTGAACGAGGCGATCGAGCGCAACCGCCTGGTCGAGATCGACTACCTGAAGGAGGGCGAGGCGGCGCCGGCGAGCCGGCAGGTCGAGCCGTACCGGATCTCGCGCGAGCTGCCGCACTGGTACGTCCACACCTGGAGCCGTACCTCCGAGGCCGAGCGCTCGTTCCGGCTCGACCGCATCCGCTCGGTGCGGCTGCTCGACGAGCGCTTCGAGCCGCGGCCCGACTTCGAGCCGCAGCGCTTCCGCGGCGCGCGCACGGCGCGGGTCTGGTACTCGCCGGCGGTCGCGCGCTGGGAGGTCGAGAAGGGCGCCCGCGGCCTCGCCGACGGCTCCGCGCTCTCCGAGCGCGCGGTCGGCAGCCCGGAGTGGCTCGTCGGCGAGGTGCTCTCCTTCCGCGGCGAGGCCGAGGTGCTGGAGCCGGCCGACCTGCGCGAGCTCGTCGCCCGGCGCGCGGCCGAGCTCGAGGAGCTGCTCGGGCGCCGCCGCGTCCTGAGCGCGCCCGAGTAAAAGCTGCCCCGGCGGGCAACAGCCGATCGTGATCGCGCTGCCGCCGGTCTTCAGCGACCGCCGCTACGTCCACGCCCTGGACGTGCTGGCGCTCGTCTGGGTCTGCCTCTGGATCGGCATCGGCTGGCTCGTCTACCACTACGTGAACGGCCTCGCCTCGCTCTCGGACACGGTCGTGCTCGCGGGCAAGGCGGTCGACGCGACCGCCTCGGCGCTCGACGCGATCGCGCAGGTGCCGTTCGTCGGCGGCCAGCTGCACGAGCTCGTCCAGTCGGCGCACCAGGCGGCGGCGAGCGCCGTCTCCAGCGGCCGGTCGAGCCGCCACGACGTCCACACGCTGGCGGTGCTGCTCTGGCTCGCGATCGCGGCCGCGCCGACGACGCCCTTGCTCGTCCTCTACGGGCTGCTGCGCCGCGGCTGGCGGCGCGACGTCGCGTCGATGCGGCAGCTCGCCGCCGGCTTCGACGACGACGAGGCGCTGCAGCGCTTCCTGGCGCGGCGGGCGGTCGAGCACATGCCCTACCGGCGCCTGCACCGGATCAGCGACAACCCGTGGCGCGACCTCGAGGAGGGCCGCACCGAGGCGCTCGCCCGGGCCGAGCTGGAGCGGATGGGGCTCCGGCGGCGCGACGACCCGTCATAGTTGGCAGGTGACGTCGCTCGAGCACGAGCTCGCCTCGATTCTCCCCGACGGCGCCGTCGCCGCTCCCACGGACGAGTATCTCGCCGACCCGATGGGACGGGGCCTGCGCGGCAGCGCCGACGCGGTCTGCTTCCCGGAGACCGCCGAGGAGGTCGCGCAGATCGTCGCCTGGTGCTACGGGCACGACGTCCCGATCACGCCGCGCGGCGGCGGCACCGGCCTCGCCGGCGGCGCGATCCCGGACGGCGGCGTCGTCCTCTGCCTCGAACGGCTCGCGCGCGTGCGCTCGTTCGAGCCGCTGCTCTGGCGGATGAACGTCGAGGCCGGGGTCGCCACCGGCACCATCCACCGGCTCGCGCGCGAGAACGGGCTGCGCTTCCCGCCCGACCCCGGCGCCTGGGAGGTCTCGCAGATCGGCGGCAACATCGCCTGCAACGCCGGCGGCCCCCACGCCTTCAAGTACGGCGTCACCGGACGCTGGGTGACCGGGATCGAGGCGGTCGTGCCGCCGGGCGAGATCGTCCGCGTCGGCGGCGCCGTCCGCAAGGACGTGGCCGGCTACGACATCCGCTCGCTGCTCGTCGGCTCGGAGGGGACGCTCGGGATCGTCACCGCCGCCTGGCTGCGCCTGATGCCGGCGCCCGAGGCGGAGCTGCCGCTCGTCGCGTTCGCGCGCGACACGGCGTCCGGCTGCGCGGCGCTCGAAGCGGTGCTCGGCAGCGGCGTCTTCCCGGCGGCGGTCGAGTACCTGGACGGCGTCACGCTCTCGTTCGCGGCGCCGTCCTTTCCCGGGCCGGTGCCGGACGGGGCGGGCTTCCTGGTCGCGGTCGAGGTCGACGGGTCGCGCGCGGAAGCGGAGCAGGCGCTGCGCGAGCTGCAGGACGCGCTCGCCGGCGAGGCGCTCGCGACCTGGATGCCGTCCGCGCCGGCCGAGGTCGCGGAGCTCTGGCGCTGGCGCGCCGGCGTCGCGTTCTCGATCCTCGCCCAGAAGGGCGGCGCGATCTCGGAGGACGTCGCCGTGCCGCTCGACCGGCTGCAGGAGGCGATCGAGGAGACGCTCGCGATCGCCGCGCGGCGCGGCGTCGTCGGGCTCTCGTTCGGCCACGCGGGCGACGGCAACATCCACTCGACGTTCCTGTTCTCGCCCGGCGACCCGGACGAGGCGGCGCGCGTCGAGCGGGCCTGCGGCGACCTGTTCGAGCTGGCGATCCGGCTCGAGGGGACGGTCACGGGCGAGCACGGGATCGGCCTCCTGAAGGCCGGCCAGCTCGCGCGCCAGTGGAGCCCGGCCGCGGTCGACCTGCACCGGAGGATCAAGCAGGTCTTCGACCCGAAGGGCCTGCTCAACCCCGGCAAGAAGAACTGACCCCTCTTGTGATTACGAGTTCTAACCGATACAAAGTGCAGGTGAGGGGAACGAACGTCCGCCGGGTCGTGCCGCTCGCGGCGCTCGTCGCGCTGCTCGCGCTCGTCCCGCTGCGCGAGGCGCGCGCCGCCGCACCGGGGCCGAACGGGCGCATCGTCTTCGTGTCGGGGACGATCCAGACCGCAAACGCCGATGGCACGAGCGAGACCGACACCACCGTGCTCGGCACGTCGCCCTCCTTCTCGCCCGCCGCCGACAAGATCGCCTACGTCTCAGGCGGCACCCTCTGGATCATGGACGCGGACGGGAGCAACGCGGCCCAGGTGCAGAACAGCGGCTCCCCGATCGTCGCCGCCGATGTCGCCTGGTCGCCGGACGGGCAGACGCTCGCGTTCACGACCGGCGGCAAGCTCGACACCGTCCCGATCGGCGGCGGCTCGCCGAGCACGATCGCGTCGGTGTCGGGGGCCGCGCACCCGGCCTGGTCGCCGAACAGCGCCAAGATCGCGTTCGACGGCAACGGCGCGATCTGGACGGTCAACGCCTCGGACGGCACCGGTCTGACGAACGTGACCGAGACCGGCAGCGGCGACTCGGAGCCGACCTGGTCGCCGGACGACACGACGATCGCCTTCGCCTCCACGCGGACGGGTACGAGCGAGATCTGGGCGGTCGGGGCAGCCGGCGGCCAGCCCGCGCAGCTCACGCCATCCGGCACCCCGGCGGCTACGAGTCCCTCCTGGTCGCCCGACGGCAGCACGATCGCGCTCGTCGAAAGCGGAACGACGCTCGCGACGATGCCCGCGGGCGGCGGAACGGTCACCACCTCGATCGCCGGCACGGAGCCGGACTGGGGCGAGGCGTTCGGCCCGATCGCCGGTGAAGGGCCGACGATCAGCGGCAGCCCGCTGGCGGCGGGGACGACGCTCTCGACCACGACCGGCAGCTGGAGCGGCAGCCCGTCGACCTTCGGCTACCAGTGGCTCCGCTGCAACTCGTCCGGCTCCGGCTGCGTGGCGATCTCCGGCGCGACCGGGAGCCAGTACACGCTGGCCGTCGCCGACGGCGGCTCGACGATGCGCGTGACGGTGACCGCGTCCGGCTCCGGCGGCTCCGTGTCGACGACCTCGGCGCAGACCGGGGTCGTCACCTCGACCGGGCCGACGAACACGAGCCTGCCGACGATCGTCTTCTTCGGCGTCGCGCCGATCCAGGGCACCGCAGTGAGCGCGAGCGCGGGCACCTGGTCGGGCTCGCCGCCGATCACGTACACCTACCAGTGGGAGCAGTGCGACGCCGGCGGCGGCAACTGCACGCTGAACGGCGCCACGGCCACGAGCTACACGCCGACCGCCGACGACACCGGGCACACGCTGCGGGTGAAGGTGACTGCTACGAACGGCGCCGGCTCGACAACCGCCGAGTCCAACGCGACGAAGGCGGTGCAGGGGCTCTTCCCGGCCGCCGTCCTGCCGCCGACGGTGAACATCGCGAACCCGGTCGTCGGGCAGACCGTCACCGGCTCGGTCGGCAGCTGGAGCGGCAAGCTGCCGATCACCTTCGACTACACCTTCGAGAAGTGCAGCTCGGACGGAACGCTCTGCATCCCGCTGCCGACGCCGAAGCCCGAGCAGCCGCCCTTCCCGTCGTTCGCGTCGATCCCGGTCGGGCTCGACCTCGTCGGCTGGCGGCTCGCCTTCCACGTGTGGGCGACGAACAGCATCGGGCAGGCGAACCAGCGCTCGGCGCTGACGAGCCCGGTGGCGGCGAACCCGCCGGTCGCGTCCGCCAAGCCGACGATCGGCGGCCTGAACGCCGTCGGGACGCAGCTCGTCGCGACGAACGGCACCTGGTCGAACCCGGCCGGCGGCACGATCGTCTACGGCTACGCGTGGCAGCGCTGCGACGCCTACGGCAACGCGTGCAAGACGATCCCGGGCGCGAACACGAACGTCTACCTGCAGACGCCGTCCGACCTCGGCGCGACCTTCCGGATCTCCGTGACGGCGACCGGCCGTGCCGGAGCCGCGACCGCGCTCTCGGACCACACCTATCCGACCAAGCCGAAGCCGAAGCTGAAGCCGTCGATCGTCACGCCGCCGGCGATCGTCGGCGAGCCGGCGCCGCAGGTCGCGCTGAAC
Organism: Gaiellaceae bacterium; assembly: GCA_035708405.1. Taxonomy (GTDB): domain Bacteria; phylum Actinomycetota; class Thermoleophilia; order Gaiellales; family Gaiellaceae; genus DASSSQ01. The sequence goes on from DASSSQ010000148.1 coordinate 28,529, forward strand.
GTCTCCGCCGGCAAGTGGAGCGGCGACCTGCCGATGAGGTTCCGCTACCACTGGCGCCGCTGCGACGCGACCGGCGCGCACTGCAGGACGATCTCCAGGCGGCGGATCTACGTCGTCGAGGTACCAGACGTCGGCTACACGCTGCGCGCCGTCGTCACGGCCAAGAACGCGAACGGTGCGCTGAGCGCGATCACGGCGGCGACCGACACCGTCCGCCTCTACAAGCAGCCGCGCGGCCGGCGGATCGTCGGCTCGAAGGGCCCGAACTACCTCGCGGGCGGCGGCGGCAACGACACGCTGCTCGGCCGCGGCGGCAACGACACGCTGCTCGGCGGCGCCGGCGACGACCTGCTCGAGGGCGGCGCCGGCAACGACGTGCTGATCGGCGGCCCGGGCGACGACCGGATCCTCGGCGGCCCGGGCAGCGACACGATCATCGCCAACGACGGCGAGAAGGACGTCGTCGACTGCGGCCCTGGCGTCGACCGCGCCGTCGTCGACGCCGTCGACGTCGTCAGCGCGAACTGCGAGAAGGTGCAGGTCGTCGCACCGCCGACGACGCCGACCCCGACCCCGACGCCCAGCCCGTCGCCCACCCCGCCCACAACGACGGCGCCGACCGCCACCGCGCCGAAGCGCTAACCCGCGTCCGCGTCGTCTCCTCCCTGCCGGCTTGCCGGCTCGGTGAACGTCACCGTCAGCCGGTCGATCCGCGTGCCCTCGACCTCGTCGACGTGGAACTCGACGCCGTCGTGGTCGACCTCGTCGCCCGGCTCCGGCACGCGCCCGAGCTGGCCGAAGACGAAGCCGCCGAGCGTGTGGAAGTCCTCGACCGGCAGCTCCGCCGCGAACTGCTCGTTGAAGTCGTCGATCGGGAAGGTGCCGTCGATCCGGATCGTACGCTCGTCGACCCGCTCGACCGACTCGTCCGGCAGGTCGAACTCGTCCTCGATCTCGCCGACGATCTCCTCGAGCAGGTCCTCGAGCGTGACGATCCCCTCCATGCCGCCGTACTCGTCGACGACGATCGCCATGTGCTGGTTCTGCCGGCGGAACTCGGTCAGCAGCGCCGCCAGATCCTTCGTCTCGGGAACCATGTACGCGGGCCGGACGATCTCATCGAGCCGCACCTCGGCGAGGCCGCGGTCGTTCAACGCCGTGAACAGGTCGCGCACGTGCAGGACGCCGACGATCGCGTCCAGGTTCCCCGTGTAGACCGGATAGCGCGTGTACGGCGAGTCGAGCGTCACCGCGAGCGCCTCCTCGGGCGGCAGGTCGATCGAGATCGCCGTCACCTCCGGCCGCGGCACCATCACGTCGGCGGCCTCCTTGTCGGCGAAGTCGAAGACCTTGTAGAGCATCTCCTGCTCGTCGGCCTCCAGCTCGCCGTGCTGGGTCGCCGACGAGACGAGCATCTTCAGCTCCGGCTCGGAGTAGACCTCGATGTCGCCGCCGGGCGGCTCCATGCCCATCCAGCCGAGCACGATCTCGGTCGACTTCTGCAGCACCCAGATCAGCGGCCGGCCGACGAGGAAGAAGGCGCGCACCGGCGGCGCGACCATCAGCGCGACCCGCTCGGAGGCCTGCAGCGAGATCCCCTTCGGCACCAGCTCGCCGATCACGACGGCGAAGAAGGTGACGACGAGGAAGCCGAGCGCGATCGCCAGGACGGTCGCGAGCCACGTCTCGAACAGGTGCGAGAGCGCCGGCTCGCCGACGGCGCCGATCCCGAGCGAGGTGAGCGTGACGCCGAGCTGCATCGCGGCGATGAACCGCGGCGGCGCGGCGGTGATCCGCAGCACGAGCCGCGCGCGCCGGTTTCCCTGGTGCTCGAGCTCGTGCATCCGCGTCCGGCGCACGGTCACGAGCGCGTACTCGGCGGCGACGAAGAAGCCGTTCAGGAGGATGAGCACGCCGACGGCGACGAGCTCCCAGGCCAGTGTCACGTCTTTCCGCTCCGGTGCCGGCAACCCGCTCGCGCGGGGCGACGTCTAGGAATCTCGTCAGCCAAGGCCGCCACGAAGTGTACGCGAGGGCCCGGCCGCTCCATGCAGGCGAACGTGTGTTCTATGATCCGCACGTGGGCCCGGAGTATCGCGAGGAGCCGTGCCGCAGCGCCCTGAACCGCGTCAGGGGGATGGGCTTCGCCTGGTCGCTGAACCCGTACATGGGCTGTGCGCACCGCTGCACGTTCTGCTATGTCCGCGCCTTCGAGCGCCGCGCCGACCGGCCCGCGGACGACCGCTACGGGCGCTCGATCCGCGTCAAGACGAACGTCGCCGCGGTGCTGCGCGCCGAGCTCGCGCGGCCGTCGTGGCGCGGCGAGCACGTCGCGATCGGCGCCGCGACCGACCCCTACCAGCCGGTCGAGGGCCGCTACCGGCTGACGCGCGCCTGCATCGAGGTGCTCGCCGAGGCGCGGAACGCGTTCCACATCATCACGCGCGGGCCGATGATCCTCCGCGACCTCGACGTGCTCTGCGAGGCCGCCCGCCGCGCCGAGGTCTCCGTCACCTTCTCGGTGCCGACGCTCGACCTCGAGGTCTGGCGGCGGACGGAGCCCGGCACCGCGCCGCCGCGGCAGCGGCTGCGCGTGCTGCGGCGGCTCGTCGACGCGGGCGTGAAGGCGGGCGTCGGGATGGCGCCGATCCTGCCCGGCATCTCCGACCGGCCCGAGCAGCTCGCGGCGGTCGTCCGCGCGGCGCGCGAGGCCGGCGCCACGAACGTCTGGGCGAACCTGCTCTACCTGAAGCCGGGCACGCGCGAGCACTTCCTCGACGCGCTCGCCCGCGACTGGCCGGACGAGCTCGACCGCTACCGTCGCCTCTACCGGAACCGCGCCTATCTGCCGAAGGAGGAGACGGAGCCGGTGCGGGCGAAGGTGGCGGAGCTGCGGCGACGCCACGGGGTCCGAGACCGGCGTCGTGTCCGGCTCGAGCCGCCGCCCGAGCCGGAGCAGTTGGAACTGGCGCTTTGACGCATAGAATCGGGGAACCTGATGCCGGACGAGATCTCCTGTCTGATCGTCGACGACCACGAGGTGGTGCGCGAGGGGCTGCGCCTGTCGCTCTCGCGCGCCCCGCACATTCGCGTCGTCGGCGAGGCCGGCGACGGCGCGAGCGCGGTCGAGCTCGTCCAGCGGCGCAAGCCCGACGTCGTGATCATGGACGTGCGCATGCCCGGGATGGACGGGCTCGAGGCGACGAAGGTGCTGACCGACACGGTGCCCGGCTCGAAGGTGCTGATCTTCACCGCCTACTCCGAGAAGAGCCTCCTCTCGCGCGGCCTGGAGTCCGGCGCCAAGGGCTACATCCTCAAGGAGGCGCCGCATCAGACGCTCGTCCGCGCGATCGAGAAGATCGCCGCCGGCGAGGGCTACGTCGACCCGGCGCTGATGCCCGCGTTCCTCGCAGGCAAGGACCGCGACGAGATGCTGACCGGCCGCGAGCGCGAGATCCTGCAGCTGCTCGCCGACGGCATGTCGAACGCCGACGTCGCCGGCCGCCTCTTCATCAGCCAGGAGACGGTCAAGAGCCACGTCCGGCACATCCTCACGAAGCTCGAGGCCGACACGCGCACGCACGCCGTCGCGATCGCCCTCCGCGAAGCGATCATCGACTAGGTCATGCCCGACGAGCGGGCACGGCTCCAGGACCGGCTGATCGCGGCCGAGCAGGACGAGCGGCGGCGGATCGCGCTCTTCCTCCACGACGGGCCGGTGCAGTCGCTCTCCGGGATCGCGCTGATGCTCGACGCGGTCACCGCGTCGATCGAGGCGGGGAAGCTGGAGGAGGCGCGGACGGTGCTGCGGGGCGCGGCCGAGCGGCAGCGGCAGACGATCCGCGAGCTGCGCGACCTCTCGTTCGCGCTCGAGCCGGTCGTGCTGCGCGACCAGGGCTTCGGGCCGGCGATCCATGCGCTCGCCGAGCAGCTCGGGATCGCGCACGAGCTGCGGATCGAGCTCGACGTCGCCGAGGGCGACCGGCTCGGCGAGAAGGCGCAGATCGCGCTCTACACGATCATCCGCGAGTCGCTCGAGCTGGCGATCCGCCGCGGCCCGCGCTCGCGGATCCTCGTCCGGATCGCGCGGCTCGAGGACGGCTCGGTCGAGACGCTCGTCGCCGACGACGGCGCGGGCGAGCGGCGCCGACGCGCCTTCGAGGCGATCGAGGAGCGCGTGCGGCAGCTGCACGGCACCGTCTCGCTCGAGGCCGGCGACGACGGCGGCACCGAGCTCCGCGTCGTGCTGCCCCCGTACACGGCCCGGCGTTAACCCGCTCCGGCGCCGGCAAGCCGCCGCCTGCGCTCATGGGCCGGCTCCGTCGAGCCTACGCCGATAGACTCGGATCGATGAGCGAGAACGGCTACGTCGTCTTCGTCTGGAAGACCAGCGGCTACGAGCTCGAGGAGCGCGAGGGCGAGCCGCCGGCGATCGGCGAGCAGGTCGACGACGGGCTCGTCGTGACGAAGATCGGCGCCTCGCCGTTGCCGGGCGACCGGCGGCGCTGCGTCTTCACCTCCGGCCGCTAGACCTTGTGACACTGTGTCACGTGGCCGCGTCCTCGGCGGCTGCGAGGCCGAGCACGAGCGCCTGCGCGAGCCCGCTCGCGTAGCCGCCGGTCGCGAAGCCGCCCGCGTCGACGCCGGCGGCCCAGAGCCCGTCGACGCCGGTGCGGCCGCGCGCGTCGACGGCGATGCCGCCGATCGTGTGCGTGATCGCGGTCGCGACGCGGACGGCGACGACGACGCCGGGCGGCGCCGGAAACGGCAGCGCGTCCGGATCGACGGCGGTGGGCGCCGCCGCGACGATCTCGGCGACGGTGCGGTCGCGGACGCGCTCGGCGAGCGCTGCCTCGTCGAGCAGGTACCAGGCGCGGGCGCCCGGCCGCCGCGCGGTCGCCTGCGCGAGGTCGTTCTCCGACCACGAGACCTCACCTGGGAAGAACTCGATGCCTTCGTCGTCGACGACGCGCGCGACGCGGCCGTAGAGCTGGGAGAGCGGCACGAAGTCGGCCGGCACGAAGTCGGCGTCCGGCATGTTGCGGCCGTAGAACTCGTCCATCCCGGCCGAGAGCCGGGCGCCGCGCGCGAGCGCGAGCCGGAGCCCGTCGCCGGCCGACCACGGGTTCGCGCGCAGCCGCAGCGGCGCCGCCGGGCGGATGTGGAAGGCGACGAGCTCGCGGCTTCCCTGGAAGCCGCCGGTGGCGAGGATCGCCGGCGGCTCCGGCTCCGCCGTCGAGCCGAGCAGCACGCCGCCGGCCGCGCTCACGAGCAGCTCGGTCAGCCGCTCCGGGTCGAAGCGCTTGCCGACCGTCCGCGGGTTCCCCGTCTCCGGCCAGACCGGCTCGGCGCCGAGCGACTCGAGCCACGCGATCGCCTCGTCGAGCCGCTCGACGACGAGCCGCTGCAGCTCGGGGTCGCCGCCGGGACACTCCTCGCGGAAGCGCTCGAGGCTGCGGTGCCGCCAGATCACGCAGGAGGAGAGCCGCATCGACCCGCCGGGCCCGTCCCCCTTCTCGTGCACCGCGACCTCGGCGCCGAGCTGTCGCGCCCGCGCCGCCGCGACGAGCCCGGCCATCCCGCCGCCGAGGACCGTCAGCAAGCTAGGTGAGCGAGAACGTCGGCTTGTGCTCGACGTACTCGACGCGCACGCGGTCCGGGCCCCAGACGAAGACGGCGATCGTGTTCGCCGCGTCGACGACGCTCTCGACGATCCCGAGCCGCTCCGCCTCGCCGATGTGCTCCTGCGCCGAGTCGACGAGGACGGCGAGGTGGTTGAGGAGCGGCCGCTCCGGCGCGCCCGGGTCGCCCTCGTGCAGCTCGACGTAGGCGCCGCCGACCTCGACGCGCGCGACGCCGCCCTCGCCCGGCTCCGCGTCCTCGAAGCCGAGCCGGCGATATTCCTCGACCGCGGCGTCCGGGTCGGAGGCCTGCAGCGCGACGTGGTCGAGGTCGTACTCGATCCCGGTCGGCGCCTCGACCAGCCGGATCCGCAGTCCCTCGGCGACCTCGACCTCCGGGCTCGACCCGTCCGGCAGCGCCGCGAGCGCCGCGCCGAGGTCGGAGACGCGCAGCCCGATCCGCAGCAGCGCGCCCCGCTCGCGCGGCCCCTCGGCGTCGAACAGCGTCAGCTTGCCGTGCCGCGCGTCCGAGCCGACGAGCGTGAAGGCGTCCTCGCGCGCGATCACGTGCATGCCGAGGTACGCGCAGGCGAAATCGGCGATCGGGTCGCGGTCCGCGACCCAGAGCGCGACGTGGTCGAGGGTCTTCGGCTGCACGGCGCGAGCTTACTTCCGGCGGTCGACCGCCCGCTGCAGCTGCGCCTTGTTCATCTTCGAGCGACCGTCGATGCCCATCCTGCGGGCCTCGTTGTAGAGCTGCTCCTTGGTGCGTCCCTTCGGCCGGTCGGTGCCGGACCGCCGTCCGCCCCGCCGGCCCGAGGACATGTCCTCCCGGGAGAGACGCGACGACTCGCGCGCCTCGCCGGCGCGCGCCCGCTCCTTGTTCACGGTCCGCGCCGCGATCTCCTCGGCCCGCTTCGGCGAGCGCCCCTGCTCGCGCTCGGACTCCTTCACGTGCTCGTACTGCCGTTCCCGCTTCGCGCTCCACGCCGTCTGCGGCATGGCTCTCACCTCCTCGGGGGAGGCATGCCACGCGCGGAGGAGTTCAAACCGGGGGAGCCGCTAGTCGATCGGCTCGTTGTGGACGTCGTGCTCGGTCGCGTACTCGTCGGTCAGGCGGTTGACGACGTCGAACCCCTCGGCGTAGGCGAAGTTGATCTTCACGAACGGCTCCCACTTGTCGGGCAGCGCGTCCTCCGGGAAGATCGCCTCGACCGGGCACTCGGGCTCGCAGGCGCCGCAGTCGATGCACTCCTCGGGGTCGATGACGAGGATCCGATCGGCCTCGTGAATGCAGTCGACGGGACAGACGTCGACGCAGGAGCGGTCTTTGATGTCGATGCAGGGCTCGGCGATGATGTAGGTCACGCGCCTACTCTACCGAGGCGAGCAGCGGGTCGATCAGTTCACGCGTTCGCTCGAACAGCGCCGAACGGGCGCAGACCTGGTCGAAGCCGGCGGCGTTGGCACGGCGCAGTCCGGCCGTGTCGGTGTGGTTCGTGAAGCCGACGAGCGGCACGTCCGGATAGGCGTCGGCGACCTCCTCGGGGTCGACGCGCGCGATGTCGGCGATCACGAGGTCCGGCGGGTCGATGCCGTCGGTGGTGATGAAGCGGTGGTCGGGTAGGAGCCCCTCGAGCTTCGCGCGGAAGAAGAGGTCGACTCCGCAGAGCATGATCGTCGCCATGCGCGAAACGGTAACGCGTAGCCTGGACGCTGAAAAGTGGCGGAATTCAGCTGCGTACCGTCACGGTGCCGCGTGCTTCGTCGCCGTTCGGGTAGCGCAGACGGAGCGCGAGCACGCCGGGCGTCGTGTAGCGGGCTTGGACGCGGAAGCTCCCGTCGTCGGCGATCCGGGCAGCGTCGACGATCCTCCAGGCGCCGCCGTCGATGCTGGCCTCGAGCGTGACGGACTGTCCCTCGAAGCCGCTTGCGGTGCCGTCGATGGTGATCCCGGAGCCGACCGTTCCGAGGGCAGGAAGGGCGAGGGCGAGCTGTCGCGGCGGGGTGGCGCGGTTTGCCGCCGGAATCCGGAAGTGCAGCGCCGGCACGAGCGGATGCCCCGGCGGGAAGCGACCGGCCGCGAACAGCGCGAAGGAAAGGGCGATCGCGGCGCCGGCGCCCCTGGCCGCGGTGCGTGTCGTGACCCTGGCGGGCACGGGCGCGCGTGCCGCAGAGCCGGCCGCTCCGCCGTAGAGGATCCGACGCTCCTCGTCGTCGAAGCGTGCGTAGTCGCGCTCGCGCCAGCCCATCGGTCGTTTGTCTCGTCGCGCCGTCGCCTCGCGTCAACCCTCGAACGAGGGGCGCGTCCGTCAGCCGCGGAGCCACGCCGACACGATGCGCATCGCCTCCGCTCGCGCGGCGGCCTTTCTCGCCTCGGCGCGGGCCGCCGTCGCGCTCAGCCACTCCTGCATCCGGATCTCGGCCGTCGCCGGGTCGTCCGCCTCGAACTCCATCCATTTCGACGCGGCGAGCGCGAGCGCCATGTTCATCTGACGCCGGTAGGTGATCGCGTCGGCTCCGACGGGCGACGGGTGCGGCTCGAGCGCGTCGCGCGAGAACCAGCGGGCCAGCTCCTCTTCGAACCGACGCCCTGCCGTGCCGCCCCGGGTCTTCGCCACGGCGGCAACGCCTAGATCTGGTCGAGCCCGATGTCCGAGAGCAAGCGGTTGAGGCCGACGTAGAGCCACCACTGGCGGCCGAAGAAGAGCAGCAGCCCGAGCGCGACGAGCATCGCGCCGCCGGCGACCTCGAGCACGCGGTAGTGGTCGCGCAGCCAGCGGAACGCGGCCATCGCCCGCGTGAAGAAGACGCCGGCGAGCAGGAACGCGGCGCCGAGGCCGGCGGAGTAGACGGTCAGCAGGACGACGCCGCGGACGACGGCGCCGGTCGAGCCGGCGAGCACGAGGATCGAGCCGAGCACGACGCCGATGCACGGCGCCGCGCAGACCGCGAAGGCGCCGCCGAGCAGCACGCTCGAGCGGCGGCGACGCGCCTCGCCGAGGAGGCCCGGCGCGACCGCCCGCTCCGGCTTCGGCAGCAGGCCGACGAACGCGAGGCCGATCACGACGAGCAGGAACCCGGCGACCTCGAGCTGCAGCTGCTGGTCGAGCACGCTGCCGACCGCCGCCGCGCCCGCGCCGAGGACGACGAAGACGATCGTGAAGCCGAGGATGAACGGCAGGCTCGCGAGCGCGACCCGCCTCCCCACTCCGCGCTCGCCGAGCCGTCCCGCCTCGACCGCCGAGACCGCCGAGAGGTAGCCGGGGACGAGCGGCAGCACGCAGGGCGAGAGCACCGAGACGAGCCCCGCGAGGAAGGCGACCGGGATCCGCTCGGCCACGACTCCCGTTCCTAGCCGTCGAAGCGGCGCAGCTCGTCGTCGAGCCGCCGCTCCAGCTCCGGGTCGAGCGGCGGCCCCGCGACCGCGACCGCGGGCTCGCGGCCCTGCGACCACTTCCAGGCGCCGAAGCCGAGCGCCCCGCCGCCGACCACGATGCCGACGAGCGGCAGCAGCCAGGCCAGGAGGCCGAAGCCCCGCTTCGGCGGCGCCGCCAGGATCCCCTCGCCGAAGTTGGCGACGAGGCGCCGCTTGATCTCGCTCTTCGTGTCGCCCGCCTTGATCCGCGCCGCGATGAACGCCTCGATCCGCTTCGCCGCCGGCGAGTCCGACATGTCGAGGGTCGTGTGGCAGACCGGGCACATCACCTCGCCCTCGAGCTCGTTCAGCGTCGGGTGCTGCTCGCTCGCGAGCGCCGGCGCCGCAGCCGCGAGCGCGAGCGCCGCGAGTGCGACGACGCAGGTCCTCACGAGAGCGCCTTGCGGATGCCGGTGTCGATCTCGCTCTCGTTCTGGATCTGCTGGCCGATGTGGTCGACGGCGCGGCCGCGCGCGTCGATGAAGTACGTCTCCGGGAAGCCGGTCAGCCCCCAGCGGCCGAGCGTCGAGCCGGAGCCGTCGTGGAGCATGCGGAAGCTGAGGTCGTGCCTGACGACGAACTTCCTCGCGTCGCCCGCGAAGTCGTTCGCGTCGATGCCGACGAAGGCGACGCCCTTGCCGTGCCACTTCGCGTAGGCGCGCTCGAGCAGCGGCGCCTCCGCCTTGCACGGCGCGCACCAGGAGGCCCAGAAGTTGACGACGACCGGGCGGCCGCGCAGCGAGGCGAGCGAGACCGGCGGGCCGCCGCCGTTCAGCGGCTTCAGCGAGAAGCCGGGCGCGGCCGGGTCGTCGCCGGCGGCGATCTGGTTGACGAACCCCTGCGCGCTCTCCTTGTGCATCACGTCCCAGACGAGCAGCGCCAGCAGGCCGGCGACGAGCGCGAGCGCGAGCCCGGTCGCGACGCGGCGCGCGACGCGGATGGGACGGCGGCCGCTGGCGGCGGAGGCTTCCATCACGCTTCGACGATATACACGGGCGTCCCCACGTCGACGTGGTCGAAGAGCCATTCCGCGTCGGGGATCGCCATCCGGATGCAGCCGTGGGAGGCCGAGTAGCCGAGCGACGCCGCGTCGGGGGTGCCGTGGATGCCGACGCCGGGCGAGGAGATGCCCATCCAGCGCGTGCCGAGCGGATTGCCCGGCCCCGGCGGCACGGGCTTCTCGCCGGCGGCCCACGGCGAGGCGGGCGGGTACCACCACGGGTTGCGGTACTTGACGACGATGTGGAAGGCGCCGAGCGGCGTCGGATAGCTCGACTGGCCGGTGGCGACGGTGAAGGTGCGCCACGGCTTCATGCCGCGGTAGAGGCGGAGCCGGTTGTCGCCGCGCCGGATCACGATCACCGGGCCGAAGCGGGCGCGCGTCACCCTCGGCTCCAGGATCCTGACGGGGATCTGCAGCGGCGCGGTCGAGCCGTGCGTCAGCGCGCGGACGATCGCGGCGCGGGCGGCTCCCTGCTCGATCCGCAGGCCGGGACGGTCACTCGTGATCGAGGGCTTGCCGGCGCGGAGCCGCAGCTTCGCGTCGACCGCGGCGCGGTCGTAGCGCCGAGCGAGCCGCGCGACGTAGGCGCGCAGGGTCGCGCCCTTGACGGCGACGCGGACCGGCACCGCCGCGCCGGACGCCGCCGACTTCGCGCGGGCGACCGCGCCCTGCAGGTAGCTGACGGCGCCGAGCTGCTCGCGCGTCGGCGCGAGCCGGGTGCGGCCGACGACCAGGTGGAGCGGCTGGGCGAAGCTCGACTGCAGCGAGGCGTAGGCGTCGTCGGGGCTCAGGCCGCCGACGGCGACGCCCTGGATCGAGACGCCCGGCGCCAGCACCGGCGGCGCAGGCGCGGTCGTCGTCACGGCGGGCGGCGGCGCGGTCTCGGTCGGCGCGGTGGTGGTCGTCGTGCCGCCGTCGTCGGCGCGCACGGGACCGGCCGCGACCGCGCAGATGCAGGCGAATCCGGCGAGCAGGAGGAGGGCGAGACCGCTGAGTCTCACCCGGAGAGTGTAGCCGCGAAGATCCGCGGATCGTCCGTCACGACCGCGTCGACGCCGATCGCGGCGAGCTCGGCGAGGCGCGCCGGCTCGTTGACCGTCCACGCGATCACGACGGCGCCGAGCGCGTGGCAGCGCTCGACGACGGCGCGGGTGACGAGCGGCTCGTTCAGGGAGGCGCGGCTCGCCTGCGCGCGGGCGAGCAGGCGGCCGATCCGGCCGGGCAGCGTCGCCCGGGCGGCGGCGAGCGCGGCGCTGACGATCGGCGCCGCCCACGGCTTGCCGGTCAGGCCGAGCCGGTCCTCGGGGTAGGTGAGCGCCCGGCCGAGCCCGGGCTCGAGTGCCGCGAACCGGCGCAGGACCGCGCTTCGCGTCGTCGAGACGAAGGCGCGCTCGACGAGCCCGTGCCGCCGGAGCGCGGCGACGATCCCCTCCTCCTCGCCCGCGACCTTGACGTCGACGTGGGCGCCGCAGCCGGCGGCGGCGAGCAGCGCGAGCGCGTCGTCGAGGGTCGCCGTCTCCGCCGGCAGCTCCTCGGGCGAGTGCCCGAGCACGAGCCCGTCGCCGGCGCGCAGCACGTCGAACTCGACGACGTCGACGCCGGCGTCGACCGCCGCCTGCAGCGATGCGAGCGTGTTCTCCGGCGCGAGCGCCGCCGCTCCCTTGTGACCGATCCTGATCATGCGAGATGGCGGATGCAGATCGCGGCGACGTCGTCGGTCAGCTCGCCGCCGAAGGCGCGGCAGTCAGCGACGACCCGCTCGACGAGCGCCGCGGCCGAGAGCCCGCGGCACCTGGAGAGCACCGCGTCGAGCCGCTCCTCGCCGTAGAGCTCGCGCTCGCGCCGCGCCTCGATCACGCCGTCGGTGTAGAGGACGATCGCAGCGCCGGGCGGGAACGGCACGCACACCTCGGTGAAGTCCTGGTCGCGCTCGATCCCGAGTGCGATCCCGGGCGCGCGGATCGCCTCGACGCTCCCGTCCGGCAGGAGCAGCCGCGGCTCGGGGTGGCCGGCGCTCGCGCAGCGCGCCTCGTCCCGTGCCGGATCGGCGGCGAGGTAGGCCATCGTGATGAACTTGCCGACCTGGATCTCGCCGACGACGACCTCGTTCGCGTGCGCGAGGAAGTCCGCGGGCTCGGGGTGCTCGCGCGCCAGCGAGCGGAAGACGAAGCGCGCCATCGCCATGTCGGCGGTCGCCTCGATCCCGTGGCCGGTGACGTCGCCGACCGCGACCGCGAGCCGGCCGTCGGCGAGCTCGAGGAAGTCGTAGACGTCGCCCCCGACCGCGACCGTCGCCGCCGACTCGTAGACCGCTCCGAGCTCGAGCCCGGGAACGGCCGGCTGCGTGTCGGGCAGCAGCGAGCGCTGCATCGTGTCGGCGAAGTCCTTCTGCTGCTGGTAGAGCCGTGCGTTGTCGATCGCGAGCGCCGCCTGACCGACGATCGAGAGCGCCGTGTCGACGGTGTCGCGGTCGATCGGCCGCGCCGGGTCGAGCGAGAGGATCGTCAGCGACGCGAGCACCTCGGCGGGAGTCGCGATCGGCAGGATCGCGGCTGTCGAGCCCTTCTCGAGGAACGGCGCCAGCAGCGCGTGCGCGCCGCCGAGCCGGACGGCGACGTCGGCGTCGAGGACGAGCGGCTCGCGCGTGCGGAAGAGCCGCTGGATCGGCACGCTCGAGAGCGGCTGCGGCTGCTCGAGGATCGTCCGCACCGGCTCGGCGAGCCGCGCGTCGCCGACGTGGATCGCCTGCGGCGCGAGCGTGTCGCGCCGCTGGTCGGGCGTGCGGATCACCGCCGCGTCGAGCTCGAGCACCTCGGCGATCGTGCGCGTCACCGCCTCGAGCGTCGTGTCGAGCGAGAGGCTCTGCGCGAACGAGCGCGAGATCTCGTAGAGCGCCCGCAGCCGCTGTGCCGCGTCGCGCTCGGAAGCGAGCGCGTCGCCGAGCGCGTCGCCGAGCTGCTTCGCGTGCTCGTGCAGCTGCGCGTTCTGCACCGCGACGGAGAGCTGCGCGGCGAGCGACTCGAGCAGCTCGATCTCGGTGTCGGCGAGCCTCCGGCCGCGAGCGGGATAGGCGGCGAGCAGGCCGATCGCGTCCTCGCGGACGCGCAGCGGCACGGCGACCGCCGATTCGAGCTGCGCGGCGTCGAGCACCGACCGCACCGGCGCGAGCGCCGGCTCCGGGTCGCGCGCGGGCACGACGACGACGCCGCGCGCGCGGAACGGCCCGAGCGCGAGCTCGAGCAGCCGCTCGGCCGCCTCGGCATGCGAGCCGCCGAGGCCGCGGCCGGCCGCCGGCAGCAGCTCCGTCCCGTCGAGCAGGTAGACCGCCACGCGTTCGATCGCGAGCAGCTCGGAGATCCGCTCGACGGCGGTCTCGAGCGTGTGCACGAGCGACAGCCGGGCGATCGCCTGGCCGACGACCGCGAGCAGCGCGCGGGTGCGCTCGAGCTCGGCGCCGAGCCGGCGCGCCTTCCCGCTCGCGCGCAGCACCTGGGTCGCGCGGACGCCGAAGCTCGTCAGCCGCTCGAGCTCCCGCTCGTCCGGCATCGTGGCCGCGGGGTAGAAGAGCTGGAGCGCGCCGAGCGGCGGCGAGCCGAGCGGCAGCGTCGCCGAGTAGCGGGCGCCCGCGGGCAGCGCCTCGCCCGGCTCGAGCTCGAGTGGCCGCCAGACGGCGAGCGCGCGCCCGGCGGCCTCGCGCGCCGTCTCGAGCCGCTCGTCCTGCGGGGCGACGCCGGCGCCGGCGACGAGCGTGAGCTCCTCCCCCGCGAGCCAGACGACCGCGGCGGACGCGCCTGTGGCGGCGCGGGCGGCGGTGACGATGCCCGTCGCGGCCCGCGCCTCGTCCGCGCCGGCCGAGAGCGCCTCGCCGGCGAGCTCGAGGACCCCGGAGCCGTCGACCCGGCCGTCCGTGGGGCGGTCGCCGAGGGCCGACACCGCGACGGCGAGCTGGGTCGCGGCGAGCTGCGCGAGCGCGACGCCGCCGGCGTCGAAGCGACCGCCGGCACCGGCACCGAGTACCTCGACGCTGCCGACGACGCGGTCGGCCGCACGTGCGGGGACGAAGAGCGCGGCGTCGGCGTGGACGCGCGCGGCCGCGCGTCGGGTCGCTGCCGGCAGGAGCTCGGAGTCGACGACGAGCTCGTCGGGCGCCTCGGCAAGCGGCAGCCGCGAGCCCTCGAGCTCGGCCGCCGGCGCCGAGTCCGCAGGGGCGACGGCGCGCGCGACGAGGCCGTCGCCGGCCTGGTCGAGGACGCGGACGATCGCGAGCTCCGCGCCCGGCACCCGGACTGACGCCTCGGCGAGCGCCGCGACCGCCGCCGAGAGCGGCCCGCCGGCCGCGGTCGCCGCCCCCGCGCGCGCGAGCGCCTCGAACGCGGCGTGCGGCAGCTCGAGCTCGCTCGGCGTCGCGTCGACCGGGATGCTCGCGCCTCTCACGACGCGCAGTATCGCCGCCCGCGAGCAGTCGCGGCGGCCGCCGGGCGAAGGAAGCCGTCGAACGCCCCCCTGACACCACACCCCCACCCTGGGTGGGGCTTTCGACCCGCCTCCCTCGCGGTCGACGATACCGGCGGAATGCACGCGGATTCGTGACGGGACCGAAGATCTTCCGCAACTTCTTCTCCACAGGCCGGACGGGACCGAGGCGGCTGCGGGCCGTTGCGCCCGAGCCGGACTACACTTCGACCGTGGCCGAGCCTGCACGACGGACCGCAGCGCTCCGCGAGGAGCCGCCGGTCGCCGATCCCGAGGCGATCCGGCGCGCCTATCGCCGCGAGCGCGCGAAGCGGCGCGCCCGCAGCGAGCACCGGCGAGAGGCCAAGCACGCCGGCGTCCGGTTCTGGGTCGTCCTGTGGGTGCTGCTCTTCGCCAGCGTCATCCTCGTGCTGACGATCTGGGCGCAGATCCAGCAGCTCTTCGGGCTCTAAAGGCGCCCGAGCCGGCTCCAGGTGCTCTGCTCCCAGACGCGCCCCGCGCACATCGGGCAGGTCGGCAGCCGCGTCTGGACGATCACGCCGTAGCCGCACTCGACGCAGTGGAACTCGCCGCGCGCCTTCGCCCCGGTCTCGAGGAACTCGACCCACGCGTCCTCTTTCGACTCGCCCTCGACCCCTGTCTCGAGCATCCGCACTCCTGCGTCGGCTACAACCTGGCAGAGATATGCCCTAAGGTCTGACCGTGCAAACGCCCGAGTACCTGCCGGACGAGCCGCCGGAGCCGGATCCGTACGAGCCCGCCGACTACCCGCGCCCGGCGGTGCCGATGCCGGGACTCGGCGAGCGGCTGACCTGGCTCTCGGGGCTCGTGCTCGCGCTCTCGGCGTTCATGGGCTGGTACACCGGCTCCGGCGAGGGGCTGCGGATCGCGGTCATCGGCTGGCACACCGGCGTCCTCGGCAAGCTCGTCTTCTTCATCGGCCTCGCGCTGATCGCGCTCGTGCTGCTCCGCGAGGCGGGGATCGAGCCGCCGGCGGCGGTGCCGGCGAGCCTGATCGTGATCGCGCTCGGCGCGCTCGCGACGATCTTCGCGCTGATCCGGATCATCACGATCCCGCAGGATCTGCTGCCCGCCGACGGCCGCGGCGTCGGCATCTGGATCAGCCTCGTCGCCGCCCTGCTCGCGATCGTCGCCGGGATCGTGCGCGCATCCGAAGAGATGTGACCGCCGCCAGGCCGAGCAGGGTGCCGAGCGCCGCGCCGGCCAGCACGTCGTAGGGCCAGTGGACGCCGACGTAGAGCCGCGAGAAGCCGATCGCGGCGGCGAGCAGGTAGAGGCCCGGCGCGAGCCGCGGCGCGAACCAGGCGAGCAGGGTCGCGCCCGCGAAGCTCGTCGTCGTGTGCCCCGACGGGAACGAGCCGTCGTACGGCACCGCGAGGAGCGCGTGCCCGAGGTGCGGCCGCGGCCGGCCGACGGCGACCTTGATCCCGTAGGCGACGAGGTCGGCGGCCCAGACGAGCGGGATCGTCCAGAGGATCGCCGGTCGCCGCCGGAGCAGCGCGAGCACGAGCGCGATCGCGATCCAGACCGCGCCCGTCTGGCCGATCCGCGAGAGCCAGACGAAGACGTCGTCGAGCGCGTCGACGCGGTGCTCGACGATCCAGCGCTCGGCGCCGTGGTCGCTCAGCTTCCCGCTCCGGCGGGCGCGGAGCACCCGCCTCCGCTCATGGACGGCTCCGTCAAGCCTACGCCGTCAGCGCGGGAGCAGCTGCTTCGTCGACTCGATCAGCTGCTGCGGGTCGAACGGCTTGCCGATGAAGCCCTGGGCGCCGCGCGCGGCGACGTCGGCCTCGTCGACCTTGCCGCTGAACATGATCACCGGGATCGAGCCGACGCCGTGCCGCTCCTGCACGCGGCGCAGCATCTCCCAGCCGTCGACGCCGGGCATCATCACGTCGAGCAGGATCAGGTCGGGCGCCTGCTCCTCGACGCGGACGAGTCCCTCGTCGGCGTCGCCGGCCTCGACCACCGAGTAGCCCTCCATCTCCAGGTTGACGCGGACGAACTCGCGCAGCCGCTCGTCGTCGTCGACGATCAGGACGACCGGCCGCGCCTCGTGGCCCCCGGGGCCGGAGCGCTCGAGGAACTGCTCGAGGTCGTGGCGCCGGTAGCGGCGATGGCCGCCGGGCGTGTAGAAGGCTGGGACGCGGCCCTGGTCGGACCATTTCCGGATCGTGCTCTGCGCGACGCCGAGGAACTTGGCGGCCTGGCCGAGCGTCAGCCAGTCCGGCTCGCTCGCCGGGGCGCGGCGTGACCCTCCGGGTGTGCGGTCGTAGCTCATCGCCTACGGAATCTATCCAAACCTCCCGGTTCCTTAAACGAACGGGAGCCGTGGGCGGTTACGGCGAGGTGGTGACGGTGACCGTCTCGCGCGCGGGCGGCAGCGGCAGCGGCCGGAGCGTGCGGACGCGCGTCTGCGTGCCGCCGGGCCGCGGGTTGTCGTGGAGCGCCTCGCCGACGGCGACGCCGAGCGCGAAGAGGACGGCGCCGGCGACGATCAGGGCGGCGACGCGGCCGCGACGGATGCGCCTACGGCTCATGGCGCGTAGTCGACGGCGCCGCGCGCGTAGAGGCCGAAGGCGGCGTCGGTGACGAGGGCGGCGTGCCGCTCCCAGCCGGGCGCCTCGTCCGCGCGCTCGAGCGCGTCCAGGTTCCAGGCCTCGGCGCCGTAGTAGGCGCGCACGAGCGCGTCGAGGCTGTAGCTCGCGCCGACGCGGCGGCGGAGCTCGCCGACGAGGAACTCGACCTGGTCGACGAGCCGGTGGTAGAGCGGCGGGTCGCGGCGCAGCTCCTCGAGGCGCCGCTGCGCCGCCTCCCACTGCTGCCGCGCGATCTCGACCTCCGGCGACGGCATGGGAGGATCATAGGTCGGCGCTGCAGCAGCGCTCCGCCGGCCAGAGCGGCTCGACCTCCGCGAGGATGCGCGCGCCCAGCTCGTAGCCGCCGCGCGCGAGCGCGAACGCGGCGTGCGCGTGCAGGCACTTGAGGCTGCCGGCGCGGCCCGAACCGGCGATGCCGAGGTCGAGGCCGGGTCCCTCGCGCCCGCCCGCGAGCTCGCGCCGCAGCCGCCGCTGCTCGTCGTCGGCCGCCGCGCGGCTCGCCGCGAGCGCGGGATCGTCCGCCGCCGCGCGCGTCCAGCGCTCGACGCCGCCGGCCGCCTCCAGGCGCGCGATCGCCGCGACGAGCCACGGGCACGTGAGGTAGAAGGTGGTCGGGAACGGCTCGCCGCGCTCGTCGAAGGGCGCCTGCTCGGTCACCGCGGGACGGCCCCAGGGACAGCGGACGGCGACGCGGCGGAGCGCCCGTGGCTCGCGGCCGAGCTGGCGCGCGACGACCGCCCGATCGTCCATCGTCCCAGGCTACTTCGCGCCGCGCTGGGCGCGCCGCCAGGCGGCGATGCCCTTGACGATGAAGAGCCGCTCGCCCGGCTTGACGAGCGAGAGCTGCATCCGGGCCGCGCGCGCGAGCGACTCCGGCGTGCCCGCGGTCGCGAGCTGCCGCTCGAGCTTGCGCTTCTCCGCCTGCAGGCCCTGCACGGCGGCCGCGCGCCGGCTCAGCTCGCCGTTCGTGTCCAGGTAGGCGCGCAGCGGGTGGTAGTAGAGGAAGGCAACCGCCGCGAGGCCGGCGGCGAGCAGGGCGCGGCGGCGCGGGAAGCGGCGGAGCGGAGCGCGACGACGGCGGGCCACGGGCGAGGATTCGCCGCCTGCGGGGTCATGTCCTGCGGACGGCGACGATCGCGGCCGCGCCGGGTGTCGTCAGCAGCTCGACCGCGACGAGCCGCGGGTCGCGCAGCAGCAGCTCGCGCACCGGGTCGCCGTCGATCGCGCGCCCGGGCGTCATGTCGTCCTTGACGAGGATCCCGCCCGGCGCGAGCAGGTCGACCACGCTCCCGTCGATGTCCCCGGCGTCGAAGAAGACGACGTCGAACGGCGCCCGCTGGGGCAGCACGTCCTGCCAGCGGCCCGCGAGCGCCTCGACCGCGAGGCCGGCGAGCCGGGCGCGGGCGGCGGCCGCGCGCTCCGGATCGGCCTCGCAGGTGACAAAGGAGGCGCCCGGCCCGAGCGCCGCCGCGATCGCCTCGGCGCCGTCGCCCCACGACGTGCCGGCCTCGGCGATCCTCCCCGCCGGCTTGGCGGCGACGAGTGTCGCGAGCAGCCGCTGCACCTCCGGGATCGAGTAGGCGCCGGCGGTCACGAGGCGAACGCTACCGATCCACGAGCTTTTCTTAGATTTCGGCGGTTTGATCCGGGCCGATGATGCGGCCGTCGCCTACGCGACCTCGACCTTGATCACGTTCGTCGAGCCGGGCATGTTGACCGCGGTGCCGGCGGTGATCACGACCCGGTCGCCGGGCTCGACGAGACCGGAGCGGCGGGCCGCCTCGAGCGAGCGCGACCAGAGGTCCTCGACGTCGCGCGTCTCCTCGATCAGGAGCGGCGTCACCCCCCACTCCAGCGCCATCTGCCGCACCGACCACTCGTGGTGGGTCAGCGCGATGATCGGCCGCCGCGGCCGCAGCCGCGCGACCGCGGAGGCGGTGCGGCCGGTGAAGGTCGGGACGAGGATCGCCGCGGCGTGCAGCGCTTCGGCGAGGTCGCAGGCCGCGTTCGACATCGCCTGGCCGACCGTCGGCTCCTCGCTCGCCTCCGGCAGCTCGTGCCGGTAGCCGAGCGACGGCTCGACGGCGCGCGCGATCCGGTCCATCGTCTGCACCGCCTCGATCGCGTAGCGGCCGACGGCGGTCTCGCCGGAGAGCATCACCGCCGAGGTGCCGTCGAGGACGGCGTTCGCGACGTCGGAGGCCTCGGCGCGCGTCGGCTCCGGGTGGTGCACCATCGACTCGAGCATCTGCGTCGCCGTGATCACCGGCTTGCCGAGCTCGAGCGAGCGCAGGATGATCCGCTTCTGGATCAGCGGCACGAGCGCCGGGCCGATCTCGACGCCGAGGTCGCCGCGCGCGACCATCACCGCGTCCGACTCGAGCAGCACCTCGTCGAGCGCGTCGACCGCCTCCGACTTCTCGATCTTCGCGATCACGTGCGCCTGCGAGCCCGCCTGCGCGATCAGCGCCTTCAGGTCGCGCACGTCGGCGGCCGCCCGCACGAACGAGAGCGCCACGTAGTCGACGTCGAGCCCGAGCGCGAACTCGAGGTCGGCGAGGTCCTTGCGCGTCAGCGACGGGATCGGCACCGGCACGCCGGGCAGGTTGACGCCCTTGTGCGAGGACACGACGCCGCCGACGAGGACGGCGCAGCGCGCGCGGCCGCGCTCGACCTCCTCGACGCGCAGGCGGACGAGCCCGTCGTCGATCAGCACGTCGTGGCCGGGCTGCAGCACCTCGCCGATCACCTCGGGCGCGACCGGCAGCTCCGAGTCCTGCGCCGCGCGCTCGCCGCAGACGACGACCTCGTCACCCTGGACGAGCGTGCGCGGCTCCTCCAGGTCGCCGACGCGCAGCTTCGGACCCTGCAGGTCGGCCATCGCCGAGAGCGGCCTGCCGAGCTCCTCCTGCACCGCGCGGACGGTGCGGATCCGCTCGGCGTGCTCGGCGTGCGCGCCGTGCGAGAAGTTGAGCCGGAACGCGTCGACGCCCGCGCGTGCGAGCGCCGTCACCGCCTCGCGCGACGACGAGGCCGGCCCGAGCGTCGCGACGATCTTCGTCTTGCGGGGAGCGTCGCTCACCCGGTCAGGTTAGCGACGGGCGCGCGGGAACGCGTCCCGGCCCGGGTAGCGCGCGCGGCCGCCGAGCTCCTCCTCGATCCGCAGCAGCCGGTTGTACTTGGCGACGCGGTCGGTGCGCGCCGGGGCGCCGGTCTTGATCTGGCCGGTGCCGAGCGCGACCGCGAGATCGGCGATCGTCACGTCCTCGGTCTCGCCGGAGCGGTGCGACATCACCGCCGTGTAGCCGCTTCCCTGCGCGAGCCGCACCGCCTCGATCGTCTCGGTCAGCGTGCCGATCTGGTTGACCTTGACGAGGATCGAGTTGCCGACGCCGCGCTCGATCCCCTGCCGCAGCCTCTCGGGGCTGGTGACGAAGATGTCGTCGCCGACGAGCTGGACGCGGTCGCCGAGCGCCGCGGTCATGCGCTGCCAGCCGACCCAGTCGTCCTCGGCGAGCGGGTCCTCGAGCGAGACGAGCGGGTAGCGGCCGAGCAGGTCGGCGAAGAAGCCGGCCATCCCGTCCGGGTCGAGGTCGCGGCCCTCGAAGCGGTAGCGGCCGTCGGAGAAGACCTCGCTCGCCGCCGGGTCGAGCGCGATCGCGACCCGGTCGGCGTGGCCCGCGCGCTCGGTCGCCTCGACGATCGCCTCGATCGCCGCCTCGCTCGAGGCGAGGTCGGGCGCGAAGCCGCCCTCGTCGCCGACGCCGGTCGAAAGGCCGCGGCCGTCGAGCACCCGCTTCAGCGCGTGGTAGACCTCGGCGCCGAGCTGCAGCGCCTCCGCGAACGAGGCGGCGCCGACCGGGACGAGCATGAACTCCTGCAGGTCGATCGAGTTCGTCGCGTGCGCGCCGCCGTTGATCACGTTCAGCATCGGCACCGGCAGCGTCGCCGCGTCGGCGCCGCCGAGGTGACGGTAGAGCGGCAGGCCGGCCTCGGCGGCGGCGGCCTTCGCGCTCGCCAGGGAGACGCCGAGGATCGCGTTCGCGCCGAGGCGACCCTTGTTCGGCGTGCCGTCGAGCTCGCAGAGGCGCCGGTCGAGCGCCGCCTGGTCGCCGGCGTCCAGGCCGCGGACGGCGTCGGCGATCTCGCCGCGGACGTTCGCGACCGCCCGCGTCACGCCCTTGCCGCCGTAGGCGGCGCCGCCGTCGCGCAGCTCGACCGCCTCGTGCTCGCCGGTCGAGGCGCCGGAGGGGACGGCCGCGCGGCCGAACGCGCCCGACTCGAGCCGGACGTCGGCCTCGACGGTCGGGTTGCCCCGCGAGTCGAGGATCTGGCGGGCGTGCACCTCGGCGATCGAGCTCATGCGGTGGTCTCCTTGGCCTGGTCGAAGTAACGGTCCTGCTCGGCGAGCGGGAGCGCCGTCCAATCCTCGCCCGCGCGTGCGGCGAGCGCCTCGGCGGCCTCGACGCGCGCGCGGAAGCGCTTCGCGGCGGCGCGCAGCTCGAGCTCGGGATCGACGTCGAGCTTCCGCGCGACGTTGACCGCCGCGAAGAGGACGTCGCCGAGCTCGTTCGCGGACCAGCCCTCCTCCAGCTCGCGCAGCTCGTCGCGGAGGTCGGCGTAGGCGCCGTCCAGATCCGGGTACTCGAACCCGACTGCCGCGGCCCGGCGCTGGACCTTCCGCGCGTAGAGGAGCGCCGGCAGCCCCTCGGGCACGTCGTGGAAGACGCCCTCGCGGCCTTCCTGCTCGCGCTTGATCTTCTCCCAGTTCTCGCGCACGCGTGCCGGCGTCTCCGCCTCGACGTCGCCGAAGACGTGCGGGTGGCGGCGCACGAGCTTCTCGTGGATCAGGCGCGCCGCCTGCGCGAGGTCGCCCCGGCCGCGCTCGGCGAGCAGCAGCGACAGGAAGAAGCACTGAAAGAGGAGGTCGCCGAGCTCGTCGAGCAGCTTCGCGTCGTCGCCCGCGATCGCCGCGTCGGCGACCTCGTAGGCCTCCTCGACCGTGTGCGGCACGATCGAGCGCTCGTCCTGCTCGCGGTCCCAGGGGCAGTCGCGGCGCAGCCGCTCGGTCAGCGTCTGGAGGTCGGTGAGAGCCGCGGACAGGTCGTCCACGGCCCGAGCCTATCTAGCCGGCGGTCGACGTCGACGCGGTCTGCGTCTTCAGCGTCTCGCAGGGGTCCGGGCTCGGCGTGAAGCCCTTCTGGTAGGAGACCTTGGAGCCGGAGCAGTACTCCTTCTCCGTCTTCGTCACCCACGCGTTCATCGCCGCGCTCTTCTTCTGCTGCAGCAGCTGCTGCTTGATCGAGGCCGCGACCTGGCTCTCCGGCGTCGTCTTCGCCGGCTTGATCGGGCTCAGCGCCTGGATCACGTGCCAGCCGTAGGTCGAGTGCACCGGCTTCGAGATCTCGTTCGTCTTCAGCGAGAAGGCGGCGCGGTCGAACTCGGGCACCGTCTGGCCCTTCGAGACGGTCAGCTTGCCGCCGTTCGCCTTCGAGCCGGGATCCTGCGAGTACTTCTTCGCGAGCGCCGCGAAGCTGGCGCCGTTCTTCAGCTGCACCTCGATCTGGTCGGCCAGCTTCTTCGTCTTGACGAGGATGTGGCGGACCTCGCGGCTCGGCGGCTGCACGTACGACTGCGGGTGCGCCTTGTAGTAGGCGTGCACCTCGGCGTCGCTGACCTTGACGTCGGTCGTCACCTTGTTCGTGATCGCGTCGTCGATCAGCTGCTGCTTGATCTGCTCGCGCACCTGCGCGTCGGTCAGCCCCTGCTTCTTCAGCTGCGCCTGGTAGTTCTTCTCGCTGCCGCCGAAGTACTGCTTCTTGATCTGGTCGAGGCGGGCCGAGACCTGCTTGTCGCTGACGGAGATGCCGAGGCTCTTCGCCTTCTGCGTGCGCTCGGTCTGCTGGACGAGCAGCGTCACCGCCTGGCTCTTGATCGAGGAGTACTCCGCCGTCCCCGTCTTCGGGAACTTGCGGCCCTGCGCCTGGTAGTTCTTCTGGGCGCTCTGCATCAGATCGTCGAACTGCTGCTTCGTGATCTGCGCGCCGCCGACGACGGCGACGTCGCTCGCGCCGAGCTTGGCGGTCGAGGAGGAGCCGCCGCAGGCGGCGAGCGCGACGACCAGGGCGATCAGGGCAGGGAGGGCGAGGTAACGCTGGATCTTCATGAAAAGGAACCTTCCGCGGGGATTTCACGCAGCTTGTCGGGCGGCCAGGATAGCATCGACCAGATCGAGCGCCGGCTTGAATTCCTCGCTGCGTAGAGCCACCTCGCGCTTCGCGGAGGAGTAGACGGCGGTGCCGACCGAGTCGCGCAGTTCCCGCAGCTCCTCGGAGCCGAGCACGAGCGGCCCGACCGACGCGCGGCCGCCGCGGAAGACGAGGTAGTCGGCGCCGAGCCGCGCCAGCTTCAGCTTCGCGTCCTGGATCGCGAACAGGCTCTGCACCGGCTCCGGCAGCGGGCCGTAGCGATCCTCGACGGAGGCCTCGAGCTCGCGCAGCTCGTCCTCGTCCTCGGTCAGCGCGAGCCGCCGGTGCAGGTCGATCTTCAGCGCCTCGGAGCCGATGTAGGAGGCCGGCACGTAGGCGTCGATCCGCGCGTCGACGCGCACCGGCCGCGCGGCGGTCCGCCGCTGGCCGGAGAGCTCCGCCACCGCCTCGTGCAGCATCTCGACGTAGAGCTCGAAGCCGAGGGCGGCCACGTGGCCCGACTGCTCGGCCCCGAGCAGGTCGCCCGCGCCGCGGATCTCGAGGTCGCGCATCGCGATCGCGAAGCCGGCGCCGAGCTCGGTGTGGTCGGCGAGGGTGGCGAGCCGGGCGCGCGCCTCCGCGGTGAGTTCGGTCGCATCCGGATAGAAGAGGTACGCGTGCGCGGTCACGTCGGATCGGCCGACGCGGCCGCGGATCTGGTAGAGCTGCGCGAGCCCGAGCTGGTCGGCGCGCTCGACGATCAACGTGTTCGCCTGCGGGATGTCGAGCCCCGACTCGATGATCGTCGTCGAGACGAGCACGTCGGCGTCGCCGGCGAGGAACTCCATCATCTTCGCCTCGAGCTCCTTCTCGGCCATCTGGCCGTGCGCGACGACGGTGCGCAGCTCGGGAGCGAGCTGCGCCAGCTTCGCCGCGGCCTCCTCGATCGTCTCGACCCGGTTGTGCAGGTAGAAGGACTGCCCGCCTCTTTCCTGCTCGCGCCTCAGCGCGAGCAGGACCAGCTCGTCGTCGAGCTCGCCGACGTAGGTGCGGATCGGCCGGCGGCCCTCGGGCGGCGTCTCGATCACGGAGATGTCGCGCAGGCCCGACATCGACATGTGCAGCGTGCGCGGGATCGGCGTCGCCGAGAGCGCGAGCACGTCGACCTCGAGCCGCAGCTGGCGGAGCAGGTCCTTCTGCGCGACGCCGAAGCGCTGCTCCTCGTCGACGATCACGAGCCCGAGGTTCTGCGCGATCACGTCCCGGCTGAGGATCCGGTGCGTGCCGATCAGGACGTCGACCTTGCCGGCGGCGAAGTCGGCGAGGATCTTCTTCGTCTCGGCCGGCTTCCGGAAGCGCGAGACCATCTCGACGACGACCGGGAAGTCGCGGTAGCGCGCGCGGAAGGTGTTCCAGTGCTGCTCGGCGAGGATCGTCGTCGGGCAGAGCATCAGCACCTGGCGGCCGTTGACGGCGACCGCGAAGGCGGCGCGGATCGCGACCTCGGTCTTGCCGAAGCCGACGTCGCCGACGACGAGCCGGTCCATCGGCCGCGGCGCCTCGAGGTCCTCCTTGACCGCCTCGATCGCCTGCCGCTGGTCCTCGGTCTCGCGGTAGGGGAACTCGGACTCGAGCCGCTCGAGCCACTCCTGGTCGAGGTCGTAGGCGACGCCGGGGCGCGTCTGGCGCTGCGCGTAGAGGCCGATCAGGTCCATCGCGAGCTCGCGCACGCCCTCGCGCGCGCGCGCCTTGATCCTGTCCCACGCCTTGCCGCCGAGCTTCGAGAGCGCGGGCGCGGTCGCGTCGGCGCCGATGTAGCGGCTGAGCTTGCCGATCTGCTCGTGCGGCACGTAGAGGCGGTCGTCGCCGCGGAAGGCGACGAACAGGTAGTCGCGGGTGACGCCGGCGACCTCCTTCGTCTCGAAGCCGTGGAGGCGGCCGATGCCGTGGTCCTCGTGGACGACGTAGTCGCCGCTGCGCAGGTCGGCGAAGGACTGCAGCGCCCTGCCGGCGGTCATCGTCGTCGCCCGCGGCGCGCGCTTGCGGAAGACCTGCGAGTCGGGGAGCAGGACGAGCCCGAGCTCGCGCCAGACGAAGCCGCGGCGGGCGGCCGAGACGGCGAACCGGAGCTCCGCCTCGTCTGCGAGCTGCTCGCCCTCCTCGAGCGTGCGCGCCTCGACGCGGCGGAGCAGCTGACGGGTGCGCGCGGCCTCGCCGCGGTGCGGGAAGGCGACGACGACGCGGTTCCCGGAGCGAAGCAGTCCGCCGAGCTCGTTCTCCGCCTCCGCGAGCCCGCGCGCCGCGATCGCGGGCCGCTGCGCCTCGAACGAGAACGTCTGCCCCTGCGGCAGCGGGTCGAGCAGCGTCGCGCCCTCCAGCGGGACGCCGGCGCCGCGGAAGTCCTCCTCCCAGACCTTCCGCACCTCGTGCACCTCCCAGACGAGGTCCGGCGGCGCGGCGAGGATCGGCACGAGGTCGTCGGGCGCGGCCTGCGGCGCGTCCTCGTCCTCGCCGGTCTCGAGCTCGTAGAGGTCGGCGAGCCGCTCGGCGGCGGGGAAGATCGTGCACGCCTCGACCTGGCGGAGCGCGCGCTGCGTGAAGGGCGAGAAGACGCGGATCTGCTCGACCTCGTCGCCGAAGAGCTCGATCCGCAGCGGCTCGCGGCCGGTGGTCGGGAAGACGTCGACGAGCCCGCCGCGGACCGCGAACTGGCCGCGCTCCTCGACGCGGTCGACCCGCTCGTAACCGGCCATGGCGAGCTCCTCGCCGAGGCCGTCGATCCCCGGCTCCTCGCCGGGCGCGACGCGGATCGGCTCGGGCCGCTCGGCCGGCGGCGGCGCGCCCTCGGCGAGCGCGGTCGCTGAGGCGCAGACGAGCCCTCCGCGCGCGAGCACGTCGAGGGCGCGCGCCCGCTCGCCGACGAGGTGCGGCGGCGGCGCGAGGCCCGAGTCCCAGCGGACGCCGCGGCCCGGGAGCAGCCCGACCCGCTCCTCGCCGAGGTACCAGGCGGCGGCCTCGGCGGCGTCGCGGGCATCCGCATCCTCGGCGAGCAGGCAGACGACCGGGCGCCCGAGCTGCTCGTGCAGCGCCGCGAGCAGCAGCGGCAGCACGGGCTCGGAGACGCGGGCGCGGGTCGGCAGCGCCTCCGCGAACTGCGGGAGACGCTCGTGCGCGAGCAGCTCGCGGACGAAGGCGTGCAGTACCGGCCGGTCCATGACGGAAGCCCGGGACGCCCGGGCGCCGTCACGTTAGCGGACGAGCCGCCGCGCCCCGTCGTACTCGGAGCCGTACTCCGCGAGCGTCGAGTAGGAGACGCGCGTGCCCGTGTGCGGGGCGTGGATGAACTTGCCGGCGCCGACGTAGATGCCGACGTGCCCGAGCCCGTGGAAGAAGACGAGGTCGCCGGGCCGCAGGCCGCGCCGCGAGACGCGCCGGCCGAGGTCGAAGTCGGCGTAGGAGC
Organism: Gaiellaceae bacterium; assembly: GCA_035708405.1. Taxonomy (GTDB): domain Bacteria; phylum Actinomycetota; class Thermoleophilia; order Gaiellales; family Gaiellaceae; genus DASSSQ01. The sequence continues at coordinate 55,313 of DASSSQ010000148.1, forward strand.
TGTGCGGCAGCGAGATCCCGAAGTGCGCGTAGACGTAGCGCACGAGACCGGAGCAGTCGAAGCCGGTGCGCGGCGTGGAGCCGCCGTAGACGTAGCGCGTCCCGAGCAGGTGCCGCGCGAACTGGACGGCGCGGATGCCGAGCGTCGCGTGCGAGGCGCGGGCGTGGTGCGCGGTCGAGGCCGCGGCGCGGCCGGCGGCGAGGACGAGCGAGGCGCAGATCGCGACGGCGAGCAGCGCTAGGCGCAGAGGCGTGGTCATCCGCAGTGACTCCCTTCGGCGGGCGTCGGCGGCAGAGGGCGCGCCGACTTGTCGTTCGGGAGATGCCAGTGGACCAGCCCGCCTGCCCGCCGTCAGTGGTCCGTTCGGGTGGTTCGGGCTCCCCCGGACGAGCTAGGACCCGCCGGCCGGCGAGCCTGGGCCCGACCGCCGCGATCCGGCGGAGCACCGGGCGCCACGCGCGCCGCCGGCCGTGCACCGCGACTCGTGCGTTGCGATACGAGCGGTCTGCGGTAGACGCACCCCCACCCACTAGAGGGTGGGGCTCAAACCCGCCTCCCTCGCGGTCGACGGTACCGCGTCAGACGTCACGGAGGTGTGACGGCCCCGTCAATTCTTCGGAGAATCTCCTCCACGGCGCGGCTGCCGCGCCGCGCTGCGAGCAAGCGTCAGGGCCGCTCGTTGTGGCGGCGCTGGGCCGCTTGGAGGCCTTCGGTGAGGACGTCCTCGACGGCGTCGGCGGCGCGCGCGACGATTCCCTCGACGTCGTCGTGCGCCTCGAAGTCCGAGAGCACGTAGTCGGCGAGCGGACGCGGGTCGCCGCGCTCGGGCCGCCCGACGCCGACGCGGAGCCGCAGGAAGTCCTGCGTCCGCAGGTGCTGCGCGATCGAGCGCAGCCCGTTGTGCCCGGCGAGCCCGCCGCCGAGCCGCGCCTGCATCCGCCCGAGGTCGAAGTCGCCCTCGTCGTGGACGACGAGCACCTCGGCCGGCTCGAGCTTGAAGAACCGCGCCGCCGCGCCGACCGAGACGCCGGACTCGTTCATGTACGTCTCCGGCTTCAGCAGCGCCGCGCGCGCGTCCCCCACCCGCACCTCCGCGAGCTGCCCCGAGAACTTCGACCGGAACGAGCCGCCGTGCCGCCGCGCGAGCTCGTCGACGACGAGATAGCCGAGGTTGTGGCGATTGCCCGCGTACTCCCGCCCGGGGTTGCCGAGCCCGGCGACGAGCAAGGAAGGCTAGCCCTCGGCGGGCTGGTGCTCTCCGGCGGCATCCGCCTCCGGCTCGGCAGCGCCCTCGGCGGCGCCCTCCGGCTGCTCCTCGGCCGGCACGCCCTCGAGCTCGCCCTCCTCGCCCTCCGCGAGCACTTCCTCGGGCTCCTCGACGCGCGTCGGCAGGGTGACCGAGGCGACGACGACCTCGGGGTCGTCGAGGATCGTCGCGCCCGCCGGCGCCGCGACGTCGCCGACGCGCAGGCTGTCGCCGACCTCCATCTCGGAGACGTCGAGCTCGATCGCGTGCGGCATCTCCATCGGCAGCGCCTCGACCGACAGCTCGTTCAACGCCTGGGTCAGCACGCCGCCGGCCTTCGTGCCGGCGGACTCGCCGACGAGGTGCAGCGACACGGTCGCCTGGATCGGCTGGTCGAGCCGCACCTCGTGCAGGTCGACGTGCGTGATCCCGCCGCGGACGACGTCCTGCTGGTACTCCTTGATCACCGACGCGTGCGAGGACGCCTTGCCCTCGACGACGACGTCGAGGATCGCGTGCAGCCCCGCCTCCCCGGTCAGCGCGTGCCGCAGCTCGCGCTCGGGGATGCAGATCGCGTGCGGCTCCTTGCCGCGCCCGTAGAGGACGCCCGGGACGAGCCCCTGCCTGCGCAGGCGCCGGGTCTCGGCAGAGCCGAGCTTCGTCCGCTCCCGGACCACCAGTTTGACGCGCTCGCCGGCCACGGCGGCGGATTGTAGCCGAAAGGCCGAAGGGCCCCGGTGCGGGGCCCTTCGGACGGACGAGGTGCGGGCTCGCTACCGCGCCAGGAACGGGTCGAGGTAGACGTCGTCCAGCTGGACGGTCTCGTCGCCGACCGGCGTGAAGCGGAAGTAGATGTTCGCCGAGTTCAGGTTCAGCAGGCCGAGCACGTTCTGGAGCAGGAACGGCTCCACCGTGCTCGCGTCCCAGCTCGTGCCGAGCCCCATCCACCCGGCGGTCGGGAGCACCGCGAGCCCGAGCAGCGTCCGCGTGTAGAGCGTGATCGCGACGCCCGTGCCGTTCGAGGAGCTGCCGACCGCACGAATCGTCGGCGTCAGGATCTGCAGGCAGACCGCCGGCGAGAGCGCGGAGCTCCCGGGCGGCAGCAGCAGCGAGTGGGAGTCGCCGCTCGAGCCCAGATAGAAGGGCTCGTTTCCGTTGACGATCTGGGCGCCGCCGGAGAGCTTCCAGCCCGCCGAGTACTCGAACGAGCCGCCCGGCACCGGGACGTAGCTCGCGTCGTCGCCCCACTGCGCGAACGGCTGGCTCGCCGCCGGATACCGGCAGCCGAGCAGGCCCGCATGCGCGCTGCCGGCGCCGAGACCGAGCGCCGCCAGCACGGAGATGCCGAACGTAACCGCAAGAAGCCGCCTCACCACAGTCTTCCTCCCTCGTCCGCAGTAACTGGACGGACTCTCGCGCGACGCGGGGACGGCCGTATCCCCCGGGAGAGTGAGCCCCGCCTGTCGCCGCCAAAATCCCTCGGACGAGGGAACGCTTCAGGGCGCGGCGCCCGCTGCCGATATCGAGCGTGCGTATGGCGACTGCGGCGACCGAGGCTGCCTGGGATCAACCGCTCGACCCCGAGTCGGACGGCCTGATCCTGCAGTCGCGCGCGCGCCTGCAGCGGCGGCTCGGCAGCCGCGACCGCTGGGCCTCGCTCGCGGTCGCGGGCGGCTTCCTGGTCTGCGCGGCGCTGCTGCTGACGCAGACGGCCACGACCCGCCACCCGCCGCTCTTCGCCTACGCCGCGCTGGTTGCGCTCTACGCGCTCGCCGCCCGCGTCGAGTTCGAGGTCGGGACCGGCTCGGCGGTGCCGACGCAGCTCGTGCTCGTGCCGATGCTCTTCGTGCTGCCGCTGCGGGTCGTCCCGCTCTGCATCACCGCCGGGCTCTTCGCCGCCTACCTGCGGCGGAGGGCGCCGTTCGACCGCGGCCTGACGCTGCTGACGAGCTCGTGGCACGCGGTCGGGCCGGTGCTCGTCCTGCTCCTCGCGCGCGGCGAGGAGCTGCCGCGCTGGTCGCAGTGGCCGGTCTACCTCGGCGCGCTCGCCGCCCAGTTCGCGTTCGACTACGCCGCCAACTCGCTCCGCGAGTGGATCGGACTCGGCGTCTCGCCGCTCGCCCGCGTGCGCTTCATGGCCTGGGTCTGGTTCGTCGACGCCTCGCTCGCGCCGATCGCGCTGCTCGTCGCGTTCAGCGCGCAGGGGCATGCGTACCTCGTCCTGCTCGTCCTGCCGCTCGTCGCGCTGCTCAGGCTCTTCTCGCGCGAGCGGACGCAGCGGATCGACCACGCCTTCGAGCTCGGACAGGCGTACCGCGGCACCGCGTTCCTGCTCGGCGACGTCGTCGAGGCGGACGACGCCTACACGGGCGAGCACAGCCGCGACGTCGTCACGCTGACGCTCGCGGTCGCCGACCGGCTCGGGCTCTCGCCGCGCGAACGGCGCGACGCCGAGTTCGTGGCGCTGCTGCACGACGTCGGCAAGATCCGGATCCCGGGCGAGATCATCAACAAGCCCGGGCCGCTGACCGTCGACGAACGGGCCGTGATCGAGACGCACACCGTCGAGGGCGAGGAGATGCTGACGCGCGTCGGCGGCCTGCTCGGCGAGATCGGCCACCTCGTCCGCTCCTGCCACGAGCGCTGGGACGGAACCGGCTACCCGGACGGGCTCGCGGGCGACGAGATCCCGCTGGTCGCGCGGATCGTCTGCACCACCGACGCCTACTCCGCGATGACGACCGACCGGCCGTACCGGAAGGCACGCTCCGTCGAGGAGGCGCTCGCCGAGCTCCGCCGCTGCGCCGGCACGCACTTCGACCCGTTGGTGGTCGAGGCGGTCGCGGCGTCGGTCGCGCTGCCTGCCGCCGCCTGACGACGGCAGCCGGCGACGACTAGAAGAGCTGGTTCTCGCCGCCGAAGATCGCCGAGACCGAGTCGTCGGCGAAGACGTTCACGATCGTCTCGGCGAGCAGGCCGGAGACCGGCACGACCGTCAGCTTGTCCGGCTTGCTCAGCGGGTCGATCGGCACCGTGTCGGTGACGACGACACCGGTGACGTCCTCGCACTCGGCGAACTTCTCCATCGCGCCGCTCGCGAAGACGCCGTGCGTCGCGAAGATCCAGAGATCCTCGACGCCGTGCTCCTTCAGCGCGCGCACGTTCGCGAGCATCGTGCCGCCGGTCATGATCACGTCGTCGCCGACGATCGCCGTCTTGCCGCGGACGCGGCCCGCGATCTCGGTCACGGCGACCTGGTCGGACGAGATCCGCGTCTTGTGCATGATCGCGAAGTCGGCGTCGATCATCTCCGCGAAGCGAACCGCCATCTTCGCGCGGCCGGCGTCCGGCGAGACGGAGACGACGCCCTCGCCCATCAGGCCGAGGTCGCGGAAGTGGCGGGCGAAGAGCGGCATCGCGGTCATGTGGTCGACCGGGATCGTGAAGAAGCCCTGGATCTGGCCCGCGTGCAGGTCCATCGTCAGCACCCGGTCGGCGCCCGCGTTCTGGACCATGTCGGCGATCAGGCGGCTCGAGATCGGCTCGCGCGGCTTCGCCTTCCGGTCCTGCCGCGCGTACGGGTAGAGCGGGATCACGGCCGTGATCCGCTTCGCCGAGGCGAGCTTCGCCGCCTGGACCATGAACAGCAGCTCCATCACGTTGCGATCGATCGGCGCGCAGCCGGTCTGGACGATGAAGACGTCGGCGCCGCGGATCGACTCGTCGTAGCGGCAGTAGGTCTCGCCGTTCGGGAAGGTGTCGAGCTGGATCTCGCCGAGGTCGATGCCGATGTGCTTGGCGATGTCGGCGGCGAGCTCCGGGTGCGAGCGGCCGCTGAACACCATCAGCCGCTTGCCGGCCGTCCGCTCGATGTAGTGGCCGCCGCTCGGCGACGCGCTCACGCCGATCGTCTCCAGGCCGGGAAGGTGGGCGAGCTCAGTCGTCGCTGCCGTCTCGGGCGGCATGGCCCTCCTTGTTGACCTGGCGCGCGCGCGCGATCGCGAGCGCGCCGGGCGGCACGTCCTCGGTTATCGTCGATCCGGCGGCGATCCACGCATCGTCTCCCACGGTCACGGGCGCGACGAAGGCATTGTGGACGCCGGTCCTGACGTTGTTGCCGATCGTGGTGCGGCCCTTCGGCTTGCCCGGCCTGTGCGGGAAGTTGACGGTGATCCCGCCGGCGCCGACGTTCGTGCCGTCGCCGATCTCGGCGTCGCCCATGTAGGACAGGTGCGGCACCTTCGTGCCGGCTCCGATCCGCGAGTTCTTGATCTCCACGAAGGTTCCCGCTTTCGCGTCGTGCTGGAGCTCGGTGCCGGGGCGAAGGTAACAGAACGGCCCGACGAGCGCACCCGGCCCGATCCGCGCGTCGACGGCGACCGTGTGCGGGTGGATCTCGGCGCCGGTCGCGATCGAGGTCGAGCCGCGAAGGACGGTGAACGGATGGACGACGACGTCGTTCTCGATCGCGACGGTCGGGTCGATCCAGGTCGTCTGCGGGTCGACGATCGTGACGCCGGCGAGCATGTGGCGGAGGTTGATCCGGTCGCGGAGGACGGCGGCGGCGGCGGCGAGCTCGGCCCGGGTGTTGACGCCCTCGGTCTCGAGCGGGTCGGCGGCGACGTGGGCGGCGACGACGTGGCCGTCCTCGACGAGGAAGCGCACCGCGTCGGTCAGGTAGAGCTCGCCCTGTGCGTTCTGCGGCTGCAGGCGGTCGAGCGCCGGCCAGAGCAGCTCGGAGCGGAAGACGTAGATCGACGAGTTGCACTCGCGGACGGCGAGCTGCTCCTCGGTCGCGTCGCGCGCCTCGACGATCGCCTCGACGTGACCGGTCGGGTCGCGGAGGACACGGCCGTAGGAGCGCATGCCCGCCGGCTCGAAGGTGAGGACGGTCGCGGCCGCCTGCTCGCGGCGGTGCGTCTCGAGTAGCTCGGCGATGAGCACCGCGGTCAGGAGCGGCGTGTCGCCGGAGAGGACGAGCAGGTCGCCGGTGGCGCCCGCGAGCTCGTCGCGCGCGCAGCGCACGGCGTCGCCGGTGCCGAGCGGCGCCGGCTGGACCGCGACGCGGACGCCGGCGAAGGCGTCCCGCGTCTCCGGCGAGACGACGACGAGCGGCTCGGCGCCGAGCTCGCGTGCGGCCTCGACGACCCAGTCGACCATCCGCCGCCCGAGCAGCGGGTGCAGGTGCTTGGGCACCGCGGAGCGCATGCGCGTGCCGAGGCCGGCGGCCATGATCACAGCTGCGGGGGCGGGTTCGGTCACGTGAGCGCTCGGAATGGCTGGGCGGCCAGGATTCGAACCTGGGATCGCGGGACCAAAACCCGCTGCCTTACCACTTGGCTACCGCCCAGAGCTAGCGGACGCCGAGTCTACCGCCTCGGGCTCGCCTCCCCCGGCGCCCTCGCGCAGGTACGCCCGGAGCAGCCGAGATCGTCGCGAGTCGGCGTTCGGCGCTCAGCGGTCCGTGAAGAGGACGAGCAGCGCGACGACCGCGAAGATCGCCGCGACGACGAGCGCCAGCCAGAAGACGAAGATCGCGAGGATGCTCGCGACGACGGCGAGCGCCTGCGAGAACGCGAAGATCCAGCTCACCTGGCGGACGGCGCTCGAGCGCACGTTCCTGCCGCCGAGGAAGTAGGCGGCGAGCGCGACCGCCGCGACGCCGATCACGGTGTAGCGGGAGACGTCGTGGAAGATCGCGACGACGATCCCCTCGGCGACCGCGATCCAGAGCGAGATGCGGAAGCGGCGCTGCTGCAGCCAGCGGCCGCTGCGGCTCGAGGCGTGGTCGATCACGCTCGTGGACATCGTGTCAACCGTACCACGCCGGAACCGTGATCCAGACCCGGCCGCGGCCCTTCAGAGCGCGGCGCGCGGCCTCCGCGTCGCGGCGGTGCGCGAACAGTCCGTAGACCGTCGGGCCGGCGCCGCTGACGTCGGCGCGGAAGGCTCCGAGCGCGCGCAGCTCGGCGCCGAGCGGCGAGGAGGCGAGGTCGTTCTCCGGCAGCGCGGCCAGGTCGCGCGGGCGGCGCACGCGGGCGAGCGCGTCGCGGAGCGCGGCGCGGCGCTCGTCGAAGCCGCGCTCGCCGCCGCGGTCGTCGAAGGCGGCGTAGACGGCCGCGGTCGACTGCTTCGCCGCGCCGTCCGGCAGCAGCAGCAGGACGAAGTAGTCCTGCGGCAGGTCGAGCGGGCTCAGGTCGCCCCCGTCGCCCTCGCCGAGCTGCGGGCCGTCCGTCAGGAAGAAGGGGACGTCGGCGCCGAGGTCGCGGGCGAGCTCGTGCAGGCGCTCGGGCGCGAGCGGCTCCGCGAGCGTCTCGTTGGCGAGCCGGAGCGCGGCCGCCGCGTCGGCGCTGCCGCCGCCGAGGCCGCCGGCGACGGGGATCCGCTTGTGGATGCGGGCACGCCAGCGCGGCTCGATCCCCGCGGCCTCGGCGAGCGTCTCGAGCGCGCGGCGGACGAGCGTGTCCTCGGCGAAGCCGTCGACCCGCAGCGCGGGCGCCGGTGCGAGCTCGACGCGGTCGGCGAGGTCGACCCGCTGGTACACGGTCGCGAGCTCGTGCTTGCCGTCGTCGCGGCGCGGGCCGACGACGAGCGCGAGGTTCAGCTTCGCGGTCGCGGGGATCCGGCGGAGCTCGGTCACAGCGCCGCCGCGAGCAGCGGGAACTCCTCCGGCGCGAGCGCCTCGGCGCGCGTCTCCGCCGGGCGGCCGATCGCGTCGAGCGCGGCCGCGCTCCGGGCGCGATCGGCGAGGCCGGCGAGCTGAAGCGAGTTCGGCAGCGTCTTGCGCCGGTGCGCGAACGACGCCTCGACGACGCGCTTCACCCGCGGCCACGGCTCGGGGAGTGGACCGCGGCGGCGGAACGCGACGAGCGCGGAGTCGACGTTCGGCCGCGGGCGGAACACCTCGCGCGAGACCGGGTGCACGCCGGTGCGCTCGGCGGCGAGCTGCACGAGCACGGAGACGGCGCCGTACGCCTTCGTCGAGGGCCGCGCGAAGAAGCGGTCGGCGACCTCGCGCTGCACCATCACGCACCAGAGCTCGACTCGCGGGAGACCGCCGAGGCTCTCGGCGACGAGCGGCGTCGCGACGTTGTAGGGCAGGTTCGCGACGAACTTCCCCGGCGGCGGGTCGAGCGCGGCGAGATCGAGGCGGAGCGCGTCGCCGAGG
>DASSSQ010000149.1:0-17677 GCA_035708405.1 Gaiellaceae bacterium
GTACAAGCGCGAGGAGGACGGGATCGTGCTCGTCGACCAGCACAAGTGCCGCGGCTGGCGCTTCTGCGTCTCCGGCTGCCCGTACAAGAAGGTCTACTTCAACCACCGCACCGGCAAGGCGGAGAAGTGCACGCTCTGCTATCCGCGGATCGAGGCCGGCCAGCCGACGATCTGCTCGGAGACCTGCGTCGGCCGCATCCGCTACCTCGGCCTCGTCCTCTACGACGCCGACCGCGTCGAGGCGGCCGCCTCCGTCCCGGACGAGCGCGACCTGCTCGACGCGCAGATGGGCGTCTTCCTCGACCCGGACGACCCGGAGGTGCAGGCCGCCGCGCGCGCCGACGGGATACCCGACGACTGGCTGGAGGCGGCGCGCCGCTCGCCGGTCTACACGCTCGCCGTCCGCTACCGGCTCGCGCTGCCGCTCCACCCGGAGTACCGGACGCTGCCGATGGTCTGGTACGTGCCGCCGCTCTCGCCGGTCGTGAACGCGCTCGAGGAGGACGGCTACGAGGCCGACCCGGACGACATCTTCCCGGCGATCGACACGTTGCGGATCCCGGTCGAGTACCTCGCGAACCTGCTCGCCGCCGGCGACGCCGGCGTGATCCGCGGCGTGCTGCGCCGGCTCGCGGCGATGCGCGGCACGATGCGGAAGCTGCAGGTGCTGGGCGAGGTCGACGAGGAGCTGCCCGCCTCGGTCGGCCTCTCCTTCGAGGACGTGCAGACGATCTACCGGCTGCTCGCGATCGCCCGCTACGACGACCGCTACGTGATCCCGAAGGCGCACGGCGAGCTCGCGCACGAGCTGATGGAGATGCAGGGCGCCTGCGGGCTCGACTTCGACGGCGGCCCGGGCAACTGCGGCGCGATCAAGCCGCGCGGGAACGCGAGCTTCATGATGACGAAGAAGCTGCCGCTCGCATGATCGCCCGCCGCCGCGCCCGGCCGCCCTACGCGCTGCTCTCGGTCTGCCTCCGCTACCCGGACGAGCGGCTCGCCGCCGCCCGCGGCGAGCTCGCCGAGGCGGTCGCCGCGCTGCCGCGCTCGGAGGCGCGGTCGGCGCTCGAGCGCTTCCTCGTCCAGCTCGAAGGGCGGCCGCAGCTCGAGCTCGCGCAGGACTACGTCGAGACCTTCGACCTGCACCGGCGGACGAGCCTCTACCTCAGCTACTACCTGCACGGCGACACGCGCAAGCGCGGGATGGCGCTGCTGCGGCTCCGCCGGCTCTACGGCGCCGCCGGGGTCGAGCAGGCCACCGGCGAGCTGCCCGACTACCTGCCGCTCGTGCTCGAGTTCTGCGCGATGGCGCCGGACGAGGTCGGGGAGCGGCTGCTCCGCGAGCACCGGCCCTCGCTCGAGCTGCTGCGCCACGGCCTCGCCGAGGCGGGCAGCCCGTACCGGCACCTGCTCGACGCGCTCTGCTCCTGCCTGCCGCGGCTGACCCCGGTCGAGCGTGAGCGGCTCCGCCGGCTCGGCGAGGAGGGGCCGCCGAGCGAGCAGGTCGGGCTGCAGCCGTTCGCGCCGCCGGAGGCGATGCCGGGGCTGCGGGTGTGAGCCACAGGGCCGCGCTCTTCGTCTGGCTCGTCCTCCCCTACGCGTCGATCGTCACCTTCGCGGTCGGCCACTGGTGGCGCTACCGGCGCGACCAGTTCGGCTGGACGAGCCGCTCGACGCAGCTGCTCGAGAGCCGGCTGCTCGCCTGGGGCTCGACGCTCTTCCACTACGGCGCGCTCGGCGTGATCGGCGGCCACGTGCTCGGCATCCTCGTCCCCGCGCGCGCGACGGCGTCGCTCGGGATCACGGAGAACGCCTACCACTACCTCGCCGGGATCGCCGGCGGCACGGTCGGGATCATCTGCCTGATCGGCTTCGGGATCCTCACCTTCCGCCGCACGAAGATCCGGCGGATCCGGGTGACGACGTCGATCGCGGACGTTGTCGTCTTCGTCCTGCTCGGCGCGCTGATCCTGCTCGGCGACGGCCAGACCTTCGGCTACAACGTCTTCGGCCCGGGCTACGACTACCGGGCGACCGTCGGCCCGTGGTTCCGCGACCTCTGGGTCGACCCGCACCCGTCGCTGATGGCGAGCGCGCCGATCCCCTACCAGGTGCACGCGGCGCTGCCGTGGCTGCTCTACGCGGTCTGGCCGTTCAGCCGGCTCGTCCACGTCTGGAGCTATCCGCTCCAGTACCTCGGCCGCCCCTACGTCCTCTACCGGCGACGGCACCCGCTCCCGCGCTGAGCCGCGCCCTGCGGCTGCTGGACGCGGTGCCGCCGGCCGGCGGCGCGGCGGTGATGGGGACGGGCATCGTCTCGGTCGGGCTCTCGCTCGACGGCGACGCGCCGCTCTCGTGGGCGCTGCTCGCGGTCGACGCTGCGCTCTGGCTCGGGCTCTGCGCGGTCTTCGCGCGGCGCGCCCTGCGGCAGCGGCGGCGCTGGCTCGAGGACGCGCGCTCGCCGGCGGCGCTGACCGCGGTCGCCGGGACGGCGGTGCTCGGCGCGCGGATCGCGCTCACCGGCGTCGGCTGGGCCGCCTACCTGCTGCTCGCGCTCGCGGCGGCGCTCTGGGCGTGGCTGCTGCGGCCGGTGCTCGGCGGCTGGCGGACGCCGACCGTCGGCGTCTCGTTCGTGCTGACGGTGGCGACCGAGTCGCTCGCGGTGCTCGCCGCGTTGCTCTCGCTCGAGCGCGGCGTCGCGTGGCTCGACGTCGCCTCGCTCGTCCCGCTCGGGCTCGGCCTCGCCGCGTACGTCTTCGTGCTCCTCCGCTTCGACCTGCGGCAGCTGCTCGTCGGCCGCGGCGACCAATGGGTCGCGGGCGGCGCGCTCGCGATCGCGACGCTCGCCTGCGCTCGCGTCGCCGCCGCGGCCGCGACCGGCCCGCTCCGCGGCGCGCGCGGCGTGCTCGAGGACGCCTCGCTCGCGCTCTGGGCCGCCGCCGCGGCCTGGCTGCCGGCGCTGCTCGCCGCCGAGCTCGTCCGCCCGCGCCCCGGCTACGACACGCGCCGCTGGTCGACGGTGTTCCCGTTCGGGATGTACGCCGTCTGCAGCTTCGCCGTCGGCGACGTGACCGGGATCGGCGGCCTGACCGACTTCGCGCGGGTCTGGATCTGGGTCGCCTTCGCCGTGTGGGCGGTCGTCTTCGCGGCGATGCTCCGCCGCGGGCTCGCAGTCGCGCGCGGCTGAGTCCCCCGGACGAGACCGAGACGGGCGTGGCCCGGGGGACTGTCCCCGCTCAGGAGCTCAATGCGCCGGCGCCTCGAGCAGCTCGAGGTCGTACCTGCCGGCGATGCGCGGCAGCGAGCCCGGGTCGGCGCTCGCCTCGACGAAGAACGTCTCGAAGCCGGGCCGCGAGAAGAGCAGCAACACGCGCGCCGGCTCCTCGCCGACGACGACGTACCTGTGCGGCACGCCGCGCGGCGCGTAGACGAAGTCGCCGGCGGTCGCCGTCGCCGTCTCGTCGCCGCAGGTCAGCTCGAGCGTCCCCTGCAGGATGTAGAACGCCTCCGCCTCGCCGTTGTGGACGTGCAGCGGCGCGCCGCTGCCCGGCTCCTCCCGCACCTCGCAGACGCTGAACGAGCCGTCGGTCGAGGCGGCGCCGGCGACGATCCGGATCGTGCCGGCCGGGCCCCACGGCAGCGACTGCCCTCCCTCCGGCCCGACGACCACGGCTCCCGCGGTCACTGCACCTGCCATAACTCCTCCTTTCGCTCGTTGAACCGGATCACTCCGTGCTCGGCCTCGACCGCCGCCAGCCGCTCCGCCGGCACGCGCGGTCCGTCCGGCGGCGGCTGCAGCCACGGCCATGCCGCCGGCTCCGCGAGCGCGCGGACGTAGTCGTCGATCCCGGCCGGCGTCGAGACGAAGAGCAGCCGCGCCGTGTCCGACTCGACGCGAAACGAGTGCGGCATGCCGCCCGGCGCGTGCACGAGGTCGCCGGCGCCGCAGCGCACCGTCTCCCCCGCCTCGCCCAGCCGGACCACGATCGCGCCCTCGAGCACGTAGAACGTCTCGTCCTGCGGATGCGTGTGCAGCGGCGGCTCGGCGCCGCGCGGCAGGACGCCCTCCCAGATCGCGAGCCGGCCGCCGCTCTGCTCGCCCGTCAGCTTGAAGCGGACGAGCGTGCCGAGGAACCAGAGCGCTTCGCTCATGCTCTCGCCGCGGCCCGGAAGCTCTCCGGCCGCTCGTAGGCGCCGGGGACGCAGCCGATCGCCAGGATCCGGACGCCGTACGGGCCGGCGACGATCTTCCGCCTCGCCTCGGCCTCGACCCGGATCATCGTGCCGGCGTCGGCGGAGAGCCGCTCGCCCGCGACCTCGAGCTCGGCCGAGCCCTCGAGGACGACGTAGACCTCCTCCTGGCCGTCCTCGGCGTGGTCGTGCTCGGGGTAGTCGGCGAAGCCGGCGGGCAGGTCGAGCACCTGCAGCCCGAACGACCGCACGCCGAGGCCGTCGCCCGCGAGCCTGACCGCGCCGTGGTAGATCGACTCGAGCTCGTCGATCCGCTTCGACGTGAATCCCTCCATCGCTGCCTCCTTCTCGTCGGAACGAGAGGGACGGTAGGCGCGGCCCGCCGCCGGGACATCGGCCGAGCTGCCTATGTTTGCGCGCCGGGCTGCCTATCTTCGGCGAGCAGGCCGCGCGCGCGGGCGCTCTCGATCGCGGCGACGCGGGTCCCGGCGTCGAGCTTGCGCAGGATCGCCGAGACGTGGTGGGCGACCGTGCGCTCGGAGAGGTGGAGCGCGGTCGCGATCGCCGGGTTCGTCGCTCCGGTCGCGAGCCGCTCGAGCACCTCCTGCTCCCGCCGCGTCAGCCCGGCCGGATGGGCGCGCGTCGAGCGCCGCGGCCCGCGCGGAGCCTGCGCGCCCGCGGCCGCCCGCTCGCGCGCGAAGGCCTGCGCGGCCGCGGTCGCGCCGAGGGCGTGCAGCGCGGCGACGGCGGCGCGGGCGGCCCGCTCGTCGCCCGGCAACGCGGCGAGCGCTGCCTCGTACGGCGCCTCGAGCTCCCGCCAGGCCCGGACCGCGCCGCGCCAGTCGCCGGCGAGCTCGAGCAGCACCGGCGCGGGCGCGCCCGCCGGCGCCTCGAGCTCGAGCCCGTGGCGCCGGCCCCAGAGCGCGAGCTCGCCGGCGGAGCGCGCGAAGCGTTGCGTCGCGGGCGACTCCGCCGCCGCCCGCAGCTGCCGCAGCGCCTCGGCCCGGTCGCCGCGCAGCCAGGCGGCCTCGACGAGCGCGGCGCGGATCGTCCCGTGCCGCGAGGCCTCGGGCAGCTCGCGACCCAGGGCCCATGCGGCCTCGAGGATCCGCGCGGCGCCGGGCCCGCCGCGGCGCGCGGCGACGAGACCCTCGACCACGCCCGCGGCCGCCAGCTCCTTGCCCGGGCCGCGCCGGGCGACGGACGCGAGCGCCTCGTCCCAGCGGCCGCGGTCGAGCAGGCTGCCGGCGTGGCAGAGCTCGAGCGCGTACGCGGGGATCGCCGCCTGGTACTCCTCGAAGAGCGGAAGCGCCTCGCCGACGACCTCCTCGAGCAGCGCGTGGCGCCGCAGCGCGGCAGCGACGAACGCGAGGTTGAAGTAGGCGCGCACGGTCTGGATCGCGAGCCCGGCGGCGCGCGCCGTGGCGGCCGCGTCGACGAGGAGCGGCAGCGACCCGGGGTCGCCGCGGTAGCCGCGCGCGAGCCCGAGGCTCGTCGCGACGGCGATCCGCGTCTCCTCGAGGCCCGCCTCGGCGGCGAGCTCGAGCGCGCGCGGCCCGAGCTCGAGCGCGACCGCCGGGTCGAAGCCCGTCGCCTCGACCCGGATCCGCATCGCGTGCGCGCGCGCGAGAGCGGCGACGTCGCCGGCCGTCTCGAGCAGAGCGACGCCGCGATTCGTCGCCTCGCGCGCCTCGCGCAGGCGGTCGAGCGACCAGAACGCCGACGCGAGCGCCACCTGCGCCCGGCCCTCGCGCACGCGGTCGCCGAGGCTGCCGGCGAGCGCGATCGCCTCCTGCGCCGACTCGACCGCGTCCTCGAACCGCGTGCTCGCGAAGTTCGCGGTGCGCGAGTGCCGCAGGAGCAGCTCCAGCCGCTCGCTCCCGTCGAGCCCGGCGCCGAGCCGCAGCGCGCGACCGGCCTGGAGGGTTGCCTCGCGCAGCGCGCCGACCCGCTCCGCCTCCGCGGCGGCGAGGGCGGCGTGGCGGCACGCTTCCTCGTCGAGGCCGGCAAGCTCGGCGTGGTGCGCGAGCCGTGCGTGGTCGGCGGGCCCGGCCTGCGCGGCGAGCGCCGCGACGACCCGTGCGTGCAGCTCCGCCCGCCGCGGCGGCGAGAGCGACGACTCGATCGCGGCGCGGATCAGCTCGTGCCGGAAGGCGAGCAGCGGCCCCTCCGCGACGATCACGCCGCGCGCGAGCGCCTCCTCGACCGCGTCCGCGCTCGCCGGCGCGACCGCCTCGAGCAGCGCCGGCGCGACGCGCTGACCGATCGCCGCGGCCGCCGCGACCACCTCCTGCGCCGCCGGCCCGAGCCGTCTCGCGCGCGCGAGCGTCGCGTCGCGCACCGAGGCGGGCAGCCGCTCGCCGGCGGCGATCGACTCGACGACGAGGAACGGGTTGCCGCCCGTGACGCGCGAGAGCGCGACCGCGTCGGCGCCGGCGGGCTCGGCCAGCTCGCGCACCGCCGCCTCCGAGAGCGGCCGCAGGACGAGCCGCCGGACGGCCGGGCTCGTCGCCAGGTCGCCGAGCAGCCGCGCGAGCTCGGCGTTCGCCGCCGCCTCGTCGTCGCGGTAGGTGACGACGAGCGCCACCGGCGTCCGCTCGACCCGCCGCGCGAGCAGCCGCAGCACGTCGAGCGTCGTCGGGTCGGCCCAGTGCGCGTCCTCGACCACGGCGACCGCCGGCCCGCGCTCGACGAGCGCGGCGAGCAGCCGCCGTGCGAGCAGCAGCCGGTCGCCCTCGGGCGAGGCCAGATCCGGGTCGCCTGCCTCCTCGGCGAGCTCGCGCAGCGGCGCCAGCGGGACGGGCACCGACAGCGCCTCGCAGGCGCCGACGTAGAAGCCCGTCCCGCCGCCGACGCGCTCCCGCAGCGCGCGAACGAGCGTCGTCTTGCCGATCCCGGCCTCGCCGCCGAGCAGCACCAGACAGCCGCGTGAGCCGCCGAGGGCGCGCACCGCGTCCTCGAGCGCCGCCAGCTCGGCCTCCCGCTCGAGCACGCGCTCCATCGGCGCCATGCTATGCGCCGACGCGGCGCGGTAGCCTCGGCCCGTGCACCGGCTGACGAAGGAGCAGGCGCGGCGGATCGCGGTGCGGGCGCAGCTGCTCGAGGCGCGGCGGCCGGCCGACCTCGTCGCGACCGTCGAGCGGCTGACCTTCCTGCAGATCGACCCGACGGCGGCGATCGCGCCGAGCGCCGATCTCGTCGCCTGGAGCCGGCTCGGCTCGTCCTACCGGCCCGACGACCTCCGGCAGGCGCTCGAGCGCGACCGGACGCTGTTCGAGCTCGACGCGCTGATCCGGCCGATGAGCGACGTCGGCCTCTACCTCGCCGGCGCGGCCGACCGGCCGAGCCACGAGCGATCGCGTGGCTGGCTGCGCGCGAACGAGCGCTTCCGCCGCGACGTCCTCGACCTGCTCGCGCGCTCCGGCCCGCTCGCGTCGCGCGAGATCCCCGACACGTGCGCCGTTCCGTGGGCGTCGACCGGCTGGACGAACAATCGCAACGTCACCCAGATGCTGGAGCTCCTGGCCTCGCGCGGCGAGGTCGCGATCGCCGGACGCGCCGGACGCGAGCGGGTCTGGGACCTCCCCGAGCGCGTCTACCCCGCAGGCGTCGCCGTCCCGGCGCCGGAGGAGGCGGAGCGGCTCAAGGACGAGCGCCGGCTCGCATCGCTCGGGATCGCGCGTGCGGCGGCGAGGACGATGCCGATGGAGCCGGTCCACGTCGGCGCCGCCGGCGAGCCGGCGGTCGTCGAGGGCGTGAAGGGCGAGTGGCGCGTCGACCCGGCCTACCTCGGCGGCGACTTCGCCGGTCGGACGGCGCTGCTCTCGCCGTTCGACCGGCTCGTCCACGACCGCGTCCGCGCCCGGGAGCTGTTCGACTTCGAGTACGCGCTCGAGATGTACAAGCCGGCGGCGCAGCGGCGCTGGGGCTACTTCGCGCTCCCGATCCTGCACGAGGACCGACTGGTCGGGAAGCTCGACGCCACCGCCGACCGCAAAGGCGCCGTCCTCCGCGTCGACGCGATCCACGCAGACGTCCGTCTCGGCCGCACCGTCACCGCCGCGATCCGGGCGGAGCTCGAGGATCTGGCGTCGTGGCTCGGCCTCGATCGTGGCACGGCGCCGCGCCGACGCGCTCCATGACGCACATCGCCATGCAGCTCGTTCCGGGGCGAGGGCCCGTCTCCGTTTGGCGTCGCGGCGCGCCGGGCACAGCAAGCGGCTGACATATGTCTTCGTTGGGAGGTCGAGATGCGTAAGACGATGCTGGGAGTGCTGGCTGCGGCGTTCGTGCTCGTCCTCGCCGCGGCCGCCGTGGCCGCCGGCCCCAAGGGGACGGCGAAGGCGGGCGGCGGAAGCGCCGCGTTCACCAACTTCGAGGTCTCGTCGACGCCGCCGAGCCCGGTCGGCACCACCTGTCCCGGCGCAGGCCCGGCGTGCACGAACATCGCGGCCGAGCCGGCGATCCGCGCCGACGGCGACGGCAACTTCTACGCCAGCTCCGAGAACGGGCTCGGCGCGGGCACCGACGCCTGGCGCTCGTCCGACGGCGGTCTCCACTACGCGACGCTGCCCTGTCCGGACTGCGGCTCCACCGCCGGGATCTCGAACACGACCGGCGTCGCGCCCGGCGGCGGCGACACCGACCTCGCGGTCGCGCCCGACCGCAACCCGGCGACCGGCAAGTACAACGTCTACGTCGCCAGCCTCTCCCTCGCGAACGTCGACATCTCGATCTCGACCGACGGCGGCCAGACGTTCACGCTCAACCCGATCACGACGCCGGAGACCGCCGACGACCGCGAATGGATCGCCGCCGACGGCGCTTTCGGCTACTGCTTCTCCTACCACGACGCGCCGCAGGGAATCACCGTCGGCTGCGGCAAGACCGTCGGCTCGAGCGGCGTCGCCGAAACGAGCCAGTACGCCTCCGCGCTCGACGCGACGCACGCGTTCCAGATCGGCGACAACGAGATCGGCAACCTCGCGATCGACCCCTCGAGCCACGTCATCTACCAGACCTACTCGGCGATCACGACCGCCGCCGAGGCCACGTGCGCGCCCCAGCTCGGCGTCTCCGCCGGCACCTGCAACTACCACGGCGTCTACATGGCCGTCTCGACCGACGGCGGCCTCACCTTCACCGACTACCCCGTCTACGTCAACCCGGACGCGACCGTCGGATACGGCCACCAGTTCGTCAACGTCTCCGTCGACGCCGCCGGCAACGTCTACTCCGTCTACACCGACGACCATCACGTCTACTACTCCTTCTCCACCGACCACGGCCAGACCTGGAGCGGCCCCTACCTCGTCAGCGACACGAGCGGAACGCAGATCTTCCCCTGGTCGACCGCAGGCGACGCCGGCAAGCTCGACGTCGTCTACTACCAGACGCCCTACTACGACGGCACCAGCACCCCCGACACCTACCCGGCCTCAGCCGCGTGGACGGTCGGCTTCGCCCAGAACCTGAACGCCCTCGCACCGGGCTCGTCCTGGTCGCGGCAGACCGCCTCGCCCGTCAACCACTACGGCGGCGTCTGCGAGGCCGGCGTCACCTGCACCGGCAACCGCGACCTCTACGACGACTTCGGCGTCGCCGCCAGCCCGACCACCGGACTCGCCTCGATCGTCTACTCCGACGACCAGTACTCCACCGACGCCGCCTCCACGAACTGCACCCCCGCAAACGACAACACCGCCTCCTGCGACCACACCTCCTTCGCCACCCAGACCGCCGGCACGGGCATCTACTCGACCGCCGGCACCGGCCCCGGAAAGCACAAGCCGTAGGCGACCCGTGGTAGGGCGGGAGCCGGCCCCTGCGGAGTGGGAGACTTCCGCTTGCGTTGTCGTTCTTCGAACCGCCGCCGCCGGAGTTGCCGCCGCAGCCGCCACGCCGCCCGTGGCACGGCCCGCCCGACAACGTCGCCGGCCGCTCGGTCGCGCTCGATCTCGTGCTCGGCCGCTCCGAGCGGGCGGCGATCTGGATCGCGTCGGCGAACGTCTATCCGGACGGCTTCGAGTTCGAGGTCGAGATCCGCCGCCGCTTCGACGAGGGCGAGATCGAGCATCCGTTCTTCATGCACCACCCGCGGCGCAGGCGGCGTCACGGTGAGGATGAGCTGGATCCGGAGCTCGTCCGCTTCGGGATCGAGTTCTCCGACGGCGGCAAGGCGACCAACCTCGGCCGGCACCCGCCGTTTACGCTGCCCGGCGAGCCGGATGAGCCGCCGGAGGGGCCGGTGCTCTCCCCCTCGCGGGGTGGCGGCGGAGGAGGCGGCCGCTGGCATCACGGCTTCTGGGCCTGGCCGCTGCCGCCCGAGGGGCCGCTCGCGTTCGTCAGCGAGTGGCCCGTGGCCGACATCGCCGAGACACGTACGGAGATCGACTCGGCGCTGATCCGTGCCGCGGCGGCCGACGTCGTCGAGCTGTGGCCGCAGGACGATCGCGCTGCCGGCGGTGGCGGACAGCACATGATGCTGCAGCGAGTACGAGGAGAGCCGCGCCCGCGGCAAGCGCGGCCGTGGCACGAGCTGACGATCGAGAGCGGACAGAAGACGCAGCTCATCGACGTCACCGATCGGGTACGCGCGCTGGTGTCGACCGACAGCGGCGCCGCGGCGGTTCTGTTCGTCCCGCATACGACCGCCGGGATCGTGCTGCAAGCGAGCGGTGCCGGCGCGACCAAGGTCGCCGCCGACATCGAGACGGCGCTCGAGCGCCTGATCGACGTGGAGTGGCCGTGGCAGCACCTGGACGAGGGCGACCGCAACCCGTCGTCGCACGCACGTGCCGCTCTCACCGCCAGTTCGATCACCGTTCCGCTCGAGCGGGGCGAGCTGGCAATCGGCGACCTGCAGCGGATCTTCTTCTGCGAGTTCGACGGCCCGAGAACGCGTCACCTGCGGGTGCGCACGATCGACTGAGCCGACACTCTTTCCGCCCCCGACGCTCCGCGCCGGCGCCGCGGGGATGCAGGATTTCGTAGCGCAGCTTCACCTGCAGCGGGGATCCATGGCGAACCCGCGGCGCCGATAGTACGAGTGCGGCGCTCGCGTGAACCTCACCACTTCGCTCGCGAACCCGCACACACGCCCAGGCACCTTTCGAGGGCGGCTCCGGAACCGCAGCGGAGCCGCCCTCTGCCTGACCAGCGATTCGCCGCCGAGCGGGTCGGCAGGTTCGGCGCCCGGTTCGGGCCGAACGTCCAGATCAGCTGCTCGCGTGTCAGCCGCTATCCCTCCCGCACCGCGACGCAGACGATCTCGACACCGACCCCGGACGCGGCTCGAAGGCGTTCCGCAGCCGGTCTCGCGCATCTGCCGGGTCCGTTGCCGTGACTGCTGCTCGTGACGTCTCCCGTCGCATGGGCCACCCGATCTCACCGGGGCTTGACCGTCGCGCTCGGACCGTCAAGAATCCCGAAACTCCATCCATGATGGGAGGCGACATGGCGTGGAACCTCCGGGGCACGTATTTCGAGACATGCTCTTGTGAGCTCATGTGCCCCTGCAACCTCTCGTTCGACCATGGGGCGACGTACGACTACTGCCGAGTCACCCTCGTCTTCAACATCGCGACCGGCGACGTCGACGGAACCGATGTGAGCGGGCGGAAGCTCGCAGTCGTCGCCGACTCTCCCAAGATCATGACCGAGGGCAACTGGCGGCTCGGTCTGTTCGTCGACGACGGCGCATCCGATGAGCAGGTCGACAAGTTGGCGGCGGTCTTCGGCGGGCAGAAGGGCGGGCCGATGGCCGGCCTCGCGCCGCTGATCGGCGAGATGCTCGGTATCGAACGCGCCCCTTTCGAGGTGCGCGAGGACGGGCTCACCCACAGCGCGAAGATCGGCGAGGCGATCGATTTCGAGGTCGAGGACATCGTTCCGTTCGGTATCGAGACCGGCCAGCCGGCGAAGCTCACCGGCGTCTTCCATCCGGTCAGCTCGGAGCTCACCGCCGCCGAGGCGAAACGGTCGAGCATCGACGCGTTCGGCATCCAGTACGAAGGCAAGACTGGTCTCTCGGCGCCCTTCTCCTGGGCCGCCTGACTCGTGACCGCTCCGGCGTTCGGGGAACCGGTTGCGGCCGGCGGACTCGCGCCGTCGTTTGCAGCCGTCCGGGCGCGTCTCGGGCTGGTCGCACTGCTCTTCGCGACCGCGGCGGTCGCCTGGTGGTCGACGCTCAACCGCATGCGCGGCATGGAAGCGGGACCGGGAACGGATCTCGGCACCTTCGGTTGGTTCGTCGGGGCCTGGGTCGTGATGATGGCCGCGATGATGCTCCCCTCGATCGCACCGACGGCTGCCCTCTACTCCCGGATGACGCGAAGCAGGTCGCCCGTCGCGCCACTCGTCTTCGCGGGCGGCTACCTCCTGACCTGGACGGCGGCAGGCGTCGTCGCGTTCGCGTTCTCCGATCTCGGAGGCCGTGCGGCTCACGACGCCCTCGCGTGGGATCGCGGCGGACGCTGGTTCGCCGGCGTCGTGCTCGCGATCACGGCCGTATATGAGGTGATGCCGTTCAAGGACGTCTGCCTGGGGAAGTGCCGCAGTCCGCTCGGATTCCTGCTCGGCTCGTGGCGAGAGGGCATCTCCGGGGCGCTGCAGATGGGCGCGAAGCACGGCGCCTGGTGTGTCGGCTGCTGCTGGGCGCTCATGGCCGCACTCTTCGCACTCGGCGTGATGAGCATCGCGTGGATGGCACTGATTGCCGGCCTCATCGCGCTCGAGAAGCTCATCCCGTCGCGCCGCCTCGCGACGTACGGGACCGCTGCTTTGCTCTTGGTGCTCGGCGTCTTGCTCGTCGTCGCGCCCGATCTCATTCCGGGGTTCACGGTGCCCGGAAGCGGAACGGTGTAGCCGGCGTTCGACATGCCGCGGAGCCGACCGTCGTCTGCCGTGCGATGAATGTCGGCGAACGCTTTCCGGTTCTGTCAGAGCTCCTGGAAGACGAACGGCCGCTCGAGGGCGGCCGGTCACTGCAACTCGTCTATAGCGGGGGCAGGATTTGAACCTGCGACCTCCGGGTTATGAGCCCGGCGAGCTACCTGGCTGCTCCACCCCGCGGCGTAGGGTGAATCATAGCGCGTCGATAGCATGGGCGGGTGCTCGTCGCGGTCTGGGTCACGCTCGGGTTCCTCGTGCTCGTGCTCGTCGGCGGGACGGCTCACGTCGTCCGCGAGGGGCTCGCGGCCTGGCGGGCGATCAGGCGGACCGGCCGCGCGCTCGGCGCCTGCGCGGAGGCGCTCGGCTCGCGGGCGGAGCGCGTGTCGCGCAAGGCCGCGGGCGCGGGCTCCGCGGACGGGCGGCTCGCCGGGGCGACGGCGCGGCTCTCGCGCTCGCTCGCCTACGCGCGCGTGGTCGCCGACGCGGCAGGGGACGCGGGCGCGACGCTCGTGCGGCTCCGCGGCTCGGTGCCGCGGAAGTGACGCGCGTCGCGGCGGTCGATCTCGGCACGAACTCGACACGGCTGCTCGTCGCCGACGTCGTGGACGGCGCCGTCGCGGAAGTGCACCGCGAGACGCGGATCACGCGGCTCGGCGACGGCGTCGACGCGCGCCGGCGGCTCCTCCCCGTGGCGATCGCACGCGTACGCAACGTGCTCGCGGACTTCCGGCGCGAGGCCGAGAGGCTCGGCGCGGAGCGGACGCTCGCGGTCGCGACCAGCGCCGTCCGCGATGCCGAGAACGGCGAGGCGTTCCTCGGCGAGCTCGAATGGAGCTACGGCTTCGCGACACGGCTCCTCAGCGGCGACGAGGAGGCGGCGGCGACGCTGCGCGGGATCCACGCCGGGATCGAGCTGCCGGCGGGCGCGGTCGTGCTCGACGTCGGCGGCGGCTCGACCGAGCTGATCGCGGACGGCTTCGCGGTCTCGCTCGACGTCGGCAGCGTCCGGCTGACCGAGCGGTTCCTCCACGCCGATCCGCCGGCGCCGCAGGAGCTCGACGACGCCGCCGCGCAGGTGCGCGGACTGCTGCCGGAGCGCGCCTTCCCGGCCGCGGTCGGCGTCGCCGGCACCGTCACGACGCTCGCCGCGGTCGACCTCGGCCGCTACGACCCCGAGCTCGTCCACGGTCACCGGCTCCCGCGCGGACGCGTCGAGGCGCTGACCGCGCTGCTCGCGTCGCTGCCGCTCGACGAGCGGCGCGCCCTGCCGGGGATGGAGCCGGAGCGGGCGCCGGTGATCGTCGGCGGCGCGCTCGTCGTCCGCGAGGTGCTCCGCCGCTACGGCCTCGACGAGCTGGAGGTGAGCGAGCGCGACCTGCTCTGGGGCGTTGCGCTCGCCGCGGCCGAGCTCCCGTCCCGTACCGAGGGCGACGCGCCGCCCGGAGCCTTCACCTGCTGCTGACTACGCCTCAGCCGTCTTCGCGGCCCTGCGCTGCTTCTGCGGCACGACCGTGTAGCGCGGGTCGCGCGCCGACTGGAAGCCCGCCTTGAAGACCGACCAGCGGAGCGCCAGCTCGCCGCCGAGGACGAGGGCGCTGCCGGCAATCTGCGCGGCGCGGCTCCGCTTGCGGGTCATCAGGGCGGCGCCGACAGCCGTCAGGCCCTTGGCGGCGACGTTCAGCTTGCCGGCGGCGCCCTTGCGGTACGGCTCGCCGACGAAGCCGAGTCGCGCCTCCATCAGGCCCATCGCCACGTTCTCGGCGACGACGCCGCCGATCGCGAGCCGCCGCGCCGGCCCCGCGTCCTCCGGGTCGAGCACGAGCGCGCACGCGGCGCCCGCCGTCGCGCCGGCGCTGAAGCCGAAGACGAACGGCAGCTCGTGCCGTCCCTGGTGCCAGACCGGCACCGCGGTGTCGGAGACGAGCGTCGCCGTGTAGGTCGCGAGCAGCGGGCCGAAGAGCGCCGCGACGACCTCGGCCGCGACCTTCACCGGCTTCAGCCTGCCGACGAGCTCGAGCGCCGCGGCCGTCGTCGAGGCGCCGCTCGAGCAGACGAGCACCCAGGAGCCGACGCTCATCGGCGAGGTGACCTTGAAGACGCGGAGCATGTTCAGGAACCGCTCCGGCCGGCCGAGGTCGGAGATCAGCAGGAGCGGCGAGACGTTGTCGCCGACCGCACCCCAGTAGCGCGCCGCCTTCGCCAGCTTCTCGTTGCCGGCGGCGCTCGCCGCGAGCGAGAGGATCGCCGAGGCGCCGCCGAGGCCGCCGGTGAAGAAGTAGACCGGGATCTCCGGCTGCCAGACCGGCTCCTTGATGATCGGCCGGCCGTAGTAGGACTCCATCGACGTCCCGGCCTCCGTGATCGAGCCCTTCCAGCTCGTCACGCCCGGCGGCCGGCCGTTCTGCGTGTTCGGCTCGATCCGGGTCACTTCCGGCCCCCGGCGAACGCGGCGACGACGCCGCCGACGAGCGCGGCGCCGGCGACGAACGCGGTCGTCCACATCGCCGGCAGGTGCTTCGTCGTCACGACCGGGTCCGGCGGCAACCCGTAGACCTCCGGCTCGTCGAGCAGCAGGAAGAAGGCGCCGAAGCCGCCGACGCCGTCGTCCGGGTCGCGGCCGTAGAGC
This sequence comes from Gaiellaceae bacterium, assembly GCA_035708405.1. Taxonomy (GTDB): domain Bacteria; phylum Actinomycetota; class Thermoleophilia; order Gaiellales; family Gaiellaceae; genus DASSSQ01. Next base: position 15,710 of record DASSSQ010000149.1, read on the forward strand.
TGGGCGCCGTTCCAGCCCTCGCCCTGCAGCTTCGCGAGCCGCTTGTCGGCGCGCTCGCGCAGCTCGTCGAGCTCGCCGAACTGGATCGAGTCGGTCGGGCAGGCCTTCGCGCAGGCCGGCTCGTGGCCGCCCTTCAGCCGGTCGTAGCAGAGCGTGCACTTCCAGACGCGGCCGTCGCCGATCTTGCCGAGGAACGCCGGCGGCGGGTCGTGCGAGGAGTCGGCGATCTCCCGCCTGTCGAGGACGCCGAAGGGGCAGGCCGGCACGCAGTAGCCGCAGCCGTTGCAGATGTCCTGCTGGACGACGACGGTCCCGAACTCGGTGCGGAAGAGCGAGCCGGTCGGGCAGACGTCGAGGCACGCCGCGTGCGTGCAGTGCTTGCAGACGTCGGAGCTCATCAGCCAGCGGAGGACGTCGCCGCTCTCGGAGGCGGTGTCGATCCCCGCCTCGCCGTCGACGAGCCGCTGCGGCTTCTGCTGCTCGACGAAGGCGACGTGGCGCCAGGAGTTCGCGCCGAGGGTCGAGGTGTTGTCGTACGACTCGCCCGTCCAGACGAGGCCGTCCTCCGGGATCAGGTTCCACTCCTTGCAGGCGACCTCGCACGCCTTGCAGCCGATGCAGACCGACGTGTCGGTGAAGAAGCCCATCCGCGGCTTCGCGTCCTCGCCGTAGCTGTCGGGCCACGCCGCCGGGTTGCCCGTCGGTTCCGCGACCTGCGTCATCGGGTGTTCCTCACCTCCTCCGGCTCCTGGCGCGGCGCGTGGTCGCGTGCGGAGAGCGCGCGCGAGCGCTTCGCGTCGACGGCCTCCGGCAGCGCCTTCCCGCGCGGGCGGCGGCCGGGCCGGATGTCGACCGAGAACGCCTTCACCTCCTGGATGTGGACGTTCGGGTCGAGCACGAGGTGCGCGAGGTCGTTGGCGGCGTCGCCGGTCGCGAGGCCGCGCGTCCCCCAGTGGTAGGGCAGACCGACCTGGTGCAGCGGCTTGCCGTCGACGACGATCGGCGTCATCCGGTCGGTGACGAGGACGCGCGCCTCGATCGCCGAGCGGCCGCTGAAGATCGTCGCCCAGTCGCCGTGCTCGAGCCCGCGCTCGGCGGCGAGCGCCGGCGAGACCTCGCAGAACATCTGCGGCTGCAGCTCCGAGAGGTACGGCACAAAGCGGGAGAAGCCGCCGGCGGTGTGGTGCTCGGTCAACCGGTAGGTCGTCGCGACGTACGGGTACTCCTCCGCGCCGGGCTCGTTCGCGACCGGCACGTGCGGGTCCTCGGGCCGGCCCGACTGCTGGCGGCGCGGGTTGGCGCGCTGGGAATAGAGGCGGTTGTCGAACGGCGACTCGTGCGGCTCGTAGTGCGTCGGCAGCGGCCCGTCCTCGAGCCCCTGCGGGACGAAGAGCCAGGCGCGGCCGTCCGCCTGCATGATGAACGGATGGTTGCCGGCGATCGCGTCCGGCCCCTTCGCGCCGTCCGGCGGCTGGTAGCCCGGCGGCTTCTCCTGGTCGAAGTCGGGGACGTCGACGCCCGTCCACTGCTCCTTTTTCTCGTCCCACCAGACGTAGCGCTTGCGCTCGGACCACGGCTTGCCGTCCGGGGCCGCAGACGCACGGTTGTAGAGGAGCCGCCGGTTGGCCGGCCACGCCCACGCCCACTCTGCGGCGACATAGTCCTGCTCCCAGTGCGGCTTCTTGCGCGCCGGCTGGTTGATGCCGTCCTGGTAGCAGCCGCAGTAGATCCAGCAGCCGCAGGCCGTCGTCCCGTCGTCCTTCAGCTCCTTGTACGAGGACAGGGGCTCGCGCGTCTCGCTCGTGTAGCCGCCGATCTCCTTGAGCACCATCTCGGCGTCCGGCTCTTCGATCGCCGAGTGCGTCGGGTAGTCCCAGTTGAGGAGCTTGATCAGCGTGTCGCGCTCCTCCCGCGAGTCCTTGAGCTTCGACTTCAGCATCCGGCCGAGGTGGAAGTAGAACCAGAGCT
>DASSSQ010000150.1:0-13182 GCA_035708405.1 Gaiellaceae bacterium
CGCCGGTGAGGATGCCCGCGTTCAGGCAGACGAGATCGCGCGGCGTCACCGACTCCCAGTCGCCCGGGTTGCCGACGTCGAAGCCGTCCGCGAGGTCGAGCACCTCGACGTCGACGCCGTCCGCCTCGAGCGCGGCGACGATCGCGGCGCCGATCCCCGAGGCGCCGCCGGTGACGAGCGCCGTCTCAGGGAACAAGGACGACCTTGCCGACGCTGCGGCGCGACTCGAGGTGGTCGAGCGCCTCGCCGGCGCGCTCGAGCGGGAACTCGGCGCCGACGAGCGGCTTCAGCGCGCCGTCGCGCCAGAGCTCGACCACCTCGCCGACGGCCTCGCGCACGAGCTGCGGCCGCAGCTGCGTCAGCCGCCCGAGGTAGAAGCCCGAGATCGAGATGTTGCGCCCGACGACGAGCTGCGGCGAGACGTCCTGCCAGAGCCCGCCCGCGTAGCCGATCGCGACCGCCGCGCCGAGCGGCTCGAGCACGCGCAGCGAGCGCGCGAAGATCTCGCCGCCGACCGGGTCGAGGACGACGTCGGCACGGACGCGGTCGGGGAACTCCTCGTAGCTCCACGCCTCCTCGGCGCCGAGCTCGAGCGCGACGCGGCGCTTCTCCTCGGAGCCGGCGGTCGCGACGACACGCGCGCCGAGATGCCGTGCCACCTGCACCGCCGCCGAGCCGACGCCGCCCGCCGCCGCGTGCACGAGCACCGTCGAGCCGGGACGGACGCGCGCCTGCCGCGTCAGGGGAATCCACGCGGTCAGCGTCGTCAGCAGGAACGCCGCGCCCTCGGCGTAGGACGCGTGCTCCGGCAGGTCGATCACCCAGTCGAAGTCGACCGCGACGCGCTCCGCGTAGCCGCCGCCGGAACCGCGAACGAACGCGATCACCCGCCGCCCGTCGAGGTCGCCGGCGACCTCCGATCCCGGCACGAACGGCAGCTCCGGCGGCTGCGGATAGTCGCCGCGCCGGATCAGGACGTCGGCGAAGTTGACGCCCGCGGCGCGCACGTCGAGCACCGCGCCCTCCGGCTCCGCCACCTCCTCGACGGCGAGCGCACCGCCGATCTCACGGAGAACGGCGGCCCTCACCTCCCGGTCCACTGCGGCTCGCGCTTCTCCAGGAAGGCGGCGACGCCCTCCCGGCCGTCCTCGCTCGCAAGGCAGGCGGCGAAGGCGGCCGTCTCGCGCTCGTAGTCGGGCCGCTCCCGCGTCTCGGCGAGCAGCGTCTTGATCTGCCGGATCGCGTGCGGGCTCTGCCGGGCGAGCGTGCCGGCGATCTCCTCGATCCCGGCCTCCAGGTCGTCGTAGACGCCCTCGATCAGGCCCCACTGGAGCGCGCGCTCGGCCGGGATCCGCTCGCCGGACATGACGAGCCAGGCCGTGCGGCCGCCGCCGACGAGGCGCGGCGCGCGCTGGGTGCCGCCGCCGCCGGGCAGCAGGCCGAGCTTCACCTCGGGGAAGCCGAACTGCGCGTCCGTCGTCGCGATCCGCAGGTCGCAGCCGAGCGCGACCTCGAGCCCGCCGCCGAGGCAGTAGCCGTGGATCGCGGCGACGACCGGCACCGGCAGCGCCTCGATGAACGCGGCGAGCGGCGTGATCCCGGCCGGGTCGTCGCCCTCCCCGCGTTCGCCCTGAAAGCCCGAGATGTCGGCGCCCGCCGAGAAGGCGCGCTCGCCGCGGCCGCGCAGGACGACGACGCGCGCGTCGCCGAGGTCGCGCAGCTCGGCGTAGAGGTGCGCGATCACGGCCTGCGAGATCGCGTTCACGGGCGGGTTGTCCAGCCAGACCGTCTTGATCATCGGGCTCCCATCCGGAGGCCGCCGTCGAGGCGGATCACCTCCGCGTTCAGGTAGTCGTTCTCGACGATGTGCCGCACGAGCGCGGCGTACTCCTCGGGCCGCCCGAGCCGCTGCGGGAACGGCACCTGCTGCTCGAGCCGCTCGCGGTAGTCGTCGCGCAGCCCGGCGAGCATCGGCGTGTCGTTCGGGCCGGGCGCGATCGTGCAGACGCGGATCCCGTGGCGGGCGACGTCGCGCGCGATCGGCAGCGTCATCGAGACGACGCCGCCCTTCGACGCCGAGTAGGCCGCCTGCCCGATCTGCCCGTCGTAGGCCGCGTTCGAGGCGGTGTTGACGATCACGCCGCCGCCCGATGCCGCCAGCTTCGGCACCGAGGCGCGGATCACGTTGAAGGTGCCGACGAGGTTGACCTCGACGATCCGCCGGAACCGCGCCAGCTCGAACGCCTCGACGCGCGCCGCGCCGCCGATCCCCGCGCAGTTGACGACGCCGTGCAGCTCCTCGAGCCCGCCGACGAGCGCCTCGACCGCGGCGTCGTCGGTGACGTCGCACTCGGGCACGTCGGCGACGACGACCTGCGCGGCGCCGGCGCCCGAGAGCATGCGCACGGTCGCCTCGCCGAGCCCGGACTTGCCGCCGGTGACGAGGAACGTCTTGCCGTCGATCTGCATCAGCCGATCCCCGCGCACACGACGTCCTCGTCCTCCTGCGAGGAGCCGCCGCTCGCGCCGACGGCGCCGCCGTCCGGAAGCGGCAGCGCGCCCTGGCGCGGCGTGAAGCGGCCGCCCGTCGCGGCCGAGATCGCCGCCGAGAAGCCGGGCGCGACCCCGATCGAGTCGGCGAGCGCCGAGGAAGGCTTCCCCCACGCCGCCGCCGTCCACGCCTTGCCCCAGGCGATCTCCGGCGCGGCGAACGGCGCCCCGTCCATCCGCTCGAGCGCGACCAGGTGCCCGCCCGCGTCGACGACCGCGATCGCCATCGGCACGCCGATCTCCTCGGCCTTCGCACGCGCCCGCGCCAGGATCTGCCGCGCCTCAGCGAGCATTCGACGCCTCCTGGGAGAACTGCTCGCGCAGCTCCGTCTTGCGGAACTTGCCGACCGACGTCTTCGGGATCTCGGCGACGAACTCGTAGCGGTCCGGCAGCCACCACTTCGCGAACTGCCCGGCGAGGAACGCGTTCAGCTCCTCCGGCGTCGCCGACTGTCCCTCGTGCAGCACGACCGCCGCGAGCGGCCGCTCGTCCCACTTCGGATCCGGGATCGCGACGACGGCAGCCTCGGCGACCGCCGGGTGCGCCATCAGCGCGTTCTCGAGCTCGACCGAGGAGATCCACTCGCCGCCGGACTTGATCACGTCCTTCGAGCGGTCCTTGATCTGGACGAAGCCGCGCGGGTGGAGCGAGACGATGTCGCCGGTGCGGAACCAGCCGTCCTCCGTCCAGCGATCGGCCTGCTCGGGCGTCTCGTAGTAGGAGGCGGCGACCCACGGGCCGCGCACCTCGAGCTCGCCCATCGCCTGCTCGTCCCAGGGGATCGGCTCGTCGTCGGCGCGCGCGCGCAGCTCGACGAGCGGCAGCGGCAGGCCCTGCATCGCCAGGTAGTCGAACTGCGCGTCCGGCTCGGCCTCGGCGAGCTCGCCGGGCAGCGCCGCCGTCGAGGCGACCGGCGAGGTCTCGGTCATCCCCCAGCCGTGGACGACGTTCATCCCGTGCCGCTCCTTGAAGCCGGCGATCAGCGAGCGCGGCGCCGCCGAGCCGCCGACCAGCATCCCCTTCATCTTCGAGAGGTCCCAGCGGCCGGGATTCGCGTCGAGGAGCTGCAGGATCCCGAGCCAGATCGTCGGCACGCCGGCCGTCCAGGTGACGCCCTCGGCGACGAAGTCCTCGAGCAGGCTCTCCGGGTCGAGGTGCGGGCCGGGGAAGACGAGCTTCGCGCCGAGCATCGCCGCCAGGTAGGGATAGCCCCACGCGTTCGCGTGGAACATCGGCACCACCGGCAGGATGCAGTCCTGCTCCGAGATGCCGAGTCCGAGCGGATTGCCGGCCGCGACGCCGAGCGTGTGCAGGAGGGTCGAGCGGTGCGTGTAGAGGACGCCTTTCGGCTGACCGGTCGTGCCGCTCGTGTAGCACATCGCCGCCGCCTCGTACTCGGAGAGCTCCGGGTCGCGCCACGCGCCCGGGTCGGCGCCGGCGAGCAGCTCCTCGTAGGAGTCCTCGACGACGAGCACGTGCTCGATCTTCGTCTGCTCGCGGAACTGCTCGAGCAGCGGCAGCAGCTGACGGTCGACGATCACGACGCGGTCGCCGGCGTGGTCGGCGATGTAGGCGAGGTCGTTCGGGTGCAGCCGCAGGTTCAGCGTGTGCAGGACGAAGCCGCCGCAGGGGATGCCGAAGTACGCCTCGAGGTGCTGGTAGTGGTTCCAGCAGAGCGTCGCGACCCGGTCGCCGCGCTCGAGCCCGAGCCCCTCGAGCGCGACCGCGAGCGCGCGCGCGCGTCGCATCGCGTCGCGCCAGGTCGTGCGGTGGAAGCTGCGGTCGGGCAGCCGCGTCACGATCTCCTTGCCGGGGAAGTAGGTCTCGGCGCGCGTCAGCAGGTGCGGCAGCGTCAGCTGGAAGTCCATCATCAGGCCGTTCATTCGAACCTGCCCTCCGCGAGCGCCTGCCGCTTGACGAGATCCTCCGGGTTGACGAGCTGGCCGTCGCGCTCGACGTAGCCGTCCTTGCCGCCGACGGCGAGCACGACGAGGTCGCCGTCGCCCGCGTTCGAGAAGCGGCGCGGCGTCGTCGACTCGACGTGGACGAGCCCGCCCTCGCCGACCTCGACCTCGTCGTCGCCGACCTCGAAGCGCGCGCGGCCGCGGTGGACGAAGTAGAGCTCGTCCTGCCGGTCGTGGTAGTGGAGGATGCCGCTTCCACCCGGCGGGATCACGAGCGCGTTGACGCCGAACGCGGTCACGCCCAGCGGCCCGCGGATCTTCCGGAACCCGTACCCCTCACCCAGCTCCTCCAGGGAGCCGACCCTGTACCCCATCGCCGCTCCTTCGTCTCGAGGCCGTCGACAGGACTCTACGGGAGTCTTCGCGTTTTCGACCGGTGGGCGCGCGGGGAGATACGGGGCGTGTCCGAGCACGGGCTGCCGCAGCGGAAGGTGGAGGGGCTCGCGCTCGTCGTCGCGGCGGCCGCGCTTGCGGTCGCGGCCTCGATCGGCGTCGCCTGGGCCGCCGGCTTCGACGCGGTCGCGCACGAGCTGACGCACCCGCACTGGCGGTGGCTGGTCGTCGCGCTCGGCGGCGAGGCGGTCGCCTATCTCGGCTACGCGCTCGCCTACCGGGAGGTGGCGCGCGTCGAGGACGGGCTGCGGCTGCCGCGCCGCGGCACGGTCGCGCTCGTCGCCGCCGGATTCGCGCCCTTCGCCGCCGGCGGCGGCTTCCACGTCGACCTGCACGCGCTCCGCCGCAGCGGCGTCGAGGCACGCGAGGCGCGCGTGCGCGTGCTCGGGCTCGGCGCCCTCGAGTACGCCGTGCTCGGCCCGGCCGCCTGCGCGACGGCGATCTTCCTGCTGGAGCACGGGACGAACGTGCAGGGCGGCCTGACCTGGCCGTGGGCGGTCGCCGTGCCGGTCGGCTTCGTGCTCGCCGGGCTCGCGCTCCCCTTCCGCGACCGCCTGCGCGGCCGCGGCCTGCGCGAGGCGGTCGCCCACGGCCTCGACGCCGTCTGGATGCTGCGCTGCGTCGTCGTCCGGCCGCGCGACCACGGCGTCGCCGCGCTCGCCGGCACGGCGCTCTACTGGTTCGGCGACATGATCGCGCTCTGGGCGTGCCTCTACGCCTTCCTCGGCCATGCGCCCGGGATCCCGGAGCTCGTGCTCGGCTACGCGACCGGCTACGCGCTGACGCGGCGGACGCTGCCGCTCGGCGGCGCCGGCGCGGTCGAGGCGCTGCTGCCCTTCGCGCTCTCGTGGATGGGGATGCCGCTCGCCGTCGCCGTGCTCGGCGTCTTCGCCTACCGCGTCTTCAACCTGTGGCTGCCGCTCGTGCCCGCGCTGGCGGCCGTCTCCCACGTCCGGGAGCTTCCTGCAAGACTAGAGCCGTGAGCCCCGTGAGCCTGGCCGAGCTGGTCGACGCCGATCCGTTCGAGAGCTACGCGCGCTCGGTCAACCCGCAGTTCGTCCGCGTGCTGCACACGATCGGCTTCGACCGGCGCTGGACCCGCGCCGAGGGGCAGTACCTCTGGGACGACACCGGCGCCCGCTACCTCGACTTCTTCGGCGGCTACGGGATGTTCAATCTCGGGCGGAACAACCGCCGCGTCCGCGACGTGCTCGTCGAGGCGCTCGGGCTCGACACGCCCGGCTCGGTGCAGATGGGCGTCAACGCGCTGCCGGGCGCGCTCGCCGACGAGATCCTGAAGCGGCTGCCGGCGCGGCTCGGCAAGGTGCTGTTCACGAACTCGGGCACCGAGGCGGTCGAGGCGGCGATCAAGATGGCGCGCGGCGCGACGAAGCGGCCGCGGGTGCTCTCGCTCGAGCACGCCTTCCACGGCCTGACGCTCGGCGCGCTCTCGATCAACGGCTGCCCGGAGTTCACCGACCCGTTCGGCGACCTGATGCCCGGCTTCGACCGCGTGCCGCTGAACGACCTCGAGGCGCTCGAGCGCGAGCTCGCCCGGGAGGACGTCGCCGTCTTCGTCGTCGAGCCGATCCAGGGCAAGGGCGTCAACATCCCGGACGACGACTACCTGCCCGGCGCGCAGGCGCTCTGCCGCCGCTACGGGACGCTCTTCTGCTGCGACGAGGTGCAGACGGGCCTCGGCCGCACCGGGACGATGTTCGCCTTCGAGCACTGGGGCCTCGACCCGGACATGGTCACGATCGCGAAGTCGCTCTCCGGCGGCTACGTCCCCTCGGGCGCGCTCTGCCTGCGGACGCGCGACCTGCTCGCCGTCTTCGACTCGATGGAGCACGCCGTCCTGCACGGCTCGACCTTCGCGCCGAACGACCTCGCGATGGCCGCCGGGCTCGCCGCGCTCGCGGAGCTGGACGAGCAGCAGCTCGTCGAGCGCTCGCGCGTGACCGGGGAGCGGCTGCTCGCGGCGACGCGGCCGCTCGTCGAGCGCTACGACGTCGTCAGCGACGTGCGCGGCAAGGGGCTGATGTGGGCGATCGAGTTCGCCGAGCCGGCGCGCGGCGCCCGCGCCTGGCGCGCGCTCGAGAAGGCGCAGGCGGGCATCTTCGCGCAGTTCGTCGTCGTGCCGCTCTTCGCCGAGCACCGGATCCTGACGCAGGTCGCAGGCCACTCCGTCAACGTCGTCAAGGGGCTGCCGCCGCTCGTCCTCTCCGAGCAGGACGTCGACGACTTCGCAGGCGCGCTCGACTCGGTGCTGCAGGCGGCCGAGCGGATCCCGCGCGCCGCCGCCCGCTTCGCGCTCCGCCTCGGCGCCGCCGCCCTGCAGCTGCGCTGAGTGGGCGGCTGGTCGCGCTACTACGACGCCGCCGACGAGCAGCCGCGGCAGACGCTGCTCGACGCGCTCGACCGCTTCGACGAGCCGGGCTTCGCGGTCGACCTCGGCTGCGGTACCGGTCGCGACACGCTCGAGCTCCTGCGCCGCGGCTGGCGCGTGCTCGCGATCGACGGCGAGCAGGAGGCGATCGACCGGCTCGCCGTCACCGCCGACGGCGTCGACGCGCGGCTCGAGACCGAGGTGGCGCCGATGGAGGAGGCCGCGTGGCCGGGCGCGCGGATCGTCAACGCGAGCTACTCGCTGCCGTTCTGCCCGCCGGAGCGCTTCCCGGGGCTCTGGGAGCGGATCGTCGACTCGCTGCCGCCGGGCGGCCGCTTCTGCGGGCAGCTCTTCGGCGACCGCGACGGCTGGGCCGGGCAGGAGGACGTCGTCTTCCTGCCGCGGCCGGAGGTCGAGCGGCTGCTCGAGCCGTTCGTGCTCGAGCGGCTCTCGGAGGTCGACGAGGACGGCCGCACCGCGCTCGGCGAGGCGAAGCACTGGCACCTCTTCCACGTCGTCGCGCGGAAGCGCTAAAAACCGGTGCCAGGCACGTGCCTGGCACCGGTTTTAGAGGATCGCGGCGGCGACCTCGGCGCGGAGCTCGGCCGGCGTACCCGCGAACTGCCGCTGCCACTGCGCCCGCTTGTAGTAGCGGTGCAGCACGTGCTCCCAGGTGAAGCCGGTGCCGCCGTGCACCTGGATCGCGCGCTCGCAGGCGGCGACCGCTGCCTCGGTCGCGAACGCCTTCGCCGCCGCGGCCGCGACCGGCGCCTGCTCGTCGTCCTCGGCGACCGTCCACGCCGCCCAGTAGGCGATCGAGCGGGCGAGCTCGACGTCGTGGAAGGTGTCGGCGAGCGGATGCGAGATCGCCTGGTAGGAGCCGATCGGCTTGCCGAACTGCCGCCGGCTCGACGCGTGCTCGATCCCGAGCTCGAGCGCCCGCTGCGCGACCCCGACCGCCTCGCAGGCGAGCGCCGCCCGAAGCCGCGGCAACGCTCGTCCTTGTGACACTGTGTCACTAGGAGCGGAGAGGCGGCCGAGGGTCCGGGTCGGGTCGATCGAGGCGAGCTGCTCGCCCTCGGCGGCGACGAGGCCGCCGGCGGTGACGACCGCGTCCACCTTGTCGAGGTCGGGGACGAGCGTGCCGACCTGCGCCGAGAAGCGGCGCGCGCCGGCCGCCGCCTGCTCGGCCTCGTCCGGCGGCAGCGCGGGCAGCGCGAGCGCGACCGTGGCGAGGAACGGCCCCGGGTAGAGCGCGCGGCCGAGCTCCTCGTGCAGCACCGCCTCCTCGAGGAAGGTGAGGCCGGCGCCGCCCTGCTCCTCCGGCGTCGAGACGCCGAGCCAGCCGAGCTCGGCGAGCTCCGCCCAGTCGGCGTCGTTCCACTCCTCCGCCGGGTAGCGGCTCTCGAGCCAGCGCCGCGCCTCGTCCTTCAGGGTCTGCTGCTCGTCGCCGAGCGCGAAGTCCACTAGCGCGACCTCGGGAGGCCGAGCACGCGCTCGGCGATGATGTTGCGCAGGATCTCGGAGGTGCCGGCCTCGATCGTGTTGCCGCGCGAGCGGAGCTGCTGGTAGTGCCAGTAGCCGTCGTCGGCGAGGCCGTCCTCGCCGAGCAGGTCGCGCGCGAGCTTCGTCAGCCGCTGGTTCTGCTCCGACCAGTGCAGCTTCGAGACGGAGCCCTCCGGACCGGGGATGCCGGTCTTCACGAGCGCCGTCAGCGCGCGGTAGTTCGTGTAGCGGAGCGCCTGCAGCTCGATCCACTCGCGCGCGATCGCGTCGCGCTGCAGCTCGGTCGTTCCGCGCTCGCGCGCGAGCGCGAGCAGCTTGCGGACGTTGACGTCGAGCGCCGCCGAGAGCGCGAAGCCGAGCGTGCCGCGCTCGTGCAGCAGCGTCGTCATCGCCACCTGCCAGCCCTGCCCGACCTCGCCGAGCACGTCCTCGACCGGCACCTCGACGTCGGAGAAGAAGATCTCGTTGAACTCGGCCTCGCCCGTGATCTGCCGCAGCGGCCGCACCTCGACGCCGGGCGCGTGCATGTCGACGATCAGGTAGGTGAGGTTGCGGTAGCGCTCGCCGCCCGGGTCGGAGTTGGTGACGAGGATGCAGCGGTCGGCGATGTGCGCGAACGACGACCAGACCTTCTGGCCGTTGACGACGAAGCGGTCGCCGCGGAGCTCGGCGCGCGTGCGCGCGGCGGCGAGGTCGGAGCCCGCGTCCGGCTCGGAGAAGCCCTGGCACCAGATCTCCTCGGCGGAGAGGATCTTCTGCAGGTAGCGCTGCTTCTGCTGCTCGGTGCCGTGGACGATGATCGTCGGCCCGGCCATCCCGAGCCCGATCACGCCGACGTGCGGCGGCGCCTCCGCCCGCGCCGTCTCCTCGAGGAAGATCGCCTGGTAGCTGTAGGGCGCGCCGGCGCCGCCGTACTCCTTCGGCCAGGTGAGACCGGCGTAGCCGGCCTCGTAGAGCTTGCGGCTCCACCACCGGCCGGACTCCTCGAAGCGGGTCGCGCCGCCGCGGCCGCCGCGCTGCTCGGCGGGGAGGTTCGCGTCGATCCAGGCACGCAGCTCCGCGCGGAACGCGGCCTCGTCCGGCGTGTCGCGGACGTCCATCCGCCGAGCATACTTGCGCCGCCGATCGCCGTTTTCTCCCGCCGCTAGTACTCTGCGACCGGAGCCGCAGCCGCCTCGTGGGATATCAGCATTCGCAGTCGAAGAACGTGTCGCTGCCGCGGCGCAGGATCGTCCTCGACGCCGTCTCGGCGATCGAGGCGCCGTTCCACGGCGGCGGCTCGTTCTACCTGCGCGTCAGCGCGCTCGGGCTCGTCGCGCTCGTCGCGTTCGGCGTGCTGGGACTGCGGCTCTGGTCGCTGCAGGTGCTGCAGGGCCCGCGCTACCTGAACGCCGCCGCGCGCCAGAGCTACCGCACCGTCGAGCTGCCTGCGCCGCGCGGCGCGGTCCTCGACGCGAAGGGCCGCCTGCTCGCCTCGACCGAGGGGAAGCTCGTGCTGACGGCCGACTCGCAGACGCTCGGCGAGGTCGTCGACGGGCAGTGGCGCCCGACCGCGTCCGGCCGCGCCGCGCTCCACCGGGTCGCCCGGCTCTCCGGCGAGACCGTCGCCGACTTCGTCAGCCGCATCCGCGCCTCGCTCGTCCGCGACCGCTACGCGCCGGTCGAGATCGTGCCGACGCTGAAGCGGCCGCTCGCCGCCTATCTCTCCGAGCGGGCGGAGGAGTTCCCCGGCTTCACCGTCGCCGACGTGCCGACGCGCAGCTACCCGCAGGGCGCGCTCGGCTCGGAGTTCCTCGGCCTGCTCGGCGAGATCGGGCCGCAGCAGCTGAAGGAGAAGCGCTACCGCTGGGCGAAGCCGGGCGCCGTCGTCGGCACCTCCGGCGTCGAGGCGAGCTACGACCGGCTGCTGAACGGCGGCCTCGTGCAGGGGCGCGTCCGCGTCGACTCGCTCGGCCGGCCCGTCGGCAGGCTGACGGAGACGCCGGGGCCGCCGCCGCGCAGCCTGCAGCTGACGATCGACGCGCGGATCCAGCGCGCCGCCGAGAAGGCGGTCCGGGACGGGATCGCCGACTCGCGCCGGCTCGGCTACTCGCCGAGCGGCGGCGCCGCGGTCGTCCTCGACGCGCACACCGGCGCGGTCGTCGCGCTCGCGAGCCAGCCGGGCTTCAACCAGGTCGCCGCCGCACGCGACCCGAGCTACCTGAGCCGGCTGCTGGGCGGCGGCGGCAGCGTCTACAACCAGGCGACGCAGGGCGTCTTCCCCTCCGGCTCGACGTTCAAGCCGATCGTCGCCGAGGCGGCGATGCAGGACGGCCTGATCAGCCCCTCGAGCGAGCTCGCGTGCACGGGCTCGCTGACCGTCGGCGGCCACGTCTTCCACAACGTCGAGGCGTGGGCGAACGCGACGATGACGCTGTCGACGGCGATCGCCGAGTCCTGCGACACCTGGTTCTACCGCGTCGGCGAGCTGCAGTACTACCGGCTCGCCAAGGGCGACCTCGCGCTGCAGAAGTGGGCGCGGCTGTTCGGCTTCGGCCACCCGACCGGGCTCGACGTCCCCGGCGAGTCGAGCGGCCTCGTGCCGACGCCGGCCTGGGTGAAGGAGAGCCAGCACCTGCCCTGGTACGAGGGCACGTCGATCACGCTCGCGATCGGCCAGAGCTTCCTGCAGGTGACGCCGCTCCAGCTCGCCGTCGCCTACGCGGCGCTCGCGAACGGCGGCACCGTCGTCCGGCCGCACGTCGCGAAGGCGGTGCTCGATCCGGCCGGCCACGTCGTCAAGCCGCTCGTCTTCAAGCCGGTGCGGAAGCTGAAGCTCGTCGGGCTGCAGGCGATCCGCGACGGCCTCTACGCGGCCGCGAACTCGCCCGGCGGCACCTCGGCGGCGATCTTCTCCGGCTTCCAGCCGACCGTCGCGGGCAAGACGGGGACGGCGGAGGCGCCGCCCGGCGACGATCACTCCTGGTACGCGTCGTGGGCGCCGGCGGGGAACCCGAAGTACGTCGTCGTCGTCCTGATCGAGCACGGCGGCTTCGGCGCCGAGGCGGCGGCGCCGGCGGCGAAGGAGATCTACGAGGCGCTCTTCCCGGCGAAGCGGCCCTAGAAGACGACGACCGAGCGGATCACCTCGCCGCGCTTCATCTCCTCGAAGGCGGTGGGCACGTCGTCGAGCGAGATCGTCTTCGTGACCATGCCGGCGAGGTCGAGCCTGCCGTCGAGCGCGTAGCCGGCGTAGAGCGGGAAGTCCTCCGCGGGCAGGTGGTCGCCGCCGTGCGAGACCGTCAGCGTCAGGCGGCGGTCGAAGAGCCGGTCGAGCCCGGCCTCGACGGCGCCGCCGCGCGGCACGCCGACGAGCACCGCCGTGCCGTTGTGGGCGAGCGCCTCGACCGCCGCGCCGAAGGTCGCGGGCGCGCCGACGACGTCGAAGACGAAGTCCCAGTCGCCCTCGAGGCTCTCGGCGGCGGCGGTCGCGCCGAACCCGCGCGCCTGCTCGCGCTTCCGCTCGTCGAGGTCGACGGCGAGGATCTCGGCCGCGCCCGCGAGCCGGGCCCCCTGGACGACCGAGAGGCCGACGCCGCCGCAGCCGATCACGGCGACGCGCGCGCCCGGCCAGACGCGGGCGGTGTTCAGCACCGAGCCGACGCCGGTCGCGACCGCGCAGCCGATCAGGCAGGCCTGCTCGGCCGGCAGCTCGGCCGGCACGGCGACCGCCTGCCCGGCGTGGACGACCGTCCGCGTCGCGAACGTGCCGGTGACGAGGAACTGGTTGACCTTCGTTCCGCCTTGCGTGATCCGCCGCTGCGCGCGGCGCGCGCTCTCGCAGCGGCGCGGCTCGCCGCGGCGGCACGGCCCGCAGTCGCCGCACGGCGCGCGCCAGCCGAGGACGACGCGCTCGCCGACCCGCGCCTCGTCGACGCCATCGCCGACCGCCTCGATCTCGCCCGCGCCCTCGTGCCCGAGCAGCAGCGGGTAGCGCGTCGCGAAGCCGTGCTCGATCGCGTGCAGGTCGCTGTGGCAGACGCCGCTCGCGAGCAGGCGCACGCGCACCTCGCCCGGGCCCGGCTCGCCGACCTCGAGCTCCTCGAGGGCGAGCTCGGCTGGCGCCGCCAGGATCAGGCCTCTATCCGGCCGTGACGTGCCCCCCGTCACGGCGCGATCCACGACCGGTCGAGCTCCTGCACCGAGCGGCCGCCGACGAGCGCCAGCGTCAGGTCGGTCTCCGCGGCGAGCTGGCGGATCACCTCCTCGACGCCCTCCTGCCCGCCCGCGGCGAGGCCGTACGCGTAGGGCCGGCCGACGAGGGCCGCGTCGGCGCCGAGCGCGAGCGCCTTGACGACGTCGGCGCCGCGGCGGATGCCGCCGTCGACGAGCAGCGGGAA
>DASSSQ010000151.1:0-29523 GCA_035708405.1 Gaiellaceae bacterium
CGACGACCCGATCTCCGTCAAGGAGTTCCGGACGGCGCTGCTCGCCGCGATGGACGACCTGAAGGTGCCGCGCGAGCTCGCGTCCCGCTACCTGAACGACGGCTTCTCCGGCGGCGAGAAGAAGCGCGTCGAGATCCTGCAGATGGCGATGCTGAGGCCGCGGATCGCCGTCCTCGACGAGACCGACTCCGGGCTCGACATCGACGCGCTGCGCATCGTCGCCGGCGGCGTCCAGCGGCTCGTCGGCCCCGAGATGGGCGCGCTCGTGATCACCCATTACCAGCGGATCCTCGACTACGTGAAGCCGGACTTCGTCCACGTGTTCGTCGGCGGCCGGATCGTGGAAGAGGGAGGAGCGGAGCTGGCGAAGCGGCTGGAGTCGGAGGGCTACGCGGCCTGGGAGGAGGTGACCGTATGACGGAGCAGCTGACGGAGACCGAGGTGGTCAAGGGGATCGGCTCCGACTACGAGATCAAGTACGGGTTCCACGTCGCCGAGGACTACTTCTTCAAGTCCGGGCGCGGCCTCTCGCACGAGCTCGTCGACGCGATCTCGTCGCACAAGAACGAGCCGGACTGGATGCGCAAGTTCCGGCACAAGAGCCTCGACTACTTCCTCGCGCGCCCGCTGCCGCGCTGGGGCGGCAACCTCGACGAGATCGACTTCGAGAACATCTTCTACTACATCAAGCCGACCGAGAAGCAGGCGTCGAGCTGGGACGAGCTGCCCGGCGACATCAGGGACACCTGGGACAAGCTCGGGATCCCGGAGGCGGAGAAGAAGTACCTCGCCGGCGTCGGCGCGCAGTACGAGTCCGAGGTCGTCTACCACAAGCTGCAGGAGAGCCTGACCTCGCAGGGCGTGATCTTCCTCGACACCGACACGGCGCTGCAGGAGCACGAGGAGCTCTTCAAGCAGTACTTCGGGACGATCATCCCGCAGAACGACAACAAGTTTGCGGCGCTCAACTCCGCGGTCTGGTCGGGCGGCTCGTTCATCTACGTGCCGCCGGGCGTGCGGATCGAGCTGCCGCTGCAGGCGTACTTCCGGATCAACGCCGAGAACATGGGCCAGTTCGAGCGGACGCTGATCCTGGTCGACGAGAACGCGTACGTCCACTACGTCGAGGGCTGCACGGCGCCGGTCTACACGAGCGACTCGCTGCACTCGGCGGTCGTCGAGATCGTCGTCAAGAAGGGCGGCCGCTGCCGCTACACGACGATCCAGAACTGGTCGAACAACGTCTACAACCTCGTCACGAAGCGCGCCGTCGCCTACGAGGGCGCGACGATGGAGTGGGTGGACGGCAACCTCGGCTCGAAGCTGACGATGAAGTACCCGGCGATCTGGCTGATGGGCGAGGGCGCCCACGGCGAGGTGCTCTCGATCGCCTTCGCGGGCCAGGGGCAGCACCAGGACGCGGGCGGCAAGGCCGTCCACGTCGCGCCGCGGACGACGTCGGTGATCACGTCGAAGTCGATCTCGAAGAACGGAGGCCGGGCGGGCTACCGCGGGCTGCTCGAGGTGGCGAAGGGTGCGACCGGCGCCAGGTCGAAGGTCGTCTGCGACGCGCTGATCCTGGACGAGGAGTCCCGCTCCGACACGTATCCGTACATCAAGATCGAGGAGGACGAGGTCGACATCGGCCACGAGGCGACCGTCTCCAAGATCGGCGAGGAGCAACTCTTCTACCTGATGTCGCGCGGCCTCACGGAGGCCGAGGCGAGCGCGATGATCGTCTCCGGCTTCGTCGAGCCGATCACCAAGGAGCTGCCGCTCGAGTACGCGGTCGAGATGAACCGGCTGATCCAGCTGCAGATGGAGGGGTCGGTAGGGTGATCGTCGAGCGGACGGACTTCGTCTCCGTCCCGGTCACGGACATGGAGCGGGCGACGGCGTTCTACCGCGACACGCTCGGCCTGCCCCAGGTGTCCGACGGCGGCTTCCCCGAGTTCCAGCTGGGCGAGAACGTCTCGCTCTACCTCGTCGACCCGACCAAGGTCGGCGGCGAGTTCACGGCGCCGCACTCGTCCGGCATCGCGCTGCGGGTGGCGGACGTCGCGGAGACCCGCGGCGAGCTCGAGGCGAAGGGAGTCGCGTTCCACGGAGAGACGTTCGACACGGGCGTCTGTCACATGGCCTTCTTCGGCGACCCGGACGGGAACGCCCTGATGCTGCACCGGAGGTACGCGCCCCGTGACTCGTAGCGACGCGCTCGCCGCCTACGAGCGCCTGCCGATCCCGGACACGACGCAGGAGCACTGGCGCTTCACCGACCTCGCGGGGCTCGACGTGGATGCTTTTGCGGGCGCCGCGACGGCCGAGACGGGGACGCTGCTCGACCTCGACGTCGCCGGCTACGCGACCGCGACCGCGGACGGAATCGAGATCGAGCGCGCGCCCGAGGGAGTCGTGTTCGCGCCGCTGCCGGAGGACGAGCGGCGGCTCTACTCGCTCGTCGGCTGGGACGAGAAGTTCGCGGCCCACAACGCGGCGATGTGGCAGCACGGGCTGCTCGTCGTCGTGCCGCAGGGCGTCGTGCTCGAGCAGCCGCTCTACGTGCGGATCGCGGTCACCGGGCAGACGTTCTGGCGGCTCGTCGTCGTCGTCGAGGACGGCGCGCGCGCGTCGCTCGTCGAGGAGTACGCCTCGCCGGCGGAGGACACCGCCGCCTACTCGAACGCCGTCACCGAGCTCTTCGTCGAGCGGGGCGCGAAGCTCGAGTACGTCTCGCTGCAGAACCTCTCGCGCGAGACGTGGCACTTCGCGAACCACCACGCGCGCGTCGAGCGCGACGCGGAGCTCGACTGGGTCGCCGGCGGCTTCGGCTCGAAGAAGGGCAAGACGCGGATCCAGAACGACCTCACCGGGCAGGGCGCCACCTCGCGCGTCACCGGCGCCTACTTCGCCGACGGCACGCAGCACCTCGACTACGACACCTTCCAGGAGCACGTCGCGCCGGACTGCATGAGCGACTTCGCCTTCAAGGGCGCGCTGCGCGACCGCGCGACCGCCGTCTGGCGCGGGATGATCCGCGTCGAGCCGGACGCGCAGAAGACGAACGCCTACCAGGAGTGCCGCAACCTGATGCTGTCGCCGACGACGCACGCGGTGCCGATCCCCGGGCTCGAGATCCTGGCGAACGACGTCCGCTGCACGCACGGGGCGACCGTCGGGCGGGTCGACCGCGAGGATCTCTTCTACCTGATGAGCCGCGGGCTCGAGCAGCGCGAGGCGGAGCGGCTGATCGTGCGGGGCTTCTTCCAGGACGTGCTCGACCGGATCGAGCTCGAGCCCGTGCGCGCCGCGGTCACCGCCGCGCTCGAGGCGCGGATCCCGCAGGCGTAGCGCTTGTTTCCGACCGGGGCGGGTCGGGCATCCGTCCTGCATGACCGAGCAGGACGAGAAACGCAAGCCCGACGCGGCCGAGCACGCCGAGCGGGCGACCGAGGAGTCGCGGCGCGAGCGTGGTAACAAGCGGATCGAGGAGCAGGAGGGCCTCGGCGCGGGCCGCGAGGGCGACGGAAAGCCACGCCCCTTCTGACGGCTACAGTTCGAGGGTGGCAACCACCGCCCGGACGAAGCTCGACGTAGCGCGCATCCGCGCCGACTTCCCGATCTTCGAGCAGCGGTTCCACGGCAAGCCGCTCGCCTACCTCGACTCGGCGAACAGCTCGCAGAAGCCGCGCGCGGTGCTCGAGGCGATCACGGGCTTCTACGAGACCTCGTACGCGAACGTCCACCGCAGCGTCTACGAGCTCGCCGAGCGTGCGACCGAGGCGTTCGAGGGCGCGCGCGACACCGTCGCCGCGTTCGTGAACGCGCCCTCGCGCGAGATCGTGTTCGTCCGCAACGCGACCGAGGCGCTCAACCTGCTCGCCTACTCGTGGGGCGGCGCCAACCTCGGGCCGGGCGACGTCGTCCTCGTCACCGAGCTCGAGCACCACTCCAACTTCGTGCCGTGGCAGCAGGCGGCGCGGCGCGCGGGCGCCGAGCTGCGGATGCTGCCGCTCGACGACGTCGGCGAGCTGCGGCTCGACCTGCTGGACGAGACCGTCGGCACCGGCACGCTCAAGGTCGTCGCGACGAACCTCGTCTCCAACTCGCTCGGCACGATCAACCCGGTGACGCGGCTCGCCGAGTACGCGCACGAGCGCGGCGCGGTCATGGTCTGCGACGCGGCCCAGGCGGCGCCGCACCGCGCACTCGACGTGCAGACGCTCGGCGCCGACTTCGTCGCCGCCTCCGGACACAAGATGCTCGGCCCGAGCGGGATCGGCTTCCTCTGGGGCCGCGCCGAGCTGCTCGAGCGGATGGACCCGTTCCTGACCGGCGGCCACATGATCCGCAAGGTCGCGCTCGGCGGCACGAGCTGGGGCGAGCTGCCGCACAAGTTCGAGGCCGGCACCTCGCCGACCGCGGAGGCGATCGGGCTCGCGGCCGCGATCGACTATCTGAACGACGTCGGCATGGACGCGATCGAGGCGCACGAGCACGAGCTCGTCGAGTACGCGCTCGAGCGGCTCGCCGACGTGCCCGGGATCGTGCTCTACGGCCCGCCCGCCGAGCGGCGCGGCGGCATCGTCCTCTTCAACGTCGGCGACCTGCACCCGCACGACGTGGCGCAGATCCTCGACTATGAGGGCGTCGCGATCCGCGGCGGCCACCACTGCTGCCAGCCGCTGATGCAGAAGCTCGGCGTCGCCGCGACCAACCGGGCGAGCTTCTACCTCTACACCGTGCGCGAGGAGATCGACCAGCTCGCCGCGGGCCTGCACCGCGTCGTGGAGACACTCGGATGAGCGAGTTCGACGAGCTGTATCGCGAGATCGTGCTCGACCACTACAAGAGCCCGCGCAACCACGGGACGCTCGAGCACGCCGATGCCGAGGCCGAGGGGCAGAACCCGCTCTGCGGCGACGAGGTCTCGATCCAGCTCGCCTTCGACGGCGAGACGATCGCCGACGTCCGCTTCGCGGGCCGTGGCTGCGCGATCTCGCAGGCGGCGACCTCGATGCTGACCGAGATGGTCAAGGGAAAGACGGTCGCGGAGGCGGCGGCGCTCGAGAAGGACGACCTGCTCGAGGAGATGCCGATCCCGCTGACGCCGATCCGGCTCAAGTGCGCGGTGCTCGGGCTGACGACGCTGAAGATCGCGCTCCACCGGGCGAAGGGGACGCCGCTGCCCGAGGGCCTCGACGACCTCGACTTCGCGTAGTGCGGTAATGGCCTGGGTCGACGTCTGCCCCGCCGGCGAGCTGCCCCCCGGCGCGATGAAGCTCGTCGCGCGCGGCGCGTTCGACGCGGTCGGCGTCTACAACTGCGGCGGCACGCTGCGCGCGATCGAGGACCGCTGCTCGCACGACGACGGTCCGCTCTGCGAGGGCGACTGGGAGCCGGACGCGTGCGTCGTCGTCTGCCCGCGCCACGGCTCGCGCTTCGACCTCGCGAGCGGCCGGCCGCTCAGCCTGCCCGCGTTCGAGCCGGTCGAGGTCTTCCCGGTCGAGGTGCAGGACGGGATCGTGCGCGTCGAGCTGCCCGATTGAAACGCTGCTGGGACGGCGCCGATCCGCTCTACCAGCGCTACCACGACGAGGAGTGGGGCCGGCCGGTGCGCGACGAGCGCGGCGTCTACGAGCGGCTCTGCCTCGAGGGCTTCCAGTCGGGGCTCTCGTGGCTGACGATCCTGCGCAAGCGCGAGGCGTTCCGTGCCGCCTTCGCCGGCTTCGACCCCGAGGCGGTCGCGCGCTTCGACGAGCGGGACGTCGAGCGGCTGCTCGGCGACGCGGGGATCGTCCGCCACCGCGGCAAGATCGAGGCGGCGATCGCGAACGCGCGCGCGACGCTCGCGCTGCGCGCGGCGGGGACGCCGCTGCACGAGCTGCTCTGGGAGCACGCGCCGCCGGAGCGGCCGGCGCCGCGCACGTGGGACGACTGGCTCGCGCAGAGCCCAGAGTCGAAGGCGCTCTCGAAGCTCCTGAAGGCGGCCGGCTTCCGCTTCGTCGGGCCGACGACCCTGCACGCGGCGATGCAGGCCTGCGGCGTCGTCGACGACCACCTCGCCGACTGCTGGGTGCGCGACGACGTCGAGCGCGAACGCACCTTGTGACACTCTGTCACAAGGAAGAGGATCGTCGGCGTTCCGATCCCTCGTAAGCTTGCCCCGATGCTGGACGAACGGATCCGCTCGGTGATGGCACGCCTCGAGCAGGAGGCGGAGCGCGAACGCGGCGACCCGTCGGTCGAGCACGACTTCCGCGCCCGCTCGGTGCGGCCGACGACGGGTCGCTTCCTGTTCGCACTCGTCGCCGGCCACCCGGACTGCGAGGTGCTCGAGATCGGCGGCTCGGTCGGCTACTCGACGCTCTGGTGGGCGGCCGGCGTCCGCAACCTCGGCGGCCGCGTGCTCTCGGTCGAGCGCCTCCCGCACAAGATCGAGGCCTGGCGCCGCTCGATCGGCGAGGCCGGGCTCGAGGACTGGGCCGAGCTCGCCGAGGGCGACGCGCTCGAGGTCGTGCGCGCGATCGACGACGTCTTCGACATCGTGTTCATCGACGCCGAGAAGGACGACTACGAGGCGCTGTTTCAGATCGCCAGGACGAAGGTCGAGCCGGGCGGGCTGATCGTCGCCGACAACGTCCTCTCGCACGTCGACGCGCTCGGCGCCTACTCGGCCGCGCACCAGGCCGACCCGACGCTCGCGAGCGTGACCGTGCCGCTCGACTCCGGTCTCGAGCTCTCGGTCGTCCTCCGGGAGGTTCGCTAGTATCGGACTACCGCGGAAAGGAGGTGGTCCGGCTTGGAGATTTCAAGTAGTACGGGCAGCGGAGGTGCTAGCTCGTAGGGGCGCGTCCCCGGAACCCGAGAGGGGAATCGCCTAGCCAGCGTTGAGGGAGCGTTCGCAGCCCCTTCGAAATACCGCTAGCTACCGAGAGGGGGTCGGTTCGCCGGCCCCCTCTGCCTTTTCCGGGCTCAGATCGAGCGCTGCCAGTCGAAGTTCTGCCGCATGCCCGCAGCGTAGGGGCCGCGAGGTAAAGCGGACTTCAAGCCGCGCGGCGGATCTGCTCGTCGAGCGGCAGCAGCGGCAGCGCGAAGGTGTCGACCGCGGCCGTGTCGGAGGCGACGTTGTCGCCGGACTCGATCATCGCCAGCTCGTCGCGCGTGATCGGCGCGCCCGGCAGGCGCTCGGTCAGCGCGGCGCCCGTCCGCACGAGGCTCGGCGGGAGGTTGAGCCGGCCGCGGCGCTTGCCGAGCACCTTCGCGATCCGCGCGTAGAGCTCGTTCCAGGTGACGACGTCCGGCCCGCCGAGCTCGAAGACCCGGTCGCGCGCCTCCGCCTTGTCGATCGCCGCCGCGAAGTAGGCGGCCACGTCGTCGGCCCAGATCGGCTGCAGCCGCGCGAGCCCGCTGCCGACGACCGGCGTCAGCGGCAGGTAGCGCACCTGGCGCAGGAAGAGCGGCAGCACGCCTCCGTCGCGGCCGAAGACGAAGCTCGGGCGGAAGATCGTGTACGCGATCCCCGAGCCGGCGACCGCGCGCTCCGACTCCCACTTCGCGCGGAAGTACGGGATCGCCTGCGCCGTGTGCTCGCTCGTGCCGGCCGCGCTCATGTGGACGAAGCGCTCGACCCCGGCCGCGCGCGCCGCGGCGAGCAGGTCGCGCGTCCCCTGCACCATCAGCCGCTCGAAGTCCTCCGGGCGGCCGCGCCGGATCGCGACCAGGTGGACGACGGCGCTGCAGCCTTTGACGGCGCGGCGCAGGCTGGCCGGATCGGTCATGTCGCCCCGGACGAGCTCGGCGCCGAGCGCGGCCGCGCGCGTGCCGCGGCTCGGCTCGCGGACGAGCATTCGCACCGGTCGTTCCTGCGCGCGCAGCTCGTGGACGACGTGCCCGCCGACGAAGCCGGTGCCGCCCGTGACGAGGATCGTCACCGGAAGTTCTGCCAGTAGCGGGACGGAGTCGGGCCGCGCTGGCCCTGGTACTTCGAGCCGAGCTCGCCCGACCCGTACGGCTGCTCGGCCGGCTCGCTCAGCGCCATGAACGAGATCTGGCCGATCTTCATCCCGTGGTAGATCGTGATCGGCAGGTTCGCGACGTTCGAGAGCTCGAGCGTCACGTGCCCGTTCCAGCCCGGGTCGATGAAGCCGGCGGTCGAGTGGATCAGCAGGCCGAGCCGGCCGAGCGACGACTTCCCCTCGAGCCGCGCGACCAGGTCGTCCGGCAGCCGCACCCGCTCGAGCGTCGAGCCGAGCACGAACTCGCCCGGGTGGAGGATGAACGGCTCGTCCTCGGCGACCTCGACCAGCTCGGTCAGGTCCTGCTCGACCTTGACGTCGATGTAGGAGGCGCGGTTGTTGCGGAAGACGCGGAAGAGCCGGTCGACGCGCACGTCGACGCTCGACGGCTGCAGCAGCGACGCGTCGTAGGGGTCGATCTCGATCCGGCCCTCCTCGAGCAGGCGCCGGATCGTCCGGTCGGCGAGCACCGCCATGCGCGGATCCTACGATGCAGCGCATCAGCGCCGGTGGACTGGGTATCGTGGACCCGTGGCGACGACGCGGACGATCGAGATCAGGACCGCGCTCCCCGGCCCGCGCTCCCGCGAGATCCTCGAGCGCAAGGAACGGGTCGTCGCGGGCCCGCTCTCGATCTACCTGCCGATCGTGATCGACGAGGCGCACGGCGCGCGCGTCACCGACGTCGACGGCAACACCTTCATCGACTTCACCGGCGGCGTCGGCTGCCTCAACGTCGGCCACACGCACCCGGCGGTGGTCGCGGCCGCACAGGCGCAGCTCGAGCGCTTCGCGCACACCGACTTCACGATCGTCCCCTACGAGAGCTACGTCACGCTCGCCGAGCGGCTGCTCGAGCAGGCGCCGTTCAGCGGCCCGGCGAAGGCCGCGTTCTTCAACGCCGGCACCGAGGCGGTCGAGAACGCGGTCAAGTTCGCGCGCGGCTACACCGGCCGGCCCGCCGTGATCGGCTTCGAGGGCGCGTTCCACGGGCGGACGCTGCTCTCGCTCTCGCTGACCTCGAAGACGCATCCGTACAAGGCCGGGCTCGGCCCGTTCTCGCCGGAGATCTACCGCGTGCCGTATCCGAGCGGCTACCGCGGCCCGACCGCCGCCGAGGCGCTTGCCGCGCTCGAACGGGCGCTGACGACGCAGGTGGCGGCCGAGACCGTCGCCGCGATCGTCGTCGAGCCCGTGCAGGGCGAGGGCGGCTTCATCCCCGCGCCGCAGGAGTTCATGACGGGACTGCGGCGGATCTGCGACGCGCACGGGATCGTCCTCGTCGTCGACGAGGTGCAGACCGGCTTCGGGCGCACGGGCCGCATGTTCGCGATCGAGCACTTCGGGATCGAGCCCGACCTGCTGCTCGTCGCCAAGTCGATCGCGGCCGGGCTGCCGCTCTCCGGCGTGCTCGGCAAGGCGGAGGTCATGGACGCTCCCGGCGACTCGGCGGTTGGCGGCACCTACGTCGGCAACCCGGTCGCGCAGGCGGCCGCGCTCGCGGTCCTCGACGTCTTCGACGAGGAGGGCCTGGTCGAGCGCGCGCAGCTGCTCGGCGACGCGATGCGCGCGCGGATGCTGGCCTGGCAGGAGCGCTGGCCGCGCATCGGCGACGTTCGCGGCCTCGGCGCGATGCTCGCGCTCGAGCTCGTCCGCGACCCGGCGACGAAGGAGCCGGACCCGGAGCTCGCGACCGCGGTCGCCGAGGCGGCCTTCGAGCGCGGCCTGCTGCTGCTGAAGGCGGGGATCTACTCGAACTGCATCCGCGTCCTCTGCTCGCTGGCGCTCTCCGACGGCGAGCTGGAGGAGGCGCTCGCCGTCTGGGAAGAGGCGCTCGCGAGCGTGCTCGCTTAGAGACCAGCGCGGCGGGCAAACTATTCGCCGATGGTCGTAGGCGAGCTAGTCGCGGACCGGTACGAGCTCGAGGAGCTCGTCGGTACCGGCGGGATGTCGAGCGTGTTCAGGGCGCACGACAGGTTGCTCGACCGGAAGGTCGCGCTGAAGGTGCTCCATCCCCAGTTCGGCGACGACGACGAGTACGTCGAGCGCTTTCGTCGCGAGGCGCGCTCGGTCGCGCGGCTCTCGCATCCCAACGTCGTCACGGTGATCGATCGCGGCGAGGAGGACGGCCGCCAGTTCATCGTCTTCGAGTACGTCGACGGCGAGAACCTGAAGCACGTGATCGACCGCAGCGGCGCGCTGCCGATCGAGACGGCGGTCGCGCTCGCGCACCAGATCGCGCGCGCGCTCGCGTTCGCGCACGAGCACGGACTCGTCCACCGCGACGTCAAGCCGCAGAACGTGCTCCTGAACGGCGACGGGCGCGCGAAGGTGACCGACTTCGGGATCGCGCGCTCGCTCGACGTCAAGCACGGGGTGACGCAGACGGGCACCGTGCTCGGGACGAGCGACTACATCGCACCCGAGCAGGCGCAGGGCCAGCAGGTCTCGGCGCAGACCGACGTCTACTCGCTCGGAGCAGTCCTCTACGAGCTGCTGACGGGCGAGACGCCGTACTCCGGCGAGAACTTCGTCGCGGTCGCGATGCAGCACATCAACGACCCGCCGCCGAGCGCGCGCGCCCTGCGGCCGGAGGTGCCGCCGCGGCTCGACGCCGCGCTGAAGCGGGCGATGGCGAAGGACCCGCGCGACCGCTTCCCGTCGATGGACGCCTTCTGCAACGAGCTCGCCGCCGTCCTGCACGAGCTCGGTCACCGCGACGACGAGGACACCGCCGCGACGGTGGTCGTGCCGCCGCCGGCGGCCGCCCCGGTCGCCGCCGCCGGCGCGCCCGTCGCGCGCCCGCGCGCCCGCAGGCAGGCACGCGGCGGCGCTCCCTGGATCGCGCTGCTGCTCGCCGGCGTGCTCGCCGCGGCTGCGGTCGCCGCGGCGGTCGTCGCGTGGCGCCACGAGCACACGGGCTCGAACGCGGCCACGGGCGGCGGCCGCGCGGCCGCGTCGGCGCCGCTCCGGCTGACCGCCGCGACCGCCTGGGACCCGGACGGGGACGGGCACGAGCACGACTCCGAGGTCGGCAACGCGACCGACAAGAGCGGCTCGACCGCGTGGAGCACCGAGCAGTATCGCGACGCGCCGAGCCTCGGCAAGCCCGGCGTCGGGCTCGTCCTCGACGCGCACCGCACGGTGACGCTGAGCAAGCTCGGGATCGCCACCGACACCCCGGGCTACACGGCGCAGATCAAGGCCGGCGACAGCCCGAGCGGGCCGTTCCATCCGGTCTCCTCGTCGCAGATCGTCGAGACGAACACGTACTTCACGCTCTCGGGCGCGAAGGGCCGCTACTTCCTGATCTGGATCACGCGCCTCGGCGACGGCTACGACCACGCCGACGTGAACGCGGTCAGCGCCGCCTAGTACCTGAGCCCGCCGCGGCGCGCGTGGCGCTCGAGCGCGAGCTGGATCAGGCGGTCGACGAGCTCTGCGTACGGGACGCCGCTCGCCTCGAAGAGCTTCGCGTAGACGCTCGTCGCGGTGAAGCCCGGGATCGTGTTCAGCTCGTTGACGAGCACCTCGCCGTCCTCGCGCACGAAGCAGTCGGCGCGCGCCATCCCCTCGCAGTCGGTCGCGACGAAGGCGCGCACCGCCAGCTCCTGCACGCGCGCGACCTGCTCCTCCGTGATCCGCGGCGGGATCACGAGCTCCATCCCGCCCTCGTCGTACTTGGCCGCGTAGTCGTACCACTCGGCGTGCGCGACGATCTCGCCCGGGATCGACGCGACCGGCCGCTCGTTGCCGAGCACGCCGCACTCGACCTCGATCCCGGCGACGAACTCCTCGACGAGCACCTTCTCGTCGTGCTCGAACGCGAGGCGCACGGCGGTCGCGAGCTCCGCCTCGTCGTGCGCCTTCGAGATCCCGACCGACGAGCCGAGCCGGGCCGGCTTCACGAACACCGGGAATCCGAACGGGCTCCCGGGCCGGTCCCCGTTCCGCAGGGTCACGTTGCGCGTGACCGGGATGCCGTGGTCGCGCAGCACCGACTTGAAGACGTCCTTGTCCATGCAGAGCGCCGAGGCGAGCACGCCCGCGCCGACGTACGGCACGCCGGCGAGCTCGAGCAGGCCCTGCACGGTGCCGTCCTCGCCGAACGGGCCGTGCAGCACCGGGAAGACGACGTCGACCCGGCCGAGCAGCGCGGGCGCGGAGGCGGTCGTGGGCACCGGCAGCGTCTCGGCGACGTGCGGCGGCAGCGCCCGCCGCAGCTCCGCGGAGGGCAGC
Organism: Gaiellaceae bacterium; assembly: GCA_035708405.1. GTDB lineage: Bacteria > Actinomycetota > Thermoleophilia > Gaiellales > Gaiellaceae > DASSSQ01. The sequence goes on from DASSSQ010000151.1 coordinate 12,255, forward strand.
TGCCAGCGGCCGTCGCGGGCGATCTCGAGCGGGACGACCTCGTAGCGGGCCGGGTCGAGCGCCGAGACGACCGAGCGCGCGCTCGCCTGCGAGATCTCGTGCTCGCTCGAGCGGCCGCCGACGAGCACCGCGACGCGGAGCCGGGTCACGGCGTCGTCGCGGTCTGCGTCGTCTCGGTCGTCGTCTGCCCGGTCGTCGTCGGCGTCGTCTCCGTCTGCTGCAGCTGGCCGACCGTCAGCGTCACCTTCGACCCGGGCTTCGCCTGCGCGTTCGGCGCCGGGTCCTGGCTGACGACCATGCCGTCCTGCGTCGGGTCGGTCGTCGGCACGTCCTGCACGGCGGTCGTGAAGCCCGCGTTCTGCAGCTGCGTCGTCGCCGTCTGCGCGTCGGTGCCGGTCACGTCGGGCACGGCGATCGACTTCGGGCCCTTCGAGACGCTGAGCGTGATCGTCGAGCCGGGCGGCGCGCCCGTGCCCGGCGCCGGTGTCGCCGCGACGACCGTGTCCTTCGGCTTGTCCGAGTCGACGTCCTGCCGCTTGACGGCGAAGCCGGCGCCGAAGAGCTCGCTCGAGGCGTTCTCGTACGGCTGCCCGATCAGGTCGGCCGGGACGATCACCGGCTTCGGGCCCTGCGAGACGTTGACGCGCACCTTCGTGCCGTACGGGACGACGGCGCCGCCGGCCGGCGCGGTCGCGGTGACCGTGTTCGCGGGCAGGCCGGACGGCACCTCGACGACCCGGTACTTCAGATGCGCGCTCGTGATCGCGGCGATCGCGTCCGCGAGGTTGCGCGTCTTCACGTCGGGCACCGTCGTCTTCGGCTTCCCGTTCGCGACCGTGATCACGACCTGGTTGCCCCTGTCGATCTTGTTGCCGGGGTTCGGCGTCTGCGCGAAGACGACGCCCTTCGCCGTGTTCAGGCTCGAGTGGTACTCGACGACCGGCTTCAGGCCGACGTTCTTGATCTGCGCGATCGCGTTGTCCTTGCGCAGGTTGAGCACCGGCGGCACGATCACCGGCCGCGTCGAGTTGAGCTGGCTCTGGATCTGCGTCCAGACGTACCAGCCGGCGACGCCGGCGGAGACGATCAGAAGCAGCGCGAGCAGCCACGGCCAGATCGGCCGGCGGCGGTACGGCTCCTCGTACTCGTAGAAGGTCTCGGCGGTCTGGTACGGCACGCCGCCGCCCGCGGCCGGCCCGCCGAGCGGCCGCGTCGGCCGCATGATCGTCGTCGCGGCCGCGACGCCCGCACCCGCGAGCACCATCGTCGCCGCCGCCTCGGTCTCCTCCGAGACGGCGAGCCCGCGCGCGACCCGGCCGAGGTCGGCGTCCATCTCCTCGGCGCTCTGATAGCGGTCGGACTCGTCCTTCGCGAGCGCGCGCAGGACGATCGCGTCGAGGTCGTGCGGCACCTTCCCGTTCAGCTCCGAGGGCGCCGACGGCACCGTCGACAGGTGCTTCATCGCGATCTCGACCGGCGTGTCGCCGGAGAACGGCACCTGCCCGGTCAGCATCTCGTAGAGGACGACGCCGAGCGAGTAGATGTCGGAGCGCGCGTCGACCGGCGCGCCCTTCGCCTGCTCCGGCGAGAGGTACTGCGCCGTGCCGATGATCGAGCCGGCCTCCGTCATCTGCGAGGCGCCGGAGCGCGCGATCCCGAAGTCCGTCACCTTCAGCCGCCCGTCGCGCCCGACGACGATGTTGTGCGGCTTGATGTCGCGGTGGACGATGTGGTGGCGGTGCGCGAAGGCGATCGCGCCGAGGATCTGCCGCGCGTAGTCGATCGCGATCGGCACCGGCGTCGGCCCGTTGCGGACGATCAGCTCCTTCAGCGTCCGCCCTTCGAGGTACTCCATCGCGATGTAGTAGGAGCCCTCCGCCTCGCCGCGGTCGTAGATCGAGACGATGTTCGGGTGCGAGAGGCCGGCCGCGTTCTTCGCCTCGCGCCGGAAGCGCTCGACGAACTGCTCGTCGTGCGCGTGGCGGTCGTTGAGGATCTTGATCGCGACCCGCCGGCCGAGCTCCTGGTCCTCGGCGAGATAGACGTCCGCCATGCCGCCCGCGCCGAGCTTGCGGACGATGCGGTAGCGGTCGTCGAAGACGTGGTCGATCAGGGGGTCAATCGCCATGCGGCTAGCTCACAGGGTACGTACGGGTTTCAATGTGCGCCGAGGATCGCCTGCAGCATCTGCCTGGCGATCGGGGCCGCGACTCCGCCGCCGAAGCCGCGGTACTTGTTCTCCACGACGACGGCGACCGCCACCCGGGGATGGTCGGCCGGCGCGAAGCAGATGAACCATGGGATGTAGACGTTGTTCAACCCGGTCTCCGCCGTGCCCGTCTTGCCGGCGACCGGGATGCCGATGCCGCGGAAGGCCGCGGCGGCCGTGCCTCCCGTGGTGACGAGCTGCATCATCTGGTTCAGCTCGGCCGCGGTCTGCGGCTTCATCACCTTGTTCTGCACCTCCGGCTTCGTCGTCAGGACCGTGGCGCCGGTCGGCGAGGTGATCTTGGAGACGACGTAGGGCCGCATCTCGACGCCGCCGTTGGCGACCGAGGCCGCGACCTGCGCCATCTGCAGCGGCGTCACGAGCATCCGCTCCTGCCCGAACGCGAGCCGGCCCGGGTCGACCTCCGTCGCCGGGTCCTTCGGATACCAGAGCTTGTCGTGGAAGTAGAGCCCGCTCGGCGACAGCTCCTCCGGCGGCAGGTTGACCGGCGGATCGGCGTAGAAGCCGAAGCGCTTCGTGTACTCCAGGATCACGCCGGCGCCGATCCGCTTGCCGATGTTGCAGTAGACCGAGTTGACGGAGTGCTCGAACCCCTCCGCGAGCGTCAGCTGCCCGTAGGTCTCGGGCCCGTTCTGGTCCGGGTTGCCCGCGTTGAACACCTTCTTGCCGTACTCGGTGCAGTAGCCCGGGTCGGTGAAGACCGAGTCGGGGCGGAACGCTCCGGTGTCGAGCGCCGCCGTCGCGGTCACCGTCTTGAAGGTCGAGCCCGGCGGGTAGAGGCCCTGCGTCGCGCGGTCGAGCAGCGGCGCGCCGCACTTGTAGCCGGGCGAGCGCTGCGCGCGCTTGAAGCCCTTCGCCGTCTCCATCAGGTTCGGGTCGTAGCTCGGCGAGGACGCCATCGCGAGCACGGCGCCGGTGCGCGGGTCGAGCGCGACGACCGCGCCGCACTGGCCGCGCAGCGCCGACTCGGCGACCTGCTGCGCCTTCACCTGGATCGAGAGGACGACGTTGTTGCCGGTGACCGTGACGCCCTTCAGCTTGTCCAGCGTCGTCCGGAACGCCGTGTTCAGGTTTCCGTTCGAGGCGGTCAGGTAGTCGTTGAAGGAGCGCTCGACGCCGGTGCGGGAGCGCTCGACGGTCGAGTAGCCGACGACGTGCGCGGCCAGGCCGTGCGTCGGATAGGTGCGAAACCAGAGCGTCTGCCCGCCGACCTTCTTCTTGCGGTCGCTCGCGAGCACGGTCTTGCCGTCGCTCGCGTAGATCAGGCCGCGCTTGATCTTGAACTGGGCGACGCGCTGGATCGCGTTGTCCTGCTTGTCGGCGAGTCCGCCGGCCGCCCACGTCTGCCAGTAGGTCGTGCCGGCGATCAGCGCCACGATCAGGACGAGCCCGAGCACCCCGAGCCGCGCGATCTGCCTGTTCACGCGCGTCTCCCCGCGTTGGCGCGGTCGGAGACGAGCAGCAGGCCCGCGAGCATGATGAAGTTCGCGTCGATCGAGGAGCCGCCGTAGGAGACGAACGGCAGCGTGATCCCCGTCAGCGGGATCAGCCGCAGGATGCCGCCGACGATCACGAACGTCTGCAACGCGAAGCCGAAGGTGAGCCCGGCCGCGAGCAGCTTCGAGAAGCCGTCGTCGGCGTAGAGCGCGATCCGCATCCCGCGCGCGACGAAGAGCATGTAGACGAGCAGCAGCGCTGCCGCGCCGACGAGGCCGAGCTCCTGCGCGATCGCCGAGTAGATGAAGTCGGTGTTCAGGTACGGGATCAGCGGCGTCCCGTCCGGAGTCGTGAACGTCCCCTTGCCGAAGCCGGGGCCGACGTAGCCGCCGCTGGCGATCGAGTAGAGCGACTTGACGAGCTGGTAGCTCTGGCAGTCCTGCCGCAGCGCCAGGTGACCCGTGAACGGGCACGGCACCGGGTGGCTCGTCCACGGGTGCAGCCAGATCGTGACGCGGTCGCGCACGTGCGGGACGACCTGGTAGAGCGCGTAGGATCCGCCGACGAAGAGGCCGAGCCCGAGCAGCGAGTAGATCGCGCGGCCGGTCGCGACGTAGACCATCGCCAGGAAGACCCCGTAGTAGAGGAGCGCCGAGCCGAGGTCGTTCGTCTCGAAGAGGACGAGCATGGCGCCGCCCCAGATCAGGAGCAGCGGCCCCCAGTCCTTCAGCCGTCCCTGCGCCAGCACCTCGCGCTTCTCGCGCAGGTAGCCGGCGAGGAAGACGATCAGGCAGAGCTTCGCGAACTCGCCCGGCTGCACCTGGAACGGGCCGAGCTGGATCCAGAGCCGGGCGCCGTTGATCGTCGCGCCGATCACGGGCGCCGCCGGCAGCGCGAGCAGCACGATCGCCGCGATCCCGAACAGGTACTTGTAGTTCTCGAGCGCCCGGTAGTCGTGGCGGAGCAGGATCAGCACCGCGGAGAAGAAGCCGACGCCGACGACGATCCAGATCCCCTGCCGCAGCGCGTCGTTCTGGCCGAGCCGGTAGATCTCCGTGATCCCGATCGCCGTCAGCAGGCCCGCCATCGGCAGCAGGTACGGGTCGGCCTGGGGCACGGTGAAGCGCGCGACGACGTGCGCGACCAGGTAGAGCGCGAAGAAGAAGACGGCGTAGCCGAGCGAGCCGGTCGAGAGGCGCGCCTGCTGCGAGATGTAGACCGCCGCGAAGCCGAGGCCGGTCAGGATGCCGACCGCGACCAGGTTCACGAGCTCCCTGTTGCGGTAGCTCAGCGCGCGAGCCCCCAGAGCACGAGCGCGGCGATCACGAGCACGAGCGTCACGATCAGGAGCAGGACGAGCATCCGGCGCGCGAGGCTGGGACGACGCGTGGCGGCGGCCAGGCGCGCCGCCTCCTCGGGCGGCACGACCATCGTGTCGACGGCGGTGGGCGCGCGGATCCCGGTCAGCGTGTCCTCGTCCTCGTCGTGGAGCGGCTCCGGCTGCTCCGGCGGGGCGACGGCGGCCATCTGCGTCGTGTCCGCCGCCGGCTCGTCGCCGGCGGCGACCTCGAAGAGGACGACGGTGATGTTGTCCTCGCCGCCGCTGCGGTTCGCCGCCGCGACGAGCGCCTTCGCCGCGCCGTCGAGGTCGCCGCGGTGGCGCTCGAGCAGCTCGCGCACGGTCTCGTCGGCGACCATCGAGGAGAGGCCGTCGGAGCAGATCAGGAACAGGTCCTGCGGCTCGGCCTCGACCGCGAAGGTGTCGACGTCGACGTCGGGATCCGTGCCGAGCGCCCGCGTGATCACCGAGCGCTGGGGGTGCGTCTCCGCCTCCTGCGGCGAGAGCTCGCCGCGGCGGACGAGCTCGGCGACGAGCGAGTGGTCCTCGGTCAGCTGGATCAGCTCGCCCTCGCGCAGCAGGTAGGCGCGCGAGTCGCCGACGTGGCCGAAGACGACGCGGCTCGCCTCGACGAGCGCGACGGTGGTCGTCGTGCCCATTCCCGACGCGGCCGCGTCCTCGTTCGCGCGCTGCCAGACGCGGCGGTTCGCCTCCTGGATCAGCTCGACGACGCTGCGCTCGCCGTCGCCGATGCCGTCCCGCTCGCGCAGCGCGCCCGCCGCGAGCTCGGAGGCGACCTCGCCCGCCTGCGCGCCGCCCATCCCGTCGGCGACGGCGAAGAGCGGCGGGTCGCAGACGTAGGAGTCCTCGTTGCGGCGCCGCTTGCGGCCCGGATCGGTCTTGCCGGCTGCGCGGGAGACGATCACGGGCGGCATCCCATCACAGGTCCTCGTACCGCATGTCGGTCTCGCCGACGCGGACGACGTCGCCCGGCTGCAGCCGCCGCTCGCGCGCGAGCCGGATCCCGTTGACGAAGGTGCCGTTCGTCGAGCCCATGTCCTCGACGTAGACGCCGTCGCGGCGCGGCTCGATCCGCGCGTGCCGCGCCGAGGAGAACTCGTCGCCGGGCAGCGGGATGTCGTTGTTCGAGCCGCGGCCGATCGAGACCGGCGAGATGTCGACCTCGTAGGCCTCGCCCGGCTGCAGCGCCGAGCTCGCGATCACGACGAGCCGCCCGCGCGCCGCCCGCGCCGTCTGCCGCCCGAGCCCCATCGCCTGCGCCTGCTGCGGCGCGAGGATGAAGCTCTCCTGCCCGACCCGCACGTCGCGGGCCGCGTTGCGCACGATCCGCCAGATGAAGAGGTAGAGCAGCACGAGGAACGCGATCTTCAGTGCGAGCAGCGTCTCCTCGAGGCCGGCGGATGCCAGCGGCGTCACTGCAGCTCCCGGTGGAAGACGAGCTCGGTCGCGCCGATCGTGACCCGCGTGCCGTCCTCGAGCTTGACCCGCTTGTGGCGGCGACCGTCGATCTCGATCCCGTTCGTCGAGTCGAGGTCGACCAGCCAGTAGGTCGCACCCTCCTGGCGCAGCTCGCAGTGACGGCGGGAGACGTTCGGGTCGGAGACCTGCACCTCGCAGTCGCGCGAGCGGCCGATCACGGCGCGGCGCTTCTCGATCGGCACCTTCCGTCCCTCGACCTCGACGGTGACGAGCTCGCGCGCGAGGCCCAGCTCCTCGGCCGAGACCGCCTCGGTCGGCTGCGGCCGGCGTGACCGGTAGATCATCGTCGCGCCGGGCTCGGCCCGGGGCGCGGGCTCGCCGGAGTCCGACCTGTGCGCCATCTTCGTCGCGATCCCGAACTCGCCGAGCGCGAGATCCTCGTCGGAGGCGAAGAGGACCTTCGGCGGCGAGAGCAGCACGTAGCCCTCGCGGCGCGCGTGCTCCGCCAGGTAGTCCTGCAGCTCGTCGACGAGCGACTCCTCGTACTCCGCGAACTGCGCGCGGTCGGCGGGCGAGAGGTAGATCTCGTATTCGTTCGGGACGTAGATCCGCGAGACGGAGACGCTCTTGTGGTCGTCCATCTCCTTGACGAGCTTGCGTGCGAGCTCGACCGGCTGCACGTGCGTCTTGAACGCGCGGCCGAACACGCCCTCGAACAGGGACTCGATCTTGCTCTCGATGCTACGCAGCACGCTCACGACCTGGGCCCCCGGGGTATTTCCCCCGCGCGCGAGTCTAACGCCCGGCTTCCGCGGTTCGGCGGCGGTCGAGGAGCAGGACGATGCAGGTCAGCCAGGCGCCGGCGATGAGCGGCGCCGCGGCCGCCTCCGGCGCCGGCAGCAGGGTCGCCGCGAGCATCGCCGCGCCGAACGCGGCGACCGGCCAGGGACCGCGGCCGCGGACGAGCGGCAGCGCGGCGGCGGCGAGCGCGAGCGCGAGCGCCTCGGTCGCGAGCGCAGGGTGCGCGGCGACGACCTTCCAGAGCTCGAAGGCGACGGCGGTCGGCCGGCGGCTGCCGTCGATCCCGAGCCCGAGCGGCGGCCGGCCGAGCCCGAGCGGGAACGACGCGTGGCGGATCCCGGCGACGGCGGCCGCGCAGAGCACGCCCGCGGCGACGGTCATGCCCCTGCGCGCCGCGCCGCGGGCCGCCTGGGCGGCGAGCGGCAGCAGCCCGAGCGCGGCGAGCGGCGCGAGCGCGGGGCCGACGGCGAACAGGAGGCCGGCGCGCGGGTCGCGCCACGAGAGCGCGATCCAGCACGCGGCGACGGCGGCGTAGGCGAGCGCGAGGCCGAGCGACACGTTCGCGAGCGGGAAGAACGGCACCGCGAGGGCGAAGACGAGCCCGGCGCGGGCGCGGACGAGCGAGAGCGCGGCGGCGGCGACGGCGAGCCCGAGCGGCCAGTCGGCGGGGTAGAACGGCAGCGTCGCCGCGCTCCAGCCGGCGACCGCGGCCGCGAGCCCGGCGGGCAGGAGCCGCTCCGGCAGCGCCCGCGCGCGCGCTCGCGGCGGCGTGCGCGGTCCGCCCGAGCGCCTGCGCTTCTGCGTGCGGACGAGGTCGCGCAGCTGCACGGCGAGGCTGTCCGCCGGCGGCCGCCGGGACGGGTTCGCGAGCAGCGCGCTCGCGACGACGTCGAGCACCGGCTCCGGCAGGTCGGGCCGCAGCTCCCCGAGCGGTCGCGCTCCGGCGAGGATCGATCGCTGCACCTCGAGCGGCGAGCCGTCCCAGAACGGATGCCGGCCGGTCAGCGCCTCCCAGAGGATGACGCCGACCGCCCAGACGTCGGCGGACGGCCGCGCGGGCTCGCCGCGCAGCCGCTCCGGCGAGATGTAGGCGAGCGTGCCGGGGACGTCGCCGTGCGCGGTCAGCGTCGCCTCGTCCTGCATCAGCGCGAGCCCGAAGTCGAGCAGCCGCACGTCGACGCCGTGCCCGTCGGCGAGCAGGATGTTCGCCGGCTTGACGTCGCGGTGGACGATCCCGCGCGCGTGCGCGTGCGCGAGCCCCTCGAGCACCTGCGCCGCCGCCTCGACGGCGCGGCGGTCGTCGAGCTCGCCGGCCCGCATCGCCTCGCGCAGGGTGCGGCCGGGAACGTACTCGTAGGCGATGTAGACGTGGCTCGAGTCGCGGCCGAGCGTGTACGCGCGCAGGCAGCGCGGGTGGCGGAGCTGCGCCGCCGCCTTCGCCTCCCGCTCGGCCCGCGCGCCGGCCTTGCCCTCGCGGGCGACGATCTTCAGCGCGACGTCGAGCCCGCTCCGCTCGTCGCGGGCGAGCCAGACGGAGCCCGAGCCGCCGGTGCCGAGCGGCCGGAGCGGCCGGTAGCGGCCGAGGACGAGGTGCTGCTCCCTGGCTCCGGCGGCCGCGCTCTGCACGACTCCGTCCCTTCGCCGTGGGCAGGAGAAAGTCCTCCGCGAGCCGAACCTCCCGTTACTCTTGACGGCTGGAGTGCCCGTGAGCGAGCACGACGACGACATCATCGACTTCGACTTCTTCGACGAGCCGCCGACCGTCGAGCAGCAGCAGGCGCCGCGGGTGCGGATGCCGCGCCGCCGGCCGCGCGACGAGGGCGGCCCGCCGCGCCGTCCGCCGATCCGCCCGCCGCACGGCGTCACGCCGCTGCTGCGGCTCGTCGGCCTGATCGCCCTCGCGATCCTGATCGTCGTCCTGCTCGTCTTCTGGGTGCAGAGCTGCCAGTCGAACGCGAAGCGGAACGCGTACAGGAACTACCTGGCCGACGTCGGCCAGGTCGCGCAGTCCTCGAAGTCGGTCGGCAACGACCTCGCGACCGCGCTGACGACGCCGGGCGAGAAGAAGAGCGACCTCGAGCAGACGCTCGGCAGCCTCGCCCAGCGCGAGCAGCAGGATGTCGCGAAGGCGCAGGGCCTGCATCCGCCGGGCCCGCTGCGCGACGAGCAGCAGGCGGTCGTGCAGGCGCTGCAGTTCCGCGTCAGCGGCCTGCAGGGCCTCGCGGCCACGCTGCGCGCCTCGCAGGGGACGAAGACGCAGAGCGCGGACGCGAGCGTGCTCGCGCAGCAGTCGGCGCGCTTCATGGCGAGCGACGTGATCTGGTCGGACCTCTTCCACGATCCGGCGATGGTGGAGCTGCCCAAGCAGGGCGTGACCGGCGTGCCGGTGCCGGACTCGCAGTTCCTGAGCGACCCGTCGCTCGTCACCCCCGGCACCTGGACGCGGATCCTGCAGCGGCTCTCCGGCGCGGCGACCGGCGGCAAGGCCGGCGGCGTCCACGGCAGCGCGCTCGAGTACGTGAAGGCGCTCCCGAGCGGGACGACGCTCTCCCAGACGAGCCTGAACACGATCACCGAGACGACCGACCTCGGCTTCGAGGTCGGCGTCAAGGACTCCGGCCAGGCGCAGGAGGTCGGGATCGACGTGACGCTGACGATCGAGCAGAGCCCGCCGGTCGTGAAGACGCAGCGGATCCAGGTGATCGACCCGAACCAGGTCAAGAACGTCGTCTTCAAGAACCTGGGCCAGCTGACGTTCGCGCAGAAGGTGACGCTGAAGGTCGACATCGCGCCGGTGCCGAACGAGGAGAACGCGAAGAACAACTCCGGCTCGTACCAGGTCATCTTCTCGGTCGGATAGATGCTCTCGGCGACGGTCGCAGCCTGGATCGCGATCGGGGCCGCGGTCGTCGCGGTCGCCGCCTTCGGCGCGGCCCTCTGGAACTGGCTGCGCGTGCGGCGGCTGCGGGCGGGGCAGCGGCTGCTGCTCGGCGGCGGCCGCTCCGACATCGTCGACTTCGCGGTCTCGCTGCAGGCGCGCGTCGACGACCTGCACCGCGCGGTCGACGAGATCGCCGCCGGCCTCGGCCGCGTCGACCGCCGCGTCGACGAGACGGTCTCGCGCACCTCGATCGTCCGCTACGACGCCTACGAGAACACCGGCGGCCACCAGTCGGCGTCGGTCGCGCTGCTCGACGCGGCGCGCAGCGGCGTCGTCGTCACGGCGATCCAGGGCCGCGACTACGCGCGGATCTACATGAAGGAGCTCGACCGCGGCAAGGCCTCCGTCGCGCTCTCGCCGGAGGAGCTGGAGGCGGTCGAGCGCGCGATGGCGCGGTGAGCCTGCTCCGGTCCGCGGCGGGCCGGATGCTGGTCGAGTCGCACCGCGGCTGCGAGGCCGGAGCGGCGGCGCCGAACACGTGGGCGGCGGTCGAGGAGGGCGTCCGCCGCGGAGCCGACCTGGTCGAGCTCGACGTCCAGCTCTCGCGCGACGGCGTCCCGTTCCTGCGGCACCACTACGCGGGCGAGGACGGCCGCTGGGCGTGGGAGCGCGACTACGCCGCCGCGCACGGCGAGCGGCTCGATGCGGTGCTCGCCCGGGCGCGCGCCGCCGGCGTCCGTCTGACGCTCGACCTGAAGAGCCCGTTCGGCGGCGGCGAGCCGCTCGTCGACGCGGTGCTCGCGCTGCTCGAGCCGGACGACGAGGTCGTCCTCTGCGCCTGGGACCACCCGCTGCTCGTGCGCGCGAAGGCGCGCCGGCCGCAGACGACGACCCGCGCCAACCTGCGCGCCCGGCCGGTCGACCTCGCCGCCGTGCTCGCGCCCTGCGGCTGCGACGCCGTCGGCCTCTCCTACGACGTCGTGCGCGCAGAGGACGTCGCGGCCGCGCGCGCCGCCGGTGTCGCCGTCTGCCTCGCCGAGATCTTCGTCCCGGACTGGCCGCGCGTGCGCGAGCTCGGCGTCGACGTCGTCTGCCACGGCGACCCGGCAGCGGCCCGCGCCGGACTCGGTCTCGGCTGATCTCGCGGCGCCGAAGCGCCTGCGCGTCGGGTACCTTTTGGCCAGGTTGCACCAGGTACTCGTCCTGAATGCGAGTTACGAGCCGCTCAACGTGTGCTCGATCCGGCGGGCACACGTGCTCGTCTGGAAGGGCAAGGCCGAGGTGATCGAGCGACTCGACCAGCCGCTGCGCTCCTCGACGACGACGTTTCCCTGGCCGCACGTGATCCGGCTGCTGCACTACGTGCGCGTGCCGCGGACGGTGCAGCGGAAGATCTCGCGCCGCGCGCTCTTCGCCCGCGACGGCTGGCGCTGCGTCTACTGCGGCTCGACCGGCGGGCGGCTGACGCTCGACCACGTGATCCCGCGCAGCCGCGGCGGCGAGTCGGTGTGGGAGAACGTCGTCACCTCCTGCGCGCCGTGCAACCTGCGCAAGGGCGACCGGCTGCCCGAGGAGGCCGAGATGCCGCTGCCGCGCGCACCGCGGCCGCCGGCTCCGGTGCTCTTCATCCACCTGGCGACGCCGCGGGTGCCGCCGCTCTGGCAGCGCTACCTCGCCGCCTTCGGCGCTGCCGCCTAGCGGGGATTTCCGGCCCGGGCCGCGGGGCACGCGGAGCGCGTGTTCCAGTCGCTGACGCACTTCGTCTCCGGCAACCCCTGGTCGTACGGGATCGTCTTCGGGATCTCGGCGCTCGACTCGTTCTTCCCCGTCGTCCCGAGCGAGACGGTGGTGATCACGGCGGCGACGCTCGCCGCGCACGGGCACCTCGAGATCGGGCTCGTCGTCCCGGCGGCCGCCCTCGGCGCGTTCGCCGGCGACAACGTCACCTACCTGCTCGGGACGAAGATCGGCGAGCGCGTCGCCGGGTGGCTCTTCCGCGGCGAGAAGGGCGCCGAACGGCTCGGGAAGATGGAGAAGGCGCTGCAGCAGCACGGCGCCGTGATCGTCGTCGCGGGCCGCTTCATCCCCGGCGGCCGCACCGCGAGCTGCTTCGCGGCGGGCACGCTCGACTTCGCGTACCGCCGGTTCCTGGTCGCGGACGCGATCGCCGCCGTCACGTGGGCCGTGTACTCGAGCCTGATCGGCTGGTTCGGCGGCGCCGCCTTCGCGCACAGCCTCTGGAAGTCGCTCGCGCTCTCGCTCGGCGTCGCCGCCGGCCTCGGCGGCCTACTCGAGCTCTACCGCCGCCTGCAGGCGCGCCGCGGCCGCGACATCCTCGGCAAGCGGCTCGACTAGCCATGCGGATGGGAGCGCGGCCGCCGGGCGTAGAGGCCGTATGGGTCGCGCAGTCGCACTCGCAACGGTTGTCGCGCCGCTGCTCGGCCTCGGCACGGTGCCGCCGACGGCGATCGGAGTCGCGTCCTTTCCCTCGGCGATCGCCGTCGGCGGCGGCTCGGTCTGGGTGGTCGCCGGAGGCCGGTTGACCCGGATCGACCCGCGCACGCGCCGAGTCGTCGCTCGGATCGACGTCGGTGTGCGCGTGGGAAGCGAGCGGCCCTGTGACCTCGCCGTGGCGGGTGGAGTCGTCTGGACCCTCGGCGCCGTCAGCGCTACACGCTCGCTCGTCGTCCGCGTCGACGCGCGCACGGGCCACGTGCTCGGGGCGACGCCGACCCCGCCGGCCGCATGTGTGGCCGCGACTGCGGACGCTGCGTGGGTGACGCTGCCGCGGGCTCGGAGGCTCGTCCGGCTCGACGATCACGGACACGTGGTCAGGCAGGTCGCGACTCGCGCGTACTGCGACGCGATCGTGGCGGGCCACGGTGCTTTCTGGACAGCCTGCCCGGCCGGAGCCGCCGGAGCGCGAGTCGGCTCGCATACCGGGACGATCCTCCGGATCGGCGCGCGCGGAAGCCTCGTCGTCGTCGCCCACGACGTCCTCTCGGGCTCGCTCGCCGCCGGGCCCGCAGGCGTGTTCGCGAGCGGCGTCGGCCACGACTCGGGAAGAACCGTCCGGGTCGACGCTCCCGGCGCCCGCTTCCCCGGCTCGGGGCGCGTGTCCGTCGGCCGATCCACGCTCTGGCTCGCAGACTGGCGGGGACCGGGCCGGCCGGGCTTCGCGCGCGAGGTCGACGCTCGCAGCGGACGCACGCTTCGGACGATCGCGGCGGGCACGAGCCCGGTGGCGGTCGCGCTGGGAGTCGGCGCCGTCTGGCTGGCGAACTACACGGCGCCCGGCCGCGTGACGCGGATCGTGCCCTGAGAAGGGACTAGTCTCGCTCGCGCGGCAGGTCGTCGCGCTGCTCCCACTCGCTCCACGAGCCGGGGTAGAGGCGGCCCTCGCGGCCGGCGAGGTGGAGGCGGTGGAGGACGACGCAGGCGGTGATCCCGGAGCCGCAGTAGGCGACGAGCTCGCCGTTCGGCAACGCGGGGGGCGGCTCGCTCCAGGGCGCGTTCCGCGCGCCGGGGATGCGACCGGGAACGCGGTCGACGGCGTTCGGGTCGCCGCGCCAGCGCGCCGGCACGCGCGCGTCGACGACGACGAGCTCGCCGAGGCGCGCCGCGAGCTCGTCCGCCTCGATCGCGTCGTCGCCGCGCGGCCGCGCGACGAACTCCGCCGGCTCGACCTCCTCGTCGCCGGCGCGCAGCGGCCCGTGCCAGGCACCGAGGTCGATCACGGCACAGTCGTCGTGGCCGAAATGGCGTAGCAGCCACCAGAGTCGCTCCGGCCCGCCCATGTTCCCGTAGGCGACGACGAGGACGCCGTCGCCGATGCCCGCGCCCGAGGCGGCCGCGGCGAAGTCGTCGGCGGCCGGCAGCGGATGACGGCCGCGCGGCCCCGGCGGCCCGGCGAGGTCGCGGTCGACGTCGAGGAAGGCGGCGCCCGGCACGTGGCCGGCGCGGTAGAGCTCGCGTCCTCGCTCCGGGTCGGCGAGGTCCCAGCGGCAGTCGACGAAGCGGTAGCGCATGCGGTCAGTGTGACGGGACCGGGCGCCGGCGGCGTATGGACGGCATGAAGACCATCCGGATCGCCATCGTGGCGGCGCTCGCCGCCGGCGCCGCCGTCCTCGCGCTCGCGCTGCAGCCGGGGTCGGCGGCCACCGCTCCCGCAGGGAGCATCGTCGTCCAGGGATCGGGCTCGGTGACGACCGTCCCCGACCGCGGCGCCTTCTCCTTCGGCGTCGTCACGCGGGCGAAGACCGCCGCCGCGGCGATGGGCGCGAACGGCGACGCGATGCAGAACGTCGTCGCCGCGCTGAAGCAGGCGGGCATCGCCGCCGCCGACCTGCAGACGACGCAGATCTCGCTCGACGTGAACGTCGCCGACAACGGCGGCGCCGTCACCGGCTACACGGCCACGAGCACGGTGACCGCGCAGCTGCGCGACCTCTCGGCGGCGGGGAAGGTCGTCGACGCCGCGGTCGGGGCCGGCGCCGACTCGGTCTCCGGCCCCTCGCTCTCGAAGGGCGACACGGACGCGCTCTACGCGGAGGCGCTGAAGGACGCCGTCGCGGACGCGCGGGCGAAGGCGCAGACGCTCGCCGCGGCGGCCGGGCTGGCGCTCGGGCGCGTCACCGCCGTCAGCGAGGGCGGCGGCCAACCGGTGCCGATCTTCTCCCCCGCCGCCAAGCCCGTCGGCGCGCCGAACGTCGAGCCGGGGACGCAGGAGATCGACGCCACGGTCACCGTCACCTTCTCGACCTCGTGACACAGTGTCACAAGGCGCGGGGCCGGCTCGCTGCTGCTACAGCCAGGCACGCGGTGGTGGCGTGAATCGCAACGGCATCGGCCGGCCGCAGCGGGCGCAGTGCGTGCGGGCGACGCCCTTGCGCTCGGCGCGCTGGACGGGCACCGGCGTCACGCAGGCGCAGTCGCCGGCGGCCGAGGCGGTGGGCGGCGGATCGTGCTGCGTGCGCGGAAGAACGTGCTCGTCGTGCAACGGAGGTCCTTTCGGAAGTCGAGACTTTACATCGTAAAGCATCAGCCGCTCTCGCTCAAGGCGGGCGCGAGGACGGGCGGCGCGGGCCGGGCGTGCGTCCCGAGATGGCCGTGCGCCTCGGTGCCGTAGCCGCCCGGGACGGGGATGTAGAACTCGGGATAGCCCCACATCCCGTGCTCGTGGACGTCGAGGCCCTGCGACTCGACCGCCGGCTCGACGCGGATCCCCCACAGCCGGTGCAGCACGAAGAGGCAGCCGAACGAGGCGCCGAAGGTGAACGCGCCGACGCAGACGAGGCCGAGCGCCTGCACGCCGAGCTGGTGGAAGGAGCCGGTGTAGACGAGCCCGCCGGTGCCGGTGCCGAGCTTCCGCGCCAGCATCGGCACGGCGAAGAGACCGGTCGCGAGCGTCCCCCAGACGCCGGACATGCCGTGGACGGCGACGGCGCCGATCGGATCGTCGATGCCGATCCGCTCGACGGCGACCACGCCGAAGACCGCGATGCAGCCGGCGCCGGCGCCGATCGCGATCGCCGCCCACGGCGCCACGAAGCCGGCCGCGGCGGTGATCGCGACGAGGCCGCCGAGCGCCCCGTTCAGCATCATCGAGATGTCCGGCTTGCCGAGCCGCAGCCAGGCGACGCAGACGCCGGTGACCGCGCCGGCGGCGGCCGCGAGGTTCGTCGTCAGCGCGACGTAGGCGAAGAAGCCGACGCCGCCGTAGTCCACCGAGAGCGTCGAGCCGGCGTTGAAGCCGAACCAGCCGAACCAGAGGATCACCGTGCCGAGGACGGCGAACGGGATGTTGTGGCCCGGGATCGGGTTCGCGCGGCCGTCGGTGCCGAACTTGCCGATCCGCGGCCCGAGGATCAGCGCGCCGGCGAGCGCCGCGAGGGCGCCCTGGTAGTGGACGACCGTCGAGCCGGCGAAGTCCTGCATCCCGTGCGCGGCGAGCCACCCGTGCGGGCTCCACACCCAGTGCGACACGACCGAGTAGACGAGCGTGAACCAGACGCCGAAGACGAAGTAGACCCAGAGCTTCGCCCGCTCGGCCATCGCGCCCCAGACGATCGCCAGCGAGACGCCGGCGAAGACGACCTCGAACAGGTAGCCGGCCGCTCCGGGCACCTCCGCGAACCAGTCGAACGGCTTCTGCCCGACCGCGATCAGCGCGCCGACGGAGGGCAGGAAGCCGGCCGTGCCCGTGAGCGCGTTGCCGTCGCCGAAGGCGATCCCGAAGCCGACGGCCCAGTAGACGAGCGAGCAGACGCCGAAGACGAGCACGTTCTTGCCGGCGACGTGGCCGGCGTTCTTCATCCTGGTGAGTCCCGCCTCGAGGAAGGCGAAGCCGGCCTGCATGAACATGACGAGGACGGCCGCGAGGACGACCCAGATCGTGCTCGCGGCGACGAGCAGCTCGCGGTCGCTAGGCATCCGCGTCGACCTCGGCGAGGGCGCGGCCGGTGCGGTTGTGCACGACGCTGCCGACCGGCGTCGTCCAGACGAGCCCGTCGCCCGACTCGTTGCCGCTGCGGGCCGCGTCCGCGACCGCTGCGCAGACGGCGTCGGCGATCGCGTCCTCGACGACGAAGGCGAGCAGCGCCTTCGGCAGGAACCGCGACTCGAAGACCCGGCCGCGGTACTCGTGCGTGACGCCGCGCCGGCGCCCGTGCCCGATCGCCTCGACGACGGTGACCCCGACGTGCCCGGTCTCCGCCTCGACGGCGTCGATCACCGTCTCGACGCGCTCCCGGATCACGACCGCCTCGACCTTGACCATCACGCGTCGTAGTAGAGGGCGAACTCCGCCGGGTGCGGGCGGAGCCGGACGACGTCCGCCTCGTTCGCGCGCTTCCAGCCGATCCAGGTGCCGATCAGCTCCTCGGAGAAGACGCCGCCGCGGAGCAGGAACGCGTGGTCGGCCTCGAGCGCGTCCAGCGCTGCGTCGAGCGAGCCCGGCACCTGCGCGACGCCGCGCGACTCCTCGAACAGGTCGTAGTCCGCCGGCTCGCCCGCGTCGAGGCCGCGCTCGATCCCGTCCAGCCCGGCCATCAGCATCGCGGCGAACGCGAGGTACGGGTTCGCGGTCGGGTCCGGGCAGCGGAACTCGATCCGCTTCGCCTTCGGCGACTCCGAGTACATC
>DASSSQ010000152.1:0-5229 GCA_035708405.1 Gaiellaceae bacterium
GAGCCAGAGCCAGAGCCCGTCGCCCGGATCGCCGACTACCTGCCGCCGCCGGCGCCGCGCGAGTGGAACCTCTGGAGCCTCGAGCAGCTCGCGCGCGAGGGCGCCGGCGCCGACGCCGCACGCGACGAGGAGCGCGCCTACCTGCTCATGTACCTGCGCGAGTTCGCGAACCCGGACGGCCTGCTGCCGACCGACTTCGACCCGCTCGTGCGCGAGTCGTTCGGCGAGCTGCTCGTCGCCGGCCGGAGCCGGTGACACCGAGGCTCGCGCAGCGCGAGCTCGGCCTCGCCGCCGTCGCGCTGCTCGCCGCCGTCGCCTCGCTCGCGCTCGTCAACGACCGCTCCGACCGCGGCGGCGCGCTGCCGCAGCCGGCCGGCGCCTGGCACTCAGCGCTCGCCGGCGTGCGGCCGATCGGCGGCTTCGGCCGGCGCACCGCCTGCGGCGAGGTGCTGCGGCCGGCGACCCTCGGCGTCTCACACCCCGTGCTGCCCTGCGGCGCCAAGATCTACATCGGCTTCGACGGCAGGCACGTGCTCACGCAGGTGATCGACCGCGGCCCGTCCGTCCCCGGCCGCGAGTTCGACCTGACCGCGCCGCTCGCCGACCGGCTCCGCCTCGCCGGCATCCAGCGCGTCAGCTGGGCCTACGCGAGCGCGCCGTAGACCGGCTACAGTGGCCCCGTGCTCGACCCCGTTCGCGGGCCCGCGCAAAAATGTAGAACCAACACCATCTGAAAGGGAGCCTGCGTCGGGCTAGGCGCCTCAGGCGTTCGACGTCCGCAGGGCACCCACCTGGCATGCCAGGTTCACATGGGCGCGGATCCGACGGCGGGGTCGGAGCACGTTCTCTCCCGAGGCCGCCACGTTCTCTCCCGAGGCCGGTAGCCTGGCCGGGTGGTCGAAGTCGTCGGAGACTCGTACCGCGGCCCGGAGTTCGCGCTCGTCCGGCTCCGGGTCGACGGCGACCGGATCGTCTCGGCGGACGCGCCCGGGATCGAGCGCGAGCTCGCGGGCCTGACGCTGCTCGAGGCGGCGGCGGTGCCGGGGGAGACGCTCGCGGCCGACGCGCTCGCGAACGCGCTCGCGCAGGTGTTCCGCGCGGCGCCGGATCCGGAGCGCACGGCGGTCGCGATGAGCGGCGGCGTCGACAGCGCCGTCGCGCTCCTTCGCGCCGGGCCGAAGGCGGTCGGCGTCACGCTCCGGCTCTGGCTCGACCCGGCCGGGCCCGACGCCGAGCGCGCGTGCTGCTCGCCCGAGGCCGTCCTGCAGGCGCGCGCCACGTGCCACGGGCTCGGCCTCCCGCACGTGACGCTCGACCTGCGCGAGCGGTTCCGCCGCGCCGTCGTCGCCGGCTTCGTGCGCGGCTACGCGCGCGGCGAGACGCCCAACCCATGCACGCGCTGCAACGGGGCCTTCCGCTTCGACGAGCTCCTGGCCTTCTCGCGGCGGGCCGGCGCGAAAGGGCTGGCGACCGGGCATTACGCGCGCATTCGCGACCATCGCGGACGCCTTCTGCTCGCGAGAGCGGCCGACCCGCGCAAGGACCAGTCCTACATGCTCGCGACGCTCGACCCGCGGCACCTCGGACGGCTCTCGTTCCCGCTCGGCGGGCAGAGCAAGGACGAGACCCGGGCCGAGGCCGCCGCCGCCGGTCTCGCCGCCGCGAGCCGCGCCGAGAGCCAGGAGGCGTGCTTCCTCGCCGGCGGCGACTACCGCGACTTCCTCGCCCGCAACGGTCTCGCCGCGCGGCCCGGCGCCGTCGTCGACGAGACCGGACGCGAGCTCGGCGCCCACGACGGCTACTGGCGCTTCACGCCGGGCCAGCGCCGCGGCCTCGGCGTCGCCGCCGCCGAGCCGCTCTACGCCCTGCGCACCGAACCGCGCACGAACACCGTCGTCGTCGGCCCGCGCGCCTCGCTCGCCGTGCGCCGCGTCTCCGTCCGCGGGCGGCTGCACGTCCCGGTCGAGCGCGTCGAGGCGAAGCTGCGCTACCGCTCGCCGGCCGTCCCGGCGCGGGTCGAGCCGACCGCCGCCGGCTTCCGGCTCCACCTCGACGAGCCCGCCTACGCCGTCGCCCGCGGCCAGACCGCCGTTCTCTACGAAGGCGACGCCGTCGTCGGGTCCGGGATGGTGACGTCCGTGGACGCCGAATACGATAGGAGAGGGGAACCGGCCTGATGCTGCTCGCGACATTCCAGTGGAGCTCGCTCGGATGGGCGGCGCTCGCGTTCTTCCTGCTCGTCGTCGGGCTCGGCCTCGCCTACCTCTTCTTCCGCCTGGGCGAAACCCTGAAGCGCCTGTCCGCGTTGATTAGAGGAACGGAGCACGAACTACTCCCCGTCGTCTCCAAGGTGGGCGGATCAGTGGATCGGGTGAACGGACAACTGGACAAGCTCGACGTGGTCACCGACAGCGCCGTCGACGCGGTCGGCAGCGTCGACACCGCCGTGCGCGCGGTCAGCTTCGCCGTCACGACGCCGGTCAAGAAGGCGACCGGCTGGACGGCGGGCGTCCGGCACGGCGCGGCGGCACTGAAGGCGCGCCGCGACTGGCGCGCGGCGGTCGAGGAAGCGAAGCAGGCCGCCGCCCGGCGCGAGGCCGACCTCGTCGAGGAGCTGCGCGCAAGCGGAGGGAAGAGCGCGTGAGCGACCGCATCGTCCTGACGATCCCGCGCGAGCGGCCGTTCCACACCGTCGCGCATCTCGTCCTCGGCGGGCTCGCGCTCCGCCACAACCTCACGCTCGAGCAGCTCGAGGACCTCCAACTCGCGCTCGAGGCGCTGCTCGAGCACGACCAGGGCACGGGCGAGGTCTGCCTCGAGCTCCAGGTCGACGCGGAGGCGCTCGCGGCCGAGCTCGGGCCGTTCGCCGGCGACCGGCTGCGCGCCGAGCTCGAGCGCGACCCGCACGACGGCTCCGTCGGCCTCGCGCGCGTCCTCTCGACCGTCGTCGACGACGTCGAGCTCTCCGAGCGCGCCGGCGGCACCTGGATCCGGCTCGTCAAGGCCGTCGAGGGCGCCCACGTGCCCGCGGAGGCGAGCTAGGTGGCCGAGCGCAGCGACAAGGAGCTGCTCCGCCGCTACCACGAGCACGGCGACCTGGCCGCGCGCGAGCAGCTGATCGAGCAGTACATGTCGCTCGTCCGCTCGCTGGCGCGCCGCTACTCCTACCGCGGCGAGCAGCTCGAGGATCTCGTCCAGATCGGCGCGATCGGCCTGATCAAGGCGATCGACCGCTTCGACCTGAACCGCGGCGTCGAGCTGACGACCTACGCGACCCCGAACATCATCGGCGAGATCAAGCGCCACTTCCGCGACCGCGGCTGGTCGGTGCGCGTGCCGCGCGGCCTGCAGGAGCTGAACGTCCAGCTCTCGCGCCTGATCGAGCAGCTGACCGTCCAGCTCGGCCGCTCGCCGACGATCCCCGAGCTCGCGAAGGCGGCGTCGGTGGAGGAGGAGGAGGTGCTCGAGGCGCTCGAGTCCGGCCGCGCGTACTCGTCGCTCTCGCTCTCCTCGGGCGGCGGCTCCGACGAGGACGGCGACCTCGACCCGCTCGAGTCGCTCGGCTCGGTCGAGCACCAGTACGAGGTCTCCGAGGACCGTGCCGTGCTCGCGCCCGGCTTCCGCGTCCTCGACGACCGCGAGCGCACGATCCTGCACCTGCGCTTCTTCGAGGGGCTGACCCAGTCGCAGATCGCGCAGCAGGTCGGGATCTCGCAGATGCACGTCTCGCGGCTGATCCGCCGCTCGCTGGAGAAGATCCGCAGCGAGATCGCGGTCGAGGACGAGCCGCAGCGCGCCGCCCGCGCCCGCAGGTAGCGCCGCCGGCCGCCCGTACAATGGGCGGTCGATGCGCACGTCCGCCGAGATCCGCGAGGGCTTCCTCTCCTTCTTCGAGGAGCAGGGCCACCTGCGTCGCCCGTCGGCCTCGCTCGTGCCGCGCGCCGACGACCGCTCGACGCTCCTGACGACCGCGGGCATGCAGCCGCAGATGCCGTTCTTCCTCGGCCGGGAGCCGCCGCCGGCGCCGCTGACGACGACCGTGCAGAAGTGCTTCCGCACCCCCGACATCGACGAGGTCGGGCTCGATACCTACCACCTGACGTTCTTCGAGATGCTCGGCAACTTCTCGTTCGGGCAGTACTTCAAGGACGGCGCGATCGCCTACGCGAGCGAGTTCGTCCGCGAGCGGCTCGGCCTGCCCTGGGAGCGGATCTGGGTCTCCGTTCACGCCGGCGACCCCGAGCTCGCGCTCGGCCCCGACCAGGTCGCGATCGACCTCTGGCGCGAGGCGGGGATGCCGCCGGAGCGGATCGTGCCGCTGCCCTCGTCCGAGAACTTCTGGTCGGTCGGCGGCCCCGGCCCGTGCGGCCCCGACTCCGAGCTCTACTACGACTGGGGCCCGGACGCAGGCTGTCCCGAGGGCTGCCTGCCCGGCTGCGCGCGCTGCGAGCGCTACCTCGAGTTCTGGAACCTCGTCTTCATGGAGTACGAGCTGCACGCCGACGGGACGCTGACGCCGCTGCCGAAGCAGAACATCGACACCGGGCTCGGCCTCGAGCGGACGGCGCGGATCGTCCAGGGCGTCCCCTCGGTCTACGACACCGACGGCTACCAGCTGATCATGGAGTGGATCGCGGCGCAGTCAGGCGTCGGCTACGGCGACTCCGAGGACGCGACGAAGGCGCACCGCGTGCTCGCCGACCACGGCCGCGGCATGACGTTCCTCGTCGGCGACGGCGTCACGCCGTCGAACGAGGGCCGCGGCTACGTGCTGCGGCGCGTGATCCGCCGCGCCGTCCAGCACGGCCTGCGGATCGGGATGACGAGCCCGTTCCTGCCGGGTCTCGCCGGGACCGTGATCGAGCAGATGCACGTCGCCTACCCGGAGCTCGGCGAGCACGCGGACGAGATCCGGCGCGTGCTCGGCGCCGAGGAGGAGCGCTTCGCCGAGACGCTCGAGCGCGGCATGCGCCTGTTCGAGGAGGCGGCGGCGCAGGGCGACGAGATCGCCGCCGCCGACGCGTTCGAGCTGCAGGCGACCTACGGCTTCCCGATCGAGCTCACCGTCGAGCTGGCGCGCGAGCGCGGGATCGGCGTCGACGAGGAGGGCTACGCGGCGCTGATGGAGCGCCACCGCGAGATCTCGCGCGCGGGCGCCGCCGGCGGCCAGGCCGCGCGCGCGGTCGAGTTCGCGACCGCGGCCGGCTTCAAGACCGAGTTCGTCGGCTA
>DASSSQ010000153.1:0-24625 GCA_035708405.1 Gaiellaceae bacterium
AGCCGCTCGGCCATGCGCGTGTTCGTCTGCAGGAACGCGTTCGGGCGGACGCGGAAGCGGAGGCCGCACAGCTCCTCCTCGATCGCGTCCTCGCCCCAGAGCAGCTCGGTGGGCAGGTTCGTCGCCTCGGACGGCTGCTCATTCTGCGACCAGTGGACCGAGCGCACCTGCGGGAAGCGGCGCAGCACCTCGACGAGGTAGTCGCGGTCGAAGTGCTCGCCCTTCGCGGTCACGAGCTGGACGAGCGCCTGGCCGGTCGAGCGCCCCTCGCGGATCACGAGATGCCGTAGATAGCCGCTCTGCTCCGCCTGGTCGTACGGCGCGAGCCCCTCCTCGCGCGCCCAGTCGCGGACGGCGTTGCGGATGCCGTTCCCGAGCTCGGTCGTCAGCCAGCAGCGCTCGATCTCGAGCACCTCGTCCCAGCGGCCCGCCTTGTGCAGGCCGAGCGACGGCCCGGACGGCGTCCGGGCGAACGAGTACTCCATCTTGTTGCGGTAGTGGAAGACGTCCTCGGCGGGGACGATCGGCTCGAGCGGCGGCTCGGCGAACCCGCCGATCCGGCGCAGCGCCTCGCGCACCTGCGCCGCCTTCGCCTCGACCTGGACGTCGTAGTCGAGATCCTGGAAGCGACAGCCGCCGCAGGCCGGGTAGTGGGCGCACGGCGCGTCGACGTGGTTCGGCCCGGCGGCGAGCACCTCGGTCGCGAGCGCCTCGGCGAAGCCGCGCTTCACCTTCGTCACGCGCGCGCGCACGCGGTCGCCCGGGAGGCCGCGGCGGACGAAGACGACGAAGCCCTCGTGCCGCGCGACGCCGTTGCCGCCGTAGGCGAGCGAGTCGACGTCGAGCTCGAGCTCCTGATCGCGCTGGACGGGTGCGGCCATCCGCGGGAGGGTACCGTCGGCGGGATGAGCGAGCCCGTCGTCATCGTCGAGTACGACCCGGACTGGCCCGAGCGGTTCGAGCGGGAGCGGGAGCGCGTGGCCGCCGCGCTCGGCGACGCCGTCGAGCGGATCGAGCACGTCGGCTCGACGGCCGTGCCGGGACTCGCGGCGAAGCCGGTGCTCGACCTCGACGCCGTCCTGCGCGACCCGGACGGCTGGGAGCGCTGCGTCGAGCCGCTCGCGGCCGCCGGGTACGAGCGCTGGCGGCGCGGCGACTTCGGCGACCGCCGCTTCTTCCGCCGCTTCGAGGACGGCGTCCGCGTCGCGCACCTGTCGCTCGTCGGCCCGGAGAGCCTGGTCCTGCGCGAGCACCTCGCGCTCCGCGACCTGCTCCGCGGCGATCGCGAGCTCGCACGGCGCTACGGCGAGCTGAAGCGCGGCCTCGCCGCGGCGCACGGCGCCGACCGGCTCGCCTACACCGAGGCGAAGACCGCGTTCGTGCTCGAGGCGCTCCGGCCCGGGAACGCGGCGGTGACGGCGCACCTGGACGGCGGCGGCGGCAGCCACGAGGACACGGGCTTCCGGCTGCGTCGAGTCGCGCGCACCGCCGGCCTCGACGCGCTCGTCCACAGCGTGCACGGATCCTTCGCGCTGACGACTCCGGACGGCCTCGTCGTCGCGTTCACCCTCGCCTTCGACGCGCTCTACCTGCCGCTCGCGCCCGAGGACGTCTCCAACCTGACCCCGCCGCACGACGAGGCGCCGCCGCTTCCCGGCTGGGTCGCCGTCGACGCCTACCAGCCGGAGCTGCCGGCCGGCGAGGGCATGCGCCGCCTCGCGCTCGCCCTCCGCCGTGCCTGGGGACGCGCGGCAGGCTAGAACCCGGTCAGCCGGTTCTGCGACGCGTCGTTCAGCGTCAGCACGAACGAGGGCGCCGGGATCGTGTGATCCGCCGAGGTCGGCACCACCGCCGTCCCGACGGCGAAGTACTCGATCACGTGGGAGTCCCAGCCGTGGCTTCCCTCCTGTAGCTGGACGCCGACGATCCCCTCCGCCTCGAGCGCCTCGCCCTCGGCCTGCATCCGCTCCATCGCCAGCTCGCGCGCGTCGTAGAGCGCCTGCGTGAAGTTCGGCATCTCCTGGTTGCGGCCGATCCGCTTCAGGAAGCCGCCGACCCCCTGATGCGCGACGTGGTAGACGCAGGTGCCCATGACCAAGCCGACCGGCCGGTAGCCGGCGGAGAGCAGCGTGTAGAAGTCCTGGCCGGTGAGGTCGCTCGTGAACGGCCGCCCGCTCGGCGCGCGGTGGAGGACGCCCTCGCGGTGGCGCACCGCCGTCCCGATCGCGATGAACTCGGCGAGGTCCCCGCCCCACTCGTGCCGGCTGACGTCGAGCCGGACGCCGACGACGCCGTCCGCGCCGAGCTGGTCGGCCTCCTCCTCCATCCGCGTCATCGCCAGCTCGCGCGCGTGGTACATCGCCTGCGAGAGGACGTCCATCTCCTGGCTCTGCTTCCAGCCGGCGAGCTGGACGCCGACGTGGTAGATCGAGGTGCCGACGACGAGGCCGAGCGGCTCGAAGCCGGCCGCCTTGACGAGCAGGAACTCGTTCACCGACAGGTCGCTCGTGAAGAACCCGCCGCCGGTCGCCTTCATCCGCTCGAGCCGTTCGCGCCCGTGCTCGGGCACGCCGGCGGTCGACTCGGGGTCGTACTGCTCTTCGGGCTCGCTGCTCATGGCTCCTCCAGCGGTAGGGCGACGTAGACGGGTGGCTGCTCCTGCGGCGCGGCGAGCTCGACGATCGCGGTGCCGAGGACGTGCATGGTCACGATCAGGCAGGTGACGTCGTTCACCTCGACCTCGTGCTCGGCGCGCTCGATCGCGACGCCGACGACGCCGGACGCGCCGAGCTCGTGCGCCTGGCGCTCGAGGCGCCGCATCGCCTGCGCGCGGGCGTCGTAGAGGCCCTGCGTGAAGTCGGGCAGCTCCTGGTTCTGCCAGGCGCCGCCGAGGATCGACGTCATCTGCCGCTGCCGCCAGCCGGTGGCGACGAAGCAGGCGGTCGTGCCGGCGACGAGGCCGGCGGGCCAGTAGCCGTGGCGGTAGAGCTTCGCGAACTCCTGGCCGGAGAGGTTCGAGAGCACCGGCTGCGGGCCGAGCTCGTAGCGCTCGGACGCGACCGCGGTGCCGGTGGCGACGAACTCGATCGTGCCGGCGGCCCAGTCGTAGGTGCCGCGCTCGAGCCGGACGCCGACGACCGCGTCCGCGTCCGCCCGCTGCGCCTCGCCTGCGAGCCGCTCGAGCGCGAGCCGGCGCGCCTCGTTCCAGGCCTCGGTCTGCGTCTCGAGCTCGAAGGTCTGCCCCTGCCCCCACATGCTGCCGGCGTACGGGATCCCCTGCCAGCCGACGTGGTAGAAGCAGGAGCCCATCACCTGGGTGAGCGGCCGGAAGCCGGCCTCGCGGACGAGCAGCAGCTCCTGCGTCGAGAGCATGCTCGTGTACGCGGTCACGAGAGGAGCCGCTCCAGCGTCTCGCGCTCGCGGCCGGTCGTCTTCGCCTCGGCGGCGAGCGCGCGCGAGAGCTCGTCGATCCACGCGTCGAGCTCGAGCCGCTCGCTCTTCAGCGTGATCCCGCGGACGACGCTGCGGCGCGCGCAGCCGACGCTGCCGTCGTCGTGGTCGAGCTCGAAGCGGCCGTCGCCGAGCTCGACCTCGATCCGGCGGACGCGCTTCGGCCCGGAGAGGAAGCCGCCCCTGCGCTCGACCTTCGTCCGGCCCGGGAAGGCGCCTTCCAGCTTCGTCGCGAGCGCATCGACGAACGCGCGCACGTCGCCCGCGTCGGCGCGCAGCGAGGCGGCGAGGAGGTCGAAGCCTGGCTCGGTCACGCCGCGCTCACGACGCAATGCTAAAGCTCCGGCGCCTCCAGCCCCTGCTCGTCCAGCATCCGCAGCACGCCGGGCCGCTCGAGCAGGCTCCTGAAGTGCGCGCGCAGCGCCGGCCGCTCCCACGCCGGCGGGGCGAGCCGCCGGCCCCAGCGCGTCATCATGAACAGAAAGAGATCGGCGACGCTCCGCTCGTCGCCGCCGGCGATCCACGCGCGGCCGGCGAGCTCGCCGGCGATCCGGTCGAAGTGCTCGCCGAGCGCGGCCGCCTCGGCCGCGGCAGTCGCCTCGCCACCGCCGTAGCGCTCCGGGTAGAAGAGGCGCATGAACGCCGGCTGCACGGTGTTCGTCAGGAAGAGCAGCCAGCGGTAGAGCTCGGCGCGCTCGCCCGCCGGCGGCGCGAGCCGCGCCTCCGGGAAGCGGTCGGCGAGGTGGAGCAGGATCGCCGCCGACTCGGTCAGCACGAGCTCGCCGTCCTCGAGCGTCGGCACGCGGCCCTGCGGGTTCAGGCGCCGGTAGTCGGCGCCTGCGGCGGCGGGCTCGTCGAAGTCGACGCGCGCGAGCTCGTAGTCGCAGCCGATCTCCGCGAGCGCCGCATGCGGCGCCATCGCCGCCGACCCCGGCCGGTACCAGAGCCTCATGCCAGGGTCGAGACGTAGACCTTGCGCTCGCGCGGCCCGTCGAACTCGCAGAAGAAGATGCCCTGGTAGGTGCCGAGCGCGAGCCGGCCGCCGTCGTCGATCGGCACGAGCACCTGCGGCGCGATCAGCGACGCGCGCATGTGCGACGGCGCGTTCGGCCCGTCGACGTCGTCGTGGCGCCACGTCCAGCCGTCGTCGACGATCCGCTCGAGCGCCTCCTCGAGGTCCTGCAGGAGCGCCGGGTCGAGGTGCTCGTTGATCGTCACCGCCGCCGTCGTGTGCGGGACGTAGACGAGCGCCGCCGAGCCGGAGCCGACGGCCTCGCGCACCTGCTCGGTGATGTTGACGAGCTGCGTCCGCCGCTCCGTCTGCAGCCTGATCTCGTGCACGGCCGCGTATCCTACGGATCGTGTCCGTCGCCGCGCCGACCCCTCGCGAGCTCGAGGCGATCCGCGAGCACGCCGACCGGTTCGACGCCGAGCTGATGGAGGAGTACTACCTCCACTCGGCCGGCCGCAAGGACACGCTCGAGCTGGAGCCGATCTACGAGCGGCACGCCGAGCTGACGCGGCTCGAGACCGCGCAGGCGCTCGGCGCCGCCGTCGACGGCGACCGGCGCGTCCGGGAGCTCTGGCGCTTCGCGACCGAGGGCTACCTCTCCAGCCTGACGACCGCGCACGCGGAGAAGATCGCCGAGCTCGAGAGCGAGCTCGAGGCGACGATCGACGGCGAGACGATCCCGTTCCGGATGCTGCGCCCCGCCGTCTCGAACGAGCCCGACCGCGACCGGCGCCGCCGGATCGAGGAGGAGCGCTACCGCCTCCAGGACGAGCACCTGAACCCGGTCTGCCTCGAGGCGGCGCGGATCGAGCAGGAGGCGGTGACGGCGCAGCTCGGCGCGGCGAGCTACGCCGACCTCTACCGCAGCTTCGGCTGGCGGCTCGACGACCTCGCCGGCCAGTGCCGCGAGCTACTCGACGCGACCGAGCGGCTGTACGAGGAGTCGGCGGACGCGCTGCTGCGGCGGCGGCTCGGGCTCGGCCTCGAGGACGCGGGCCCGTGGGACGTCGCGCGGCTGATGCGCGCCCCCGAGTGGGATCCGCAGTTCCCGGCCGACCGGATGCTGCCCGCGCTGCGCTCGACGCTCTCCGACCTCGGCATCGACCTCGACGCGCAGCCGAACATCGAGCTCGACCTCGAGCAGCGGCCGAGGAAGACGCCGCGCGCCTTCTGCGCGCCGATCGAGATCCCCGACCGCGTCATGCTCGTGATCCAGCCGATCGGCGGCCTCGACGACTGGCGCGCGCTCTTCCACGAGGCCGGCCACGCCGAGCACTTCGGCAACACCTCGGCCGACCTGCCGATGGAGTGGAAGCGGCTCGGCGACGTCGCGATCACCGAGGGCTGGGCGATGCTGCTGCAGCACCTGATCGACGACCCGGAGTGGCTGAACCGGCGGCTCGACTTCCCGAAGCCGCGCGAGTTCGCCGAGGAGGGCGCGACCAACCTGCTCTTCTTCGTCCGCCGCTACGCCGCCAAGCTGCTCTACGAGCTCGAGCTGCACGCCGCCGAGGACGTCGAGACGATGCGGCCGCGCTACGTCGAGCTGCTCGGCGACGCGCTCAAGATCGAGCCGTCCGGCACGAACTACCTGCTCGACGTCGATCCCGGCTTCTACGTCACGTCGTACCTGCGGTCGTGGGCGTTCGAGGCGCAGCTGCGCGACTTCCTGCGCGAGGAGTTCGGACGCGCCTGGTTCTCGCGGCGCGAGGCGGGCGGCCTGCTGCGCGAGCTGTGGGCGCTCGGCCAGCAGCCGACGGCGGACGAGCTGCTCGCCGACGTGACGGGCTCCGAGCTGCGGATGGCCGCGGTCGGCGACCGGATCGGCGAGGTTCTGCGCTAGCGGTCTGCGGGAAACCCGCAACCCGATCCGCGTGCGGACGGATGCCCGGCCGGCGCCGCGGCGGCAGGATCGGGTCGTGAACGTCTCCCAGCTGATGACGAAGCGGGTGGTGACGGCGACGCCGGACGCGTCGCTGAAGGAGGTCGCCGCGCTGCTCGCCGAGCACGGAGTCTCCGGCCTGCCGGTCGTCGCCGGCGGCGAGCTGCTCGGCGTCGTCTCCGAGACCGACATCGTCTACAAGGAGCGCGGCCGCGCGCGCCGGCCCGCCGGCCTGCTCGCCCGCCTCCGCAGGCGCGGCGCCGCCGAGCGCGGCAAGCTCGAGGCGCGCACCGCCGGGCAGGCGATGACGGCGCCGCCGGTCACGATCGGCCCGCGCCGGCGCGTCGCCGAGGCGGCCAGGATCATGCTCGACCGGGGCGTCGACCGGCTCCCCGTCGTCGACCGCGGCGCGCTCGTCGGCATCGTCACCCGCGGCGACCTCGTACGCGCCTTCGGCCGCTCCGACGAGGAGATCGCGCGCGAGATCCGCGAGGACGTCGTCCTCCGCACCTTCTGGATCGCCGGGCACGACGTCGAGGTGGCCGTCGCCGACGGCGTCGCGACGCTCCACGGCATCGTCGACACGCGGACGCTCTCCGAGCTGCTGCCGGACTTCGTCCGCGGCGTCCCCGGGGTCGTCGCCGTCGAGGCGAACCTCACCTGGCGGATCGACGACCGCGCGCGCCGTTCCGCGTTAAGCCCCGGCTAAGGCTCGCCTGATCCGCGGCGCGGTCGGGCAGACTGGCCCGGATGGAGCCGATCCGCCTCGAGCGGCACCGCCAGGGGCCGCGCGTCTACCTCTTCGGCCGGCGCACCCACGAGTGCCACCTCGGCCTCGCCGTGTTCGCGGCGGCGCTGCTCGGCCGTGCCGCGGGGCTCTGGCCGTCCGGCGCCGGCTTCTGGATCGCCGTCGGCGCCGGCGGCGCACTGACGCTCAAGGACTGGCGCGACCTCGTCCCGTCCCTGCGCGATACCGGCACCTGGCGGCTCGGCCCGCACCGCCGCTTCGCGCCGCTGCGCGCGATCCGCTACGCCGACGGGCTGCCGAACCTCGCCGGCTGGCTCGCGTTCGCGATCGGCGTCGCCAACTTCGTGTCGGCGCTGACGCCGAATATCGCCTGGCGCGGGCACCTGCTGCTGCGGGTGATGCCGGTGCGGGCGCTGCCGCTCTTCCACTCGCTCGCCGTGCCGGCGGCCGCGGTGCTCGTCGTCTCCTCGGTCTATCTGCGCCGGCGGCGCCGGCGCGCATGGCGCGCGGCGTTCTCGCTGCTCGTCGCGCTCGGCGCGCTCAACCTGCTCAAGGGCTTCGACGTCGAGGAGGCGGCGCTCTCCTGGGCCGGCGCGGCGACGCTCTGGTGGGCCCGCGACGCCTTCTACGTCCGGCACGCGCGCGTCGGCCGGCGCTCGCCGCTCGCCGCCTTCGGCCTGCTGGTCGCGCTCGTCGGCGCGGTCGGCGCCACCGTCGTCTGGCTCGGCAGCGGCCGCGAGGACGAGCCGCTGCGTGTCCTGCGCGAGACGCTCGACCTCTTCTTCTGGAACGGCGGCCGCGCTCCCTTCCGCGACGAGTTCGCGCAGCTGCCGCTCGCGCTCGGCGCGCTGACGATCGCGGCGATCGTCGTCGGCTCGTACCTCCTCTTCCGGCCGCTGCCGCCGCCGCGCGAGCCGGCCTGCGGCGAGGAGCGCGAGACCGCCGAGGAGCTCGTCCGCTCGCACGGCTCCGACACGCTCGCCTTCTTCAAGCTCCGCCGCGACATGCAGTACCTGTTCGACCCGGAGGAGCGCGCGTTCCTCGGCTACCGGATCGAGGGCAGCGTCATGCTCGTCGCGGGCGACCCGGTCGGGCCGGCGGACGCGATGCGCGACGTCGTCCGCGAGGCCGTCGCCTTCGCGGAGGTGCACGGCCTCGCGATCGCGGCGCTCGGCGCCGGCGAGTGGATGCTGCCGCTCTGGCGCGACGCGGGCCTGCGCTCGCTCTACATCGGCGACGAGGCGATCGTCGAGACGGCGCGCTTCTCGCTCGAGGGACGCGCGATCCGCAAGGTGCGCCAGTCGGTGACGCGGCTCGAGAAGGCGGGCTACCGCTCGCAGCTGCGGCCGCTCGACGACCTCGACGACGCGACCGTGGACGAGCTGGAGCGGATCTCGGCGCTCTGGCGCGGCGGCGGCCCGGAGCGCGGCTTCTCGATGGCGATGGACTCGCTCGCGTCGGGCGGCGACAGCCTCGTCGTGCTCGCGCGCGACCGGGACGGCCGTGTGCGCGGCTTCCTCCACTTCGTCCCCGCGTACGGCCGCGCCGCCGTGTCGCTCTCCTACATGCGCCGCGACCGGGAGACGCCGAACGGGCTGACCGAGTTCCTCGTCGTCTCCGCGATCGAGCTGCTGCGCGCGCGCGGCGTCGACGAGCTGTCGCTCAACTTCGCCGCCTTCGGACGGCTGCTGGAACGGCCCGGCGGCCGCTTCGAGCGGCTGCTCGGCCGCCTCGTCACGCTCGGCTCGCGCTACTTCCAGATGGAGAGCCTCTACCGCTTCAACGCGAAGTTCTCGCCGCGCTGGGAGCCGCGCTACTTCGTCTTCGAGGGGCTGCTCTCGTTCCCGCGGGCCGGGCTCGCCGCCCTCTGGGCGGAGGGCCAGCTGCCGCGGCTGCCGATCGGGCACCGGTAGCGCGGTTACCGCGCCGTCCGGCCGGGTAGACGGAGC
The DNA here is from genome assembly GCA_035708405.1 of Gaiellaceae bacterium. Taxonomy (GTDB): domain Bacteria; phylum Actinomycetota; class Thermoleophilia; order Gaiellales; family Gaiellaceae; genus DASSSQ01. Next base: position 9,042 of record DASSSQ010000153.1, read on the forward strand.
GTGTGAACAGGCTGAGGCGCAGGATGGCCCGTTTCGGCAAGGGCTCGCACGACCGCGGGACGCAGCAGAAGGTGGTCGACGCGGCGACGCCGCAGGACGTGACGAGCGTCCGCGCCAAGAACTCGGGCCACGGCAAGAAGACCGCCGACAAGTGGAACCAGTAGGCGCGGCCGGCGCCTGGGCACGCGGGCCCTCTTCGGTTCTTACTCGGTGTTGGCGTCGACGAACGCGATCGTCTTCGCCCACGCGTCGTCCGAGGCGTCCTGGAACTCCTCCTGCTTGCGGTCGAAGAAGCTGTGCGGCGTGCCGTCGTAGGCGACGATCTCGTGCTCGACGCCGGCGGCGGAAAGCGCCTCGTCGAAGGCGGCGTTCAGCTCGGCGGTGATGTTCTGGTCGGCGCCCGCCTGCAGCGCGAGGATCGGGCACTCGATCTCGGACGCGCGCTCGGCCGGGCCGGCGGCGCCGTTGCGCTCGGTCGGGTAGCCGTAGAAGCCGACCGCGCCCGCGAGGCCGTGGCCGCCGGCGGCGGAGAGCCAGGACTGGCGGCCGCCCATGCAGAAGCCGACGGTGAAGATCGAGTGGACGCCGCGGCCGCGCAGCTCCTCGACGCAGGCGCCGACGTCGGCCTGGATCCCCTCTGGCGTCGTCTGCTGCACGTGCTCCATGTAGTCCCAGTCGTTCTCGCGCTTGCCGACGCCGAGCGTGCGGCCGAAGTAGTCGAGAGCGACCGCCGCGTAGCCGCGCTCGGCGAAGCGGAGCGCGAGCTCCTCGTAGAAGCGGTAGAGGCCGCGCACGTCGGGCAGGATCACGATCCCCGCGAGCGGCTCGCCCTCCGGCTCGGCGAGGAAGGCCGCGAAGCGGTTGCCGTCGCGGGCCGCGAGCTCGAGGTCCTCGTGCGAGACGGCCGCGCCGCGGATCACGGGGATCGGCGGCGAGGAGTCGAGGTCGAAGCACATGCGGCGACGATACAACGCCTCCCCGGCGCGGGGTCGCAACAGAGCGCACGGCGCCTCCTTGTGACACAGTGTCACAAGGTCAGCCGAGGGCGCCGCCGGAGCGGAGCTCGGCGATGCGGCTCTCGTCGTAGCCGCAGACCTCGCGCAGCACCTCGTCGGTGTGCTCGCCGCGGTGCGGGGCGCGCGCGACCGGCGCCGGCTCGCCCTCGATCCTCAGCGGGCTCGCGGGCTGGCGGACGGTGCCGAGCGCGGGGTGCTCGTACTCGATCAGGCCGTCGCGCGCCTCGACCTGCGGGTCCGCGAGCGCCTGCTCGACCGAGTTGACCGGCGCGCACGGGACGCCGGCCGGAACGAGCAGCGCCACCCATTCCGCGGTCGTCCGCGCCGCGAACGCCTCGGCGAGGGCGGCGACGACCTCGTCGCGCCGCTCGTCGCGTGCGGCGAAGTCGGGATGGGCCGCCGCCAGCTCGGGCCGGCCGATCGCGGCGCAGAGCGCGACCCAGAACTTCTCCTTCGCGCACGCGACGGCGATCCAGCCGTCCGCGGTCGGCAGGTTCTGGAACGGGACGACGGACGGATGCGCCGACCAGGGGCGGCGCGGGGCGACGTGGCCGCGGCTCGCCGCCCAGGTGCCGACGTACATCAGCTCGGCGAGCGCGGTCTCGAACAGCGAGACGTCGCAGTCGCAGCCGACGCCGTCGCGGCGCGCGCGGTGGACGCCGGCGAGCAGCGCGAGCGCCGAGACGTAGCCGCCGGAGAGGTCGACGAGCGAGAGCCCGGAGCGCGTCGGCGGCCCGTCCGGCTCGCCCGTGATCGCCATCCAGCCGGCGAGCCCCTGCATCAGGTTGTCGTAGGCCGGCTGCGCCGCGCGCGGCCCGGTCTGGCCGAAGCCGGAGAGCGAGCAGCAGACGATCTGCGGGTTCGCGTGGCGCAGATCGTCGTAGCGGATCCGCAGCCGCGCCGGCAGGTCGCCGCGCAGGTTCGAGTAGAGCGCGTCCGAGCCCCGGACGAGGTCCTCCAGCACGGCCCGTGCGTCGGGACGTCGCAGATCGAGCGAGACGGAGCGCTTGTTGCGGTTGAACGACTCGAACCAGAGCCCGTCCTCGCCCTCCTGGAACGGCGGCACGTAGCGGCCGACGTCGACGCCGGTCGTCGGGTCCTCGAGCTTGATCACCTCGGCGCCGAGGTCGGCGAGCTGCATCGTCGCCCACGGCCCGGCGCCGAACTGCTCGATCGCGACCACGCGCACGTCGGCGAGCGGTGCGGTCAATACGACCTCGGCATCCCGAGCACGTTGTGCCCGAGGTAGGCGAGGACGAGGTTGTTCGCGACCGGCGCGACCTGGTAGAGCCGCGTCTCGCGGAACTTGCGCTCGACGTCGACCTCGCGCGCGAAGCCCCAGCCGCCGTGCACGTCGATGCAGGCGTTCGCGGCGGCCCAGGACGCGTCGGAGGCGAGCAGCTTCGCCATGTTCGCCTCCGGCCCGCACGGCTCGCCCGCGTCGAAGAGCTCGGCGGCGCGCCGCCGCATCAGGTCGGCGGCCTCGACGGCGACGTGGGCGCGCGCGATCGGGAACTGGACGCCCTGGTTGGCGCCGATCGGCCGGCCGAAGACCTCGCGCCGCGACGCGTAGGCCGCCGCCTTCTCGACGAACCAGCGGCCGTCGCCGACGCACTCGGCCGCGATCAGGATCCGCTCTGCGTTCCAGCCGTCGACGATCTGGCGGAAACCCTCGCCCTCGACGCCGACGAGCTCGCCGCGCGCGCCGTCGAGGAAGACCTCGGTCGTCGCGTGGTTCATCATCGTCGCGAGCGGCCGGATCCGGATCTCCGGCTGCGGCAGCTCGCAGAGGAAGGTCGAGAGGCCGTTCTCGCTGCGCGCGAGCACGAGCATCAGGTCCGAGTGCTCGGCGCGCGAGGTGAAGACCTTCTGGCCGCGGATCCGCCATGCGTCGCCGTCGCGGTCGGCGCGGGTCTCGATCCGGCGCGTGTCGGAGCCCGCGTTCGGCTCGGTGACGCCGAAGGCCTGCAGGCGGAGCTCGCCGGCGGCGATCCGCGGCAGCCAGCGCTCCTTCTGCTCCCCGGTCCCGTGGCGGAGCAGCGTCCCCATCACGTACATCTGCGCGTGCGCCGCCGCCGCGTTGCCGCCGGAGGCGTTCACCTCCTCGAGCACGACCGCCGCCTCGGCGATCCCGAGCCCGCCGCCGCCGTAGCGCTCGGGGACGAGCGCCGCGAGCCAGCCCGCGTCGGTCAGCGCGCGGACGAAGCCCTCGGGATAGCCGTCGGGCTCGAGCCCGCGCCAGTACTCCGCCGGGAAGCGCGCGCAGAGCTCGCGGACGGCGCCGCGGATCTCGTCGATCACGCGGGTCGCTTGGGCAGCATGAACGTCCGCTTGAACTCGATCACCGTCTCGTCGCGCTGGTTCACGCCGCGCGTGCGGACGGTGACGATGCCCGTGTCCGGGTGCGAGCGCGACTCGCGCATCGCCAGCACCTCGCTCTCGGCCCAGAGCGTGTCGCCGGCGAAGACGGGCGCCGTCAGCCGCACCTCGTCCCAGCCGAGGTTCGCGTGCGTGCGCTCCGAGAGCTCCTCGACCGAGAGCCCCGTGACGAGCGCCAGCGTGAACGTCGAGTCGACGACCAGCCGGTCGAAGCCCCGCTCGCGCGCGTACGCCGCGTTGAAGTGGATCTGGTTCGAGTTGTGCGTGATCCCGGTGAACCAGACGTTGTCGACGTCGAGCACGGTGCGGCCGAGACGGCTGCGCACGACGTCCCCGACCGACAGGTCCTCGTAGTACGGGGCGACCACGGCCGTATTATCGGCGGCCTGTACCGCGTCGGCATCGACATCGGGGGGACGTTCACCGACCTCTGCCTCGCCGGGCCGGAGGGGATCGTCGCCGTCGGGAAGACGCTGACGACGCCGGCCGCGCCCGCCGACGCCGTCGAGCGGGTGCTCGCGGAGACGCTCGCCGGCGCGGAGGTGGCCGCCGGAGACGTGTCCCTGCTCGTCCACGGGACGACGCTCGTCACGAACGCGATCATCGAGCGGAAGGGCGCGCGGACCGCGCTCCTCGCGACGCGCGGCTTCCGGGACGCGGTCGAGATCGGCCGCGAGAAGCGCTACGACCTCTACGACCTGCAGGTCGAGCCGCCGGCGCCGCTCGCGCCGCGCCATCTCCGGTTCGACGTGCCGGAGCGCCTGCTCGCGGACGGCTCGGTCGCCGAGCCGCTCGACGAGGAGCACGTGGAGCGGCTCGCGCGCGAGCTCGCCGCCGCCGGGGTCGAGGCGGTCGCGGTCTCGTTCCTGCACTCGTTCGCGAGCCCGGAGCACGAGCAGCGCGCGGGCGAGGCGATCCGGCGGGCGGCGCCCGGGCTGCGCGTCTCGCTCTCGTCCGAGGTCGTGCCGGAGATCCGCGAGTACGAGCGCACCTCGACGACGCTCGCGAACGTCTACGTGCAGGCGCTCGTCGAGGACTACCTGCGCGACATGGAGGGCCGGCTCGAGCGGCTCGGCTTCCGCGGGCGGCTGACGGTGATGCTCTCCTCCGGCGGGATCGCGACCGTCGAGACGGCGTCGCGCTTCCCGGTGCGGATGCTCGAGTCGGGGCCGGCCGCGGGCGCGCTCGCGGCCGCCGCGTTCGGCGAGGCCGCCGGCGAGCCGGACCTGCTCTCGTTCGACATGGGCGGCACGACCGCGAAGCTCTGCGCGATCGTCGGCGGCCGCCCGCTCGTCGCCGAGGAGTTCGAGGTCGACCGCGTCTACCGGCTGAAGCGCGGCTCCGGCCTGCCGGTGAAGATCCCGGTGGTCGACATGATCGAGGTCGGCGTCGGCGGCGGCTCGATCGCGCGCGTCTCGACGCTCGGCACGCTGGCGGTCGGCCCCGACTCGGCCGGCTCCGACCCGGGCCCCGCCTGCTACGGCCTCGGCGGGATCGAGCCGACCGTCACCGACGCCGACCTCGTGCTCGGCTACCTCGGCGCCGACTCGTTCCTCGGCGGCCGGATGGCGCTCGATCTCGACGCGGCCCGTGTCGCGATCGCGACGGTCGCGGAGCCGCTCGGGCTCTCGATCGAGGACGCCGCCTGGGGCATCCACCAGGTCGTGAACGAGAACATGGCGAACGCGGCGCGCGTGCACGCCGTCGAGCGCGGCCTCGACCCGCGCCGGCTGCCGCTCTTCGCCTTCGGCGGCGCCGGCCCGGTGCACGCGCTCGGAGTCGCGGCCGCGCTCGGGTCGCCGTCGGTCTACGCGCCGCTCGGCGCCGGCGTGATGAGCGCCGCCGGCTTCCTCGCGGCGCCGCTCGCCTTCGACTTCGTCCGCACGCGGCGGGCGCTGCTCGACGAGGTGGACTGGGCCGAGGCAGAGGCGCTCTTCGCCGAGATGGAGCGCGCCGGCGAGGAGCTGCTCGGGCTCGACGAGGCGACGCACCGGCGGATCGCCGAGCTGCGCTACGTCGGCCAGGGGCACGAGCTGCGGGTCGACGTCCCGGCCGGGGGAGCCGCCGAGCTCCGCGCGGCGTTCGAGCTGCGGTATCGCGAGCTGTACGGCCACGAGGGCACGGCGGTGCCGGTCGAGGCGCTCAACTGGCGCGTCGTCTCGTCCGGGCCGAAGCCCGAGGTGTCCCTGTATAGACCGGTACAACGCGTTGTACATACCGGTACAAGCCCGTCCGAAAGGGACGTCTTCTTCCCCGGGGGCCGGCGGCCCGTCCAGGTCGTCGACCGCTACGCCCTCGCGCCCGGCACGCGGATCGACGGCCCGGCGATCGTCGAGGAGCGCGAGTCGACGCTCGTCGTCCCGCCCGGCCGGACGGCCGAGGTGACCGACCAGCTGGCGGTGGTCGTCACGTGACCCGGCTCGACCCCGTCGCCGTCGAGGTGATCGGCAACCGGCTCCTCTCCGTCGTCGACGAGCAGCAGGCGGCGCTCGTCCGCACGGCGTTCTCGACGATCGTGCGCGAGTCGGAGGACCTCGCCTGCGGCGTCTTCGACGCACGCGGCTTCATGGTCGCCCAGTCCCTGACGGGCACCCCCGGTCACATCAACGCGATGGCGACCGGCATGCGCCACATCGTCGCCGCCGCCGAGGACGCGGCGCCGGGCGACGTCTTCGTGACCAACGACCCGTGGCTGACGAGCGGCCAGGTGAACGACTTCACCGTCGCGACGCCGGTCTTCCATCGCGACCGGCTCGCCGGCTGGTTCGCGAACTGCTGCCACTCCCCAGACGTCGGCGGCCGCGTCCTCTCCGGCGACGCGGCCGAGGTCTTCGAGGAGGGCCTGCGCGTCCCGATCATGCGCCTCTTCCGCGCCGGCGAGCCGAACGAGGAGCTGCTCGGGATCGTCCGCGCGAACGTGCGCACGCCGGACGAGACCGTCGGCGACCTCTACGCGCAGACCGCCTGCAACGACGTCGGCGCCCGCAGCCTCCGTGCCCTGCTCGACGAGTTCGAGCTGCCGACGCTGGCGCCGGTCGCCGACGAGATCGTCGGCCGATCCGAGCAGGCGATGCGCGCCGCGATCCGCGAGCTCCGCGACGGCGTCTACGAGGGCGAGACGACCTCGGACGGCGTCGACGGCGAGGCGGTCCGCCTGCACGCGACGGTGACCGTCGACGGGGACGAGATAGCGATCGACTTCGCCGGCTCCTCGCCGCAGAGCCGCCGCGGCATCAACGTCGTCCTCAACTACACGCACGCCTACGCGTCGTTCGCGATCAAGGCGGCGCTCGCCCCCGAGGTGCCGCACAACGAGGGCTCGTTCCGGCCGGTGCACGTGACGGCGCCGCCCGGCTCGATCCTGAACGCGCTGCCGCCGGCCGCGGTCGGCTCGCGCCACGTGATCGGCCACTTCATCCCCGGCGTGATCTTCCTCGCGCTCGCCGAGGCGCTGCCGGGGAAGCTGCTCGCGGGCGGCGCCGACTCGGTCTGGTTGAACGTGATCCGCGGCCGGCTCTCCGAGAGCGACTGGTTCTCGCTCTCGATCTTCCAGGCCGGCGGCACCGGCGCGCGCGCGACGAAGGACGGCCTCTCGGCGACCGGCTTCCCGACCGGCGTCGCCGGCGTGCCGGTCGAGGTGATCGAGACGCTGAGCCCGCTCGTCCAGCACCGGCGCGAGCTGCGGCGCGACTCCGGCGGCCCCGGCCGCCGCCGCGGCGGGCTCGGCCAGCTGACCGAGCTCTCCTGCCGGAGCGGCGACGAGTGGCAGATCTCGGCGATGGTCGACCGCACGCGCTTCCCCGGCCCGCCGCTCGAGGGCGGCCGCGCCGGCGCCCTCGGCGAGTTCGCGCGCGACGGCGAGCATCTGCCGCCGAAGCGGCTCGTCCGCCTCGCGCCCGGCGACCGGCTGACCCTGAACCCGCCCGGCGGCGCCGGCTACGGCGACCCGCGGGAGCGCGAGCCGGAGCTCGTCCTCCGCGACGTCATCGACGGCTACGTCTCGCTCGCGGCGGCCGAGCGCGACTACGGCGTCCGCATCGTCTACACCGGCCCGCCGGACGCGCTCGTGCGCACGCCCGACATGTACCGACTCGAAGGGAGACGCAAATGACAAGGCTCGAGGGAAAGGTCGCGATCGTCACCGGCTCCGGCGGCGGCATCGGGCGCGGGATCGCGGAGCGCTTCGCGCGCGAGGGCGCCCGGGTCGTCGTCAACGACGTCGACGCGGCCCGCGCCGAGCAGACCGCGGCGGCGATCGGCGCGCTCGCCGTCGTCGCCGACGTGTCGAGCGCCGCCGACGTCGACCGGCTCTTCGAGACGACGATCGAGCGCCTCGGCGGCGTCCACGTCCTCGTCAACAACGCCGGCCTGATCGACGTCGAGCGCCACGTGCTCGAGGCGGACGAGGCCTGGTTCGATCGCGTGATCGCCGTCAACCTGAAGGGACAGTTCCTCTGCGCCCTGCGCGCGGCGAAGTGGATGGCACGGAACGGCGGCGGCGCGATCGTCAACCTCTCCTCCGGCGGCGCCCGCGCCTCGCACCGCGGCATGGTCGCCTACGACGCGTCGAAGGGCGGCGTCGAGGCGATGACGCGCGCGCTCGCGCTCGACCTCGCGCCGTACGGGATCCGGGTGAACGCGCTCGCGCCCGGCACGATCGACGTTTTCGGCCTCGACGAGGAGGCGAGGCGGAAGCGCGGCGAGGTGGTGCCGCTCGGCCGGATGGGGACGCCGGAGGACCTGGCCGGCCCCGCCGTCTTCCTGGCCTCGGACGACGCGCGCTACGTCACCGGCGTCGCGATCTCGGTCGACGGCGGCCTGCTCGCCCAGCAGCGCTCGCCGCAGGTCGACATCTTCCCGCTGTCCCGGTACCCGCGCGCGGAAGAGGTGTGAGCGGGACGGCGTGAGGAGCCGCCCCGCTCGATGCGCCAGGCCCGGTGCGACAGAGTCGAGACGCGCCTGCGGCAGCACGCCCCGAGGAGCAGCCTGACTCCGCGTACCGTAGCACGGACTGCTGCCAATAGTTTCCGCCTGCGCTCCGCGGAACCGGTCCGACTAGGATCGCCCCGTGATCGAGGTTCCGCATCACCTCGCAGGCCGGCACCTGACCCGGATCAACGACTTCTCGAGCGAGGAGCTGCGCGACACGCTCGACCTCGCCGACCGGCTGAAGGCGGCGCAGAAGGCGGGCGAGCCGCACGAGCTGCTGCCAGGAAAGGTGCTCGGGATGATCTTCCACAAGCCGTCGATGCGCACCCGTGTCTCCTTCGAGACGGGGATGGCGCAGCTCGGCGGCCACACGATCAACCTGCGCGAGGAGGAGATCGGCCTCGGCGAGCGCGAGACGGCGCGCGACATCGCGACCGTGCTCTCGCGCTACGTCGACGCGATCCTCGTCCGCACCTTCGCGCAGGAGCACGTCGACGAGCTGGCCGAGTACGCGTCGGTGCCGGTGATCAACGGCCTCACCGACCAGACCCACCCGTGCCAGGCGCTCGCCGACCTGATGACGATCCGGGAGCGCTTCGGCACGCTCTCCGGGATCCGGCTCGCCTACGTCGGCGACGGCAACAACGTCTGCCGCTCGCTGATGCGCGGCGCCTCGAAGTTCGGGATGCGCTTCATCGCGGCGACGCCGGAGGGGTACGAGCCGCGGCACCGCTCGATCGACGAGACGCGCCAGGTGGCGATCCAGCGCGGCGGCACCGTCGAGCTGACGAACGACCCGCTGGCCGCGGTCGAGGGCGCGCAGGTCGTCTACACCGACACGTGGACGTCGATGGGCCAGGAAGCCGAGCACGACAGGCGGCTGCGCGACTTCGCAGGCTTCGGCGTCGACGACGACCTCGTCGCGCGGGCCGGCGACGACGCGATCGTCATGCACTGCCTGCCCGCCCACCACGGCGAGGAGATCGAGGAGGACATCCTCTACGGGCCGCGGTCGGCGGTCTGGGACCAGGCGGAGAACCGCCTGCACGCCCAGAAGGCGCTGCTCGCGCTCGTCGTCCAGTAGCGAGCCGCCGTGCTGCCGCTCAAGGACAACGTCCCGACCCGGACGTTCCCGCTCGTCACCGTCGGCCTGATCGTCGCGAACGCCGCCGTCTTCGGCTGGGAGCGGCGCGCGCTGAACCTGCGCACGGCGGAGTACGGCTACTACCCGTGCGACGTCGTCGGCTCCTGCGTCGGGGCGGCGCGCCACTTCGAGCGGCTGCCCTGGTACGAGAGCGTCTTCACCGCCATGTTCATGCACGGCGGCTGGGCGCACATCGGCGGCAACATGCTCTTCCTCTGGATCTTCGGCAACAACGTCGAGGACGCGATGGGCCGGGTGCGCTTCCTCGGCTTCTACCTGCTGGGCGGGATCGCGGCGATGGCGGCGCAGACGGCCGTGACCGTGCACTACGCGGGCCCGGCCGCGGAGAGCGTGCCGAACATCGGCGCGAGCGGCGCGATCGCGGCCGTGCTCGGCGCCTACTTCGTGCTGCTGCCGCGGGCGCGGGTGCTGACGTGGATCGTCTTCGTGATCCGCGAGGTGCCGGCGTTCCTCTTCCTCGCGGTCTGGTTCGGCTTCCAGCTCTGGGAGGGCGGCTTCGGGCTGACGCACCCGCAGGACGGCGGCGGCGTCGCCTTCTTCGCGCACGTCGGCGGCTTCGTCTTCGGCGCGCTGACCGTCCACCTGTTCGCGATCCGCCGCCCGCTGAGGCCGCGCTGGTGAGCCGCGACTTCGACCGGCACGTGCGCGACGCGCTCGACTCGCTGCCGCCGCAGATCGCGGCGAAGCTCGAGAACGTCGCCGTCGTCGTCGAGGAGGAAAACCGGGAGGATCCCGACCTCTACGGCCTCTGCGAGGAGCTGCCGTACATGCCGGTGAAGATCACGATCTACCGGCGGCCGCTCGTCCAGGACTTCGGCGACGACCCGGCGGAGCTCGAGCACGAGATCCGGATCACCGTCCTGCACGAGCTCGCGCACTACTTCGGGATCGACGAGGACCGGCTCGACGAGCTGGGCTACGCGTGACCGACACGGCCCTCACGTGGCTCGCCGTCGCCGCGCTCGTCGTCGGCGCGGGCGTCGTCCTCGCGTTTCTCATCTGGCCGCGCGGTTAGGGAATGCCGGTACCGGCAACCGCGTTTGTAGAGGCGAGATGAAAAATCCGTTCGAGATCAAGCTGGAGATCGACCGCCTGACCGAGCGCCGCTCGGAGGTGCTGCATCTCCTCTCGGAGGGCTACACCACCGCCCTCGCGTCCGAGCACCGCGAGCTCGAGGAGCGCCTGGCGGAGCTGTGGGACGAGCACCGGCACGCCCGCGTCGCGACGCGCTTCGGCGACCGCGACCGCATCATCGAGCGGGCGCGCCACGAGGAACGCCTCTCCCGCGCCGCCTAGCCTCGCGGTCTTGTTGACAGATGGCGCCCCGCGCGGGGGATTGCTCCCGCGCGCGGGCCGTCCCAGAATGCGAGCAGGGTCGTGCGGCGCCCCTCCACCACCGAGGAACGGGAGAGCCGCCATGCCTGCGCCGCAGCGAAACGAGGATCGCCGGGAGCTCGAGCTCGTCGTCCGCGAGGCGGAGCTGATCCGCCGGGAGGCGCGCCTGCGCCGCGAGACGAGCGAGCGCGAGCGCATCCATGCCGAGCGCGAGCTGCAGCTGAACCGGCGCGTGCAGGCGCTGGCCGCGCTCGCGGGCGAGCTCGCGGGCGAGCGCGACCGGCTGACCGCGCTGCAGTCGCGCCTGCTCGAGGAGATGCGCCGGGTCGAGAAGCGCCGCGTGCAGGCGAGCCCGCGCTGGTTTGCCGCGCCGCAGGCCGAGCCCGACTCGGAGCACGATGACGGCTGGTGGGCGAAGGTCCTCGGCCGCGAGGCGCCGGCCGCGTGACGCGGCTACTCTTTCCCCGCTCGGGGCGTTAGCTCAGCTGGGAGAGCGTCGGCTTTGCAAGCCGAAGGTCGCCGGTTCGATCCCGGCACGCTCCATCGTCGTTTGTGCCTCCGTGCAGCGATTACGCTGCCGAAGAGGCGTAGACGGCATTGTGCGAACCGCCGTCAGGCGGCCGGTACCCGGACCAGCGTCGTACCGACCGCGGTCGGCTCTGGGATCGGCTCGCCTGATTGTCGGAGGCCGTCGAGGTGGAAGTTGATCGCCTCGCGGATCAACTTCTCGACTTCCTCTTGAGAGTCGCCGACGACGCCGACACCCGGCAGGTCGGGACAGTAAGCGCCCCACGATTCGCCTTCGTGCTCGAGTACGACCAGGTATTCGCTCATCGGTTCGACCTTCGTAGCCCTGCCTGTCGAAGGATATTCGCTGCTGTCCCCTTCGGGACATCGGCGCCAGGCTTGCCGGCCACCGTCACCTTGCCGGGCTTGCTCGGATGCTCGTACTGCTGATGGCTTCCACGCTGTGCCACCAGCCGCCATCCGTCGTCTTCGAGCAAGCGAATGAGCTCGCGGAACTTCACGCATCCATCGTGCCGACACTCTCGGCTGGGCCATGTCCGAAACAGTCAGGCGACGCCGAGCGGCGATCCGGCTACGAGAACCTCGCGGTTCGCGTAATGCTCGGTTCGGCCCATAATCGACATTGCGAGAATCTGTTCACGCCGCTCGCTACTCGTGCCAGTAGACGCCTGGATCGTCGTGGATGAACTCGAGCCGGCGCCCGTCGGGATCGTTCAGGTAGAAGCCTTTCGAATAAGCCGTGTGCTCGACGGGCCCGCGCACCTCGCAACCGAGCGTATGAGCTCGTCGGAGGACATCATCGAAGCCTGAGAGGTCGACGTCGAAGGCGATCTCGTCCGGATCCGTGGCGGCTCCGGGCGCATCGGCCTCAAAGAAGACCAGCAGTGTTCCACCAACCCTGATGGGGTCATGCTCGCCCTCCAAGTCGTCACCGCCGGTGAGCTCGAGATAGAAACGACGGAGCCGACCCGCGTCGCGTGTCCGAAATGCGATGTGATTCACTCCGAGCACGCCCACGTGCCGGACTCTATTGCAGCCGATCGGGCCTCAAGGGCGCAGCATGGATCGTTGGCTGGTTTGCGCAATGTCTGATTCCGCCCACTGAACGTGTCGAGAGGCCGCCCGAAGGCGACCTCTCGCGTCAGTGCGCTAGCGGTACTTCGCGATCAGCTCCTCGGCGAACGGGATCAGCTGGCTGCTGGTCAGCGAGCCGAATGAGGTTCCGCCCCCGCCCACGAAGATGTTGGCATTCCCCACGAGCACGTCCAACCTGCCGATAGTCGGCTGGACGACGCTGTTGTCGATCGGCGCACACTGGTCGATCGTGAACGCCTCGTAGCCCTCGATCGTCGTCTTCACCACGCCCGGCGCTGTCGGTTCTGGCTCACCCGCAGGGCACTGCGTGTAGGTGTAGGTGGTCACCGACTCCTGGTAGTCCCGCTCGAACCCCTTCTGCGCGTCGCTCTGCGTCTTCGCGCCGGAGATGCTGAAGTTGAACCTCTGGGGAGTGCCGTTCGCGGTGTAGGCGCAGCCGACGACGTTGAAGTAGGGCCCGTACTTGTTCCCGGCGGTGGTGATCCTCGTCCCCGGGGCGGCGAGCGCCTGCACTTGCGCCACGTAGTCGCTGCAGACGTCCTTCGAGAACAGTGGATTCGGCGTGCACGGAGCGGTCCGGGTGTTTTCCCCGAGCCGGCACAGCGCCTTCGGCTTCGCCTTCGTTGTCGTCGCGGCGGCGTGCGCCTTCTTCGGCGACCTCTTCTTCGCCGGCGCGCTTGCCGCCGATGCCACGGCGGCGATCGCAAGCAGCGTCGTCAGCGCGCACGCGAGCGCGGCAGACCCTTTCCGCAGTCTCATTTCTCGTCTCCTCGGTTCGAGCTCAGGCAGCGACGTGCATCGCCGCACGATACAGTGACACACTGTTACTCTTTATCGGCCCGAAGTCAAGGAGGCTTGAGATCGCACCCCGCCCCGACGTCCGCGAGCGCCATGCCGCACAACGGGAGTCAAGACACCGCCGACTGCTCGACGCGACGCGCGAGCTGCTCGAGGAGCTGCCGTGGAGCCGGGTGTCGATCGAGCTGATCGCGGAGCGCTCCGGCGTGAAGCGAACCGCCTTCTACAAGCACTTCCCCGACCGCGACGCGCTGCTGCTCGAGCTGCTCGCCGAGCTCGCCGAGCACCTCGAAGCGATCCCATCACGCTGGGAGAGCGCCGCCGAGGCGGAGCCCGGAGAGCTCCTCCGCGCCGCGGTCGCGACCCTCGTCGAGACCTTCCGGACGCACGGGCGCCTGCTCCGCGCACTGGCCGACGAGGCGACGCGCAACGCCGAGGTCGAGCGGCGCTACCTGGAGCTCGGCGCGCGGCTCTCGGCCGGCGTCGCCGAACGGATCGTCCGCGACGTGGCCGACGGCCGCACCACCCTCACCGACCCCGAGGAGGTCGCGACCGCGCTCGTCTGGATGAACGAGCGCTTTCTCCTGCAGCGGTTCGGCCGGCCGCCGCTCGGCGATCCTCAGCGGGCGACCGACGCCCTCGCGACGGTCTGGCTTCGCACGCTCTACGCGTCGTAGGCGTCTACTCGAGTCGCGCATAGATCGGCGAAATGTGCCTGTCGTCTCGACGATAGCCGTACGGCTCGCCCGGAAACGTCTCTTCGAGAACGACCGGGTCCTCGATCTCGTCGATGAGGAAGAGATGGCCGTATGGTGAGTGGCGGCTGCCGCCCGAGCCGCCCACCTGGTACGCCCGGAGCACGAGGTTGCCGGACGTCGCGTGGCGGCCGTAGACCGCGGGAACGACGACACGCGGATCGCCGTGGTAGCGGAAGCTCACGAGCCGGCGCGCGCGGATCGCAGCGACCCAGTCCACGGCGGGACTGTAGCCCGTGTGGAGCCCGGCTCGGCGAAGGCCCGGGTCGACTCAGCCTCCGCAGGCCACGGCGATCTCGAGCGCCTCGCAGATCTGACGCATTCGCCGGTCGCCGAGTCGACCGAGACGCTCGACGAGCGTCCCGAGCGCGACGCTCTCGACCGAGTCGAGGTTGACAGCGGACGGGCATGGCACGGGATCTTCGCCGGGCTCGAGCAGCACTTCGCTTGGAATGCCACGAATCGTCGTCGTACACGGACCGATGAGCGTGCGCCGCAGGCGAGGAATCGCAGCGTCCCGTGACAGCACGACGACCGGACGGCGCCCGATCTCGGGCAGCTCGCACCACCACACCTCTCCGCGCGCCGGAAGCTCGCTCACGACGAGCCGGCGGCCGCGCGGAACGAGGCGAGGTCGCCCCACTCGTCTCGAGCGTCGAGCGGCACGCGATCGTACGCGGCGTAGGCCGAGTCGATCTCGGCCGCACGATTGCGGGCAAGGAGCGCAGCGAGGGCCTCGTCGACGAGGGCGGAGTCGTTGACACCTGCATGCGTCTTCCGAGCCGCGGCAAGCAGTCGCTCGTCGACCGTGGTGCTGATCCTCACCCGTGCCATGCCATATTTATACCACAACTATGGCACATAGCTCGTTCCGGCGCGAATGGCTGAGCCGACTGCCACATGCTCAAGCCGCCGCGCGGACGCGCCGATCCTGGAACGGTGAGCCGAGACCTTCCCGGGCCCGTCGTCGCGGGCGTGCTCTTCGTCTGGGCGCTCGCCGCCGATCTCGTCACGAAGGCGTACTTCGTCGCCAACGCGCGTCGGCTCGGCGTCTACCTGCTCTACAACCGGCACGACGTCCACCTCGCGCGGCGGCTCGTGATGGTCGCGGTCGCGATCGCCGTCGTCGTCGGGCTCGCGCGGCTCGCGCAGTGGCGCGGGCTCGGCCGGCTGCCGGGTGCGTGGCTCGGCGTCGGCGTGCTCGCGGGCGGCATCGTCGGCAACGGGATCTCGCCCGCGCTCTGGGTCTACGGCGTCCCCGACTTCATCTCGATGCCGGGCGGCTGGGTCTGGAACGTCGCCGACTTCGAGATCGGGCTCGGCCTCGTCGGCGGCCTCGGCTCGATCGCGCTCGGCGCGGCGATCACCTACCTCCGCGAGCGCGGGCTCTAGCGCGATTGACGATCCGGTATTAGGGTCGCCCTGTCCAGGGTGTCCATACACCTAGATGAGTAGTTCCACGGCAGAAGCCGTGTTGGGGTAGGGACCAGGAGCAGCTGGTCGAAGTCGGCGGTGCCTTGTTGTCACCGTCGACCCAAGGGGGCCACGATGCTCGCCGACCTCGACCTGCTGCTGATTAGCGTG
>DASSSQ010000154.1:0-23686 GCA_035708405.1 Gaiellaceae bacterium
GCTCGTCGTCCTCGACGGCTTCTCCGGCACGCGCGTCCCGGCCGACGACCTGGAGACGCTGAAGCTCGAGCTGCTCGTCGCCGACCGCGACCACGTCGAGCGGTGGCTCGAGCGGGTCGAGAAGCAGGCGAAGTCCGGCGACCCGAGGCTGCGCCGCGAGGTCGAGGAGCTGCAGCGCCTGCTCGCGCACCTCGACGGCGGGAAGACTCTCGCCGAGTGGCAGGACGAGCTGCCGCCCGAGCTCGATCCGCTGACGACGAAGCCGCTGCTCTCGATCGAGAACGGGCCGGGCGGGATCGACCTCGCGCTCGAGGAGGAGCTCGCGCAGCTACCCGAGGAGGAGGCGGCCGAGTTCCGCGAGGGCGCGTCGGCGCTCGAGGAGGTCGTACGGCGGCTCTCGGCGGAGCTCGACGTGATCGCGTTCTTCACGGCGGGCGAGAAGGAGACGCGCGCGTGGACGCTGCGCCGCGGCTCGTCCGCGCTCGACGCCGCCGGCACGATCCACTCGGACATCGCGCGCGGCTTCATCCGCTGCGAGGTGATCCGCTGGGACGATCTCGTGCGCGCCGGCGGCCACACCGAGGCGGCGCGCGAGGGCCTGCAGCGGCTCGAGAGCAAGACCTACGTCGTCGAGGACGGCGACGTGCTGAACGTCCGCTTCAACGTCTAGCTACATTGAACGTCGTCGATGAAGACGCTGCCGCTGATCGAACGCTGTTGCAGTCCCGCCGCCGGTGAGCTGATCCCGCCGGAGACCGCCGACACGCTCGCGCGGCGCTTCAAGGCGCTCGGCGACCCGACGCGGATCGCGATCGTCAACCGGCTCGCGACCGTCGGCGAGGTCTGCGTCTGCGACCTGAACGCCGCGTTCGACCTCTCGCAGCCGACGATCTCGCACCATCTGAAGCTGCTGCGCGAGGCCGGGATCGTCGAGTCGCAGCGGCGCGGCACCTGGGCGTACTACCGGCTCGTCCCGGAGACGATCGCGGGCCTCGCGTCCGCCCTGCAGGCATGAACGTCCTCTTCGTCTGCGTCGAGAACGCCGGCCGGTCGCAGATGGCGCAGGCGCTCTACGAGCGGCACGGCGGCGTCGCCCGCTCCGCCGGCACCCGTCCCGCGGCCGAGGTGCACCAGGCCGTGGTCGAGGCGATGGAGGAGGTCGGGATCGACGTCTCGCGGCGCCGGCCGCGCAGGCTCGAGCGCGAGGACGTCGAGTGGGCCGACCTCGTCGTCACGATGGGCTGCGCCGACGAGTGTCCGGTGCTGCCGGACACGAGCTACGTCGACTGGAACCTCCCCGACCCGGTCGGCCTCTGCCTCGAGGAGCTGCGCGAGCTGCGCGGCGTCATCGAGCAGCGCGTCAGCCTGCTGCGATGAGCCCGATCCCCGCGAAGGTGAGGCCGACGCCGAGCCACTGCCAGGGCGCCGGCCGCTCGTGGAGGAGCAGCGACGCGAGCGCCACGGTCACGATCGGGTAGAGCGAGGAGAGCACCGAGACGACGCTGACGAGGCCGCGCTCGGAGGCGGCGAGCGCGTAGAGCAGGTTGCCGCCGGTGTCGAGCAGGCCGGCGAGCGCGACGACCGGCAGCTCGCGCCGCGGCGGCAGCGGTGCGCGCAGCGCGAGCAGCGCGCCGCCGGTCAGCGTCGCCGACGTGCAGCGGAAGAGGAAGACCGCCCAGTACGGGTCGACCGTGGCGGCCGCGTGCAGCGGCGGGTAGTAGAAGCCGAAGCCGAGCGCCGCGAGCAGCGCCCAGCCGACGCCGCCTGCGAGCCCGCCGCCGCTACCACGCTCGCGGGACGCGAGGCCGACGCCGGCGAGCGCCGCCGCGATCCCCGCCGCGGTCAGCCCGCCGAGCGCGTCCCCCGCCGCGAGCCCGAAGCCGACCGGGATCACCGCCGAGACGCCCGCGACCGGCGCGACGACGCTGATCGCGCCCGTCGCCATCCCGCGGAAGAACGCGACGAGGCCGAGCGTCCCCGCGCACGCCGCCGGGATCGCCCAGAGGACGCCGTTCCCCGGCCACGGCGCGCCACGCGCGCCGACCAGCACCGCCATCAGCGCGAGGCCGGCGACCTGCGCCGGGAAGAGGACGCCGAGCACGCCGAGCGATCGCGTCTTGACGCCGCTGACGAAGTCGCCGACGCCCCACGAGAGGCTCGCCGCCAGGGCGAGCCCGAGCGCGCCTTCGTTCAATCCGCGACGGGCCGGGTCGCGGCGACGGCGTCGAGCTGGTTCGCGTGGTAGAGCACCGCGGCCTCGGCCGTGCGCGCCGCCCGCGCGTCGTGGTGGCAGGCGACCGCGTGCAGGAGCTCCGCCCGCACCTCCGCGTCGAGCGCGCCCGCCCGCTCCTCGACGAGCCGCAGGCCGAGATGGACGTGGCCGAGCAGGCGGCCCTCGCCGGTCGCCGCGAAGGTCGGGCCGCGCCGCAGCTCGCGCGTCCGCCCGCAGTCGTGGACGAGGGCGGCGGCGAGCAGCAGGTCGCCGCGCAGCCGCGGGTGCAGCTGGGCCGTCTCGCGGCAGAGCGTCGCGACGCCGACGGTGTGCTCGAGCAGGCCGCCCGCGTAGGAGTGGTGACCGTCCGGCGTCGCCGGGAACGCGCGCAGGTCGCCGTCCGCCAGAACGCGCAGCACCGTCTCGCGCAGCCCCGCGTGGGAGAGCTCGCCGGCGAGGAACTCGAGGAAGCCCTGCAGCTCGTCGGCGTCGCGCCGTAGCGCGGGCGCGAGCGCGGCCGGATCCGCCGGCGCCGACTCGATCGCGCGCACGTCGAGCTGCAGCCGGTCGCGGAACCGCTCCACCCGCCCGAGCACGCGCACCGCGTCGCCCTCGCCGAAGCGGCGGTCGAGCAGCTCGACGTCGTTCCAGACGCGCGCCTCGATCCGCCCGCTCGGGTCGACCAGCTCGAGCGCGAGGTAGGTCGAGCCGTTCCGCGTCCGCAGCCGGCGCTTCGAGGCGACCGCGAAGACGGCCTCGACGACCTGGTCCTCGGCGAGCTCGGCGATCGTGGACACGCCCCCGGAGTCTAAGCTCGGGCCATGCCGGAGCTTCGCCCCTTCCGCGCCCTTCGCTACTCGGCCGAGGCCGGGCCGCTCGCCGACCTCGTCGCGCCGCCCTACGACGTGATCTCGCCGGAGGAGCGCGAGACCTACCTGGCGCGCAGCCCCTACAACGTCGTGCACCTGACCCTGCCGGACGCCGAGGAGCAGGCCGCGCGCGACCTCGCCGCCTGGCGCCGCGACGGGATCCTCGTCGAGGAGGAGCCGGCGGTCTGGTGGGTCGCCCAGGACTACACCGGCCCGGACGGCGTCGAACGGACGCGCGAGGGCTTCGCGGCGTCGCTGCGCGTCGAGCCGTACGCGACCGGCGCCGTCCTCCCGCACGAGCGCACGCACGCGGGGCCGAAGGAGGGCCGGCTGCGGCTCCTGCGCGCGACCCGCACCGAGCTCGAGCCGATCTTCCTGCTCTACGACGGCGAGCCGCCGCTCGCGCGGCCGGAGCGGGAGCCCGAGCTCGAGGCGGAGGAGGGCGGCGTCCGCACGCGGCTCTGGAAGCTGCCGGGCGCGGAACCGCGGCTCGACGGGC
Source organism: Gaiellaceae bacterium (assembly GCA_035708405.1). Taxonomy (GTDB): domain Bacteria; phylum Actinomycetota; class Thermoleophilia; order Gaiellales; family Gaiellaceae; genus DASSSQ01. The sequence continues at coordinate 3,581 of DASSSQ010000154.1, forward strand.
CGCTGCTGATCGCGGACGGCCATCACCGCTACGAGACCGCGCTCGCGTTCGCGCAGGAGGAGCCGGCGGCGACGCACATGCTCGTCGTCCTCGTCAGCTCGCGCGCGCCCGGGCTCGCGATCTTCCCGACGCACCGGCTCGTCGGCCGCCTCGGCCGGGTTCCGGCGAGCGAGCTCGACGGTCCGCCGGATCCGCTGCCGGGGCCGGTGCTCTACCGCGACGGGCGCTACTTCCGGATCGAGACCGACACCGAGCTCGACGCCGAGGCGGTCGCGGCGCTCGACGCCGACGTCGTCGGCTACACGCCGGTGGCGGCGGAGGCCGTCGCCGCGGTCGACAGCGGCGAGGCGGAGGCCGCGTTCCTGCTCCGCCCGGTCACGGTCGAGCAGGTCGCCGCGCGGGCCGCCGCCGGCGGCGTGATGCCGCAGAAGACGACGTTCTTCTACCCGAAGCTGCTCTCCGGAATGCTGTTCCACCCCGTCTGAGCGCGGGTACGCCTCAGCCGTGATCCGGATCGGCTGCTCCGGCTGGAACTACGCGCACTGGCGGCAGGGCGTCTTCTACCCGCCGCGGCTGCCGGCGCGCCGCTGGCTCGACTTCTACGCGGGCCGCTTCGACACCGTCGAGCTGAACACGACCTTCTACCGGCTGCCGAAGGTCGAGTCGGTGCGGCGCTGGGTCGACGAAACGCCCGACGGCTTCTGCTTCGCGGTCAAGGTCAGCCGCTACCTCACGCACCTGAAGCGGCTGCGCGAGATCGGCCCCGGCCTCGCAACCTTCCTCGAGCGGATCGAGCCGCTCCTCGCCTCGCCGAAGGCGGGCCCGCTGCTCTGGCAGCTGCCGCCGAACTTCCGCCGCGACGACGAGCGGCTGGCGGCGGCGCTCGCGAACCTGCCGCCGGGACGCTACTGCTTCGAGTTCCGGCACGAGAGCTGGTTCCGCGAGGAGGTCTACGACCTGCTCCGCGACCACGGAGTAGCACTTGCAATCGGGGACAGTCCCCGTGTGAACTCGTTCCAGAGCCACGAGCCGACCGCGGACTGGACGCTCGTCCGCTTCCACGCCGGCACGCACGGACGCCGCGGCAACTACTCCGAGCGCGAGCTCCGCGCGTGGGCCGCGCGCCTCGAGGCCTGGCGCGAGGACGGCGTCGACGTCTACGCGTACTTCAACAACGACTGGGAGGGCTTCGCGCCGCGGAACGCGCTGCGGCTACGCGCGCTGCTCGGGATCGAGGCCTACGCCGCCCCTGCCCGCGAGCGCCTCCGCCCCCGCCGCTAGCCAGCGCCGCGCACGCACGACGTTCGGCCCGTCCGGCGCGAGCGCGACCGTGTCCGACTGCAGCGCGGTCATGACGAGGAGCGCGCGGCGCGGGTCGGGCTCGGTCAGCGCCTCCTCGATCCGCTCGGCGAGCCGCTCGGGCCGGACGGCGAGCGGGGCGACGCGAGCCGTGAGGCGCTTGTGCGTCGGCTGCCAGACGCGGTTCAGCGCGAAGACGATGCGGACGACGCGCGCGGCGTCGTCGACCATCCGCTCGAGCAGCGCGAGCCGCTCGCCGGGCCGCGCGAGCGTGAGCAGGCCCGCGGCCGCGAAGCCGCCCCAGGTCAGGGCGGCGTCCTCGATCCGCGCTGCGGCGAGCTCCTCCGGGTAGTCGGCGAGCCGCTCCTGCCACCGCGCCAGCAGGCCGGCCGTCCGCAGCGGCACCCCGTGTGCGAGCGCGTCGGCGGTCGACGAGGGATCGCCCGCGAAGAGCGCGTCGACGCTTCGCTCCGCGAACTCCCTCGACCACCAGATCAGCTCGAGCGGCACGCCCTCCCGCTCCCCCGAGACGCGGCGCGCCGGCCCGTCCTGCGGGCCCCACGTCCCGAGGCCGTCGAGCCCGGCGCCGCGGGCCAGCTCGAAGCAGGCCGCGAGCTCGAGCTGCGCGGGCGTGACGATCAGCATCTCGATGTCGGAGAGCTCGTCGGCCGCGCCGCGGGAGACGCTTCCCGTGAGGACGACCTCCTCCGCGACCGCGGCCGGGAGCGCGTCCGCGACGCGGCGGGCCAGGTCGAGCAGCTCGCTGCTGCGCGCGGTCGTCATCCCGCGGAGTATCTCTACACCTGCCACTCGCCGGCCGAGAGGCGCGGCACGACGAGGTCGAGCAGGCGCAGCGTCAGACCCCAGAGCCGGTGTCCCTCGACGGGCACCGAGTCGGCGTCGAGACGGCCGGCGACGTCGGCGACGCGCGGCGTGACGATCCCGTCGATCTCGCCCGCGCGCGGCCGCCAGAGCACGTCCGCGGGCACGCGCGCGACGAAGGCGGTGACGCGGAAGCCGGTCGCGCGGGTGTCGAGCGGCTCCAGCTCGGCGAGCACGCGGATCTCGACGCGCGCGAGCCCGACCTCCTCCTCCGTCTCGCGGAGCGCCGTCTCGAGCAGCGAGGCGTCGCCCGGCTCGGCCTTGCCGCCGGGGAAGCCGAGCTGGCCGCCGTGCACGCCGTGCGCGCCGCGGACGACGAGCACGACGCGCAGCTCGCCCGCCTCGTCGCGGTAGACGGGGACGAGCACCGCGGAGGCGATCGGCGTCGGGTTGGCCACCCCGGGAGCATGCCCGGCCCCGCTACGCTGCCATCGATGGAGGTGGCGCGCGAGCAGATCATGGCCGCGCTCGGGAACGTGATCGACCCCGAGCTGCGCAAGCCGGTGACCGAGCTCGACATGGTCCGCTCGATCGAGATCGACGGCGGCCAGGTGACCGTGACGATCGCGCTCACCGTCGCCGGCTGCCCGCTGCGCACCTCCTTCCAGGACCAGGTGCACGAGCACGTGATGGCCGTTCCCGGCGTCGAGGCGGTGCGGCTCGAGTTCGACGTGATGAGCCCGGACGAGAAGGCCGCGCTGACGACGAAGCTGCGCGGCGGCGTCAGCGAGCGCACGAAGGGGATCTCGCTCGACCGCTCGACGCGCGTGCTCGCGATCGCCTCCGGCAAGGGCGGCGTCGGCAAGTCGACGGTGACGGTCAACCTCGCCGCGGCGCTCTCGCAGCTCGGCCAGCGCGTCGGCGTGCTCGACGCCGACGTCTACGGCCACTCCGTCCCGCATCTGCTCGGCATCCGCCAGAAGCCGGTGCTCGTCGACAAGATGATCGTGCCGCCGGTCGCGCACGACCTGAAGCTGATGTCGATCGGCTTCTTCCTCGACGGCAACGAGCCGGTGATGTGGCGCGGGCCGATGCTGCACCGCGCGCTCGAGCAGTTCCTCTCGGACGTGCACTGGGGCGAGCTGGACACGCTCGTCGTCGACATGCCGCCCGGCACCGGCGACGTCTCGATCTCGCTCGGCCAGCTGCTGCCGCGCGCCGAGGCGGTGATCGTGACGACGCCGCAGCCGCTCGCGCAGGAGGTCGCCGCGCGCGCCGCGCTGATGGCGCAGAAGACGAGCATGCGGCTGGTCGGCGTCGTCGAGAACATGACCTCGGAGGTCTTCGGCTCCGGCGGCGGGTCGGCGCTGGCGGCGGAGCTCGGGATCCCGCTGCTCGGCGCGGTGCCGCTCGACGCGGCGCTGCGCGAGGCGGGCGACCGCGGCGAGCCGCTCGTGCTCGCCGAGGCGGACTCGACGACGGCGCAGGAGATCCGCGAGGTCGCGAAGCGGATTCTCGACCGCGGCGCCGGGTTCAAGCCGCTGCCGCTCGTCGGCTAGCGACAGTCGCGGTGGCCGGAGCCGCGTTCTTCGACCTCGACCGGACGCTGCTGCGGCGCTCGAGCTCGCTGGCGCTCGCCGGCTCGTTCCGCGAGCGCGGGCTGATCGGCCGCCGCCAGCTGGCGAAGGCCGCGCTCTGGCAGCTGCTCTTCGTCGCGCGCGGCGCGAGCGGCGAGGCGGTGCGCAGGGTCGCCGAGGACGGGATGGCGGTGCTGCGCGGCGTCCGCGTCGAGGAGCTGCAGGAGCTCGTCGCCGAGGCGATGGAGCCGGTGCTGAAGCCGCTCGTCTTCGCGGAGCCGCTCGAGCTCGTCCGCCGCCATCGCGAGCGCGGCGAGCCGGTCTACGTCGTCAGCGCGGCGCTGCAGGAAATCGTCGACGCGCTCGCCGCGGAGCTCGGCCTCGACGGCGCGCTCGGCTCGATCTGCGAGCGCGAGGACGGCATCTACACGGGTCGCGTCGTGCGCGCGCTGCACGGCGAGGCGAAGGCGGCGTGCCTGCGCGAGCTCGCCGGGCGGGAGCGGATCGACCTGGCCGCCTCGACGGCCTACTCGGACAGCCACGGCGACCTGCCGTTCCTCGAGGCGGTCGGGACGCCGATCGCCGTCAACCCGGACCGGGCGCTGCGCCGGACCGCGGCCGCGCGCGGCTGGCCGGTGCTCGAGTTCGGCCGCCGCTCCTTCCTCGTGACACAGTGTCACAAGGAAGGAATGGCGCCGCTCGCCGGGCTGCTGCTCGTCGCGGCGCTCCTCCTCGCGGGGAGACGCCGTGCGCGTTGAGGAGGTCGTGCCGTTCCTGCGCGGGCTCGGCTTCTCGGCGGCGGACGCCTCGGCGCTCGCCGACCACTTCGTCGATGCCGAGCGGCGGGGCAAGCCGAGCCACGGGCTCGCGCGGGTCGAGTGGCTCGCGGCGCTGCCGGAGCTCGATCCGGCGGCGCGTCCGCGCCTCGTCGCCGAGCAGGCCGGCCTGCACGTCTGGGACGGCGCCGGCGCCCTCGGCTACCTGACGCTCGCCGCGATCTGCGACGCGCTCGTCGCCGAGCCGCCGGCGGGAGCGCTCGTCGTCGTCGCCCGCCGCTGCTTCCCGACCGGCGCGCTCGGCTACTGGGTGCGCCGGCTCGCGGAGGCCGGCCTCGTCGCGCTGCTGACGGCGACCTCGCCGCCGCGCCTGTCCCATCCGGAGGGCGGCGAGCCGCTCGTCGGCACGATCCCGCTCGCGATCGGGATCCCGAGCTCGGACGGCAGGCCGCTCGTCAGCGACGTCTCGATGGCGAAGGCGACCCACGGCGACGTGCTCGCCGGACTCGCGCGGCCGGAGGACGTCGTCCCCTTCGGCGGCGAGCAGGCGCACAAGGCGTTCGCGCTCGCGGTCGGGCTCTCGCTCGCGGCGCAGGCGCTTGCCGGCCACGAGCAGGCGGCGCTGCTCGTCGTCGCGCGGCCGGAAGGCGATCCGGTGCCGGGGCTACGCGCCCGCGCCGCCGGGCTCCGGCTGCCCGGCGATCGCTGAGCGGATCGCGTCGAGGTCGGAGTCGTCGGCCGCGCGCCGCCGCACCTCGTCCGGCTCGAGCTCCTCGGCGCGCCGGTAGTGCGCGAGCGCGGCCCCGGCGTCGCCGAAGCGCGCCTCCAGGCAGGCGGCGTTGTAGTGGCCCTGCCACGCGCCCGGATGGGCGTCGATGCTCGTCTCGAGCTCGGCCCGCGCGCGCTCGAGGTCGCCCAGCTCCGCGTACGAGAAGGCGGCGAACGAGCCCTCCCACGGCGACGGCTCGTAGGCGGCGCCCGCCTTCGCGCCGATCGCGAGCACCGCGGTCCCGTCCTCGGCGGCGACCGCGCCGCGCCGGGTGCCCGGCCTGACGAAGACGAACGTGCCCGCCGGCGCGTCGACGTCCTCGCCGTCGAGCGTGAAGGTCGCGCGGCCGCGGACGACGACGTACAGCTCCTCGTGCCCGAGGCTCGCCTCGGTGTGCTCCTCGACGACGCGCTGACCCGCCGCCGCCGTGTAGGCGTTGGCGCCGAACGCCTCGATCCCGAAGCGCCGTCGCACCGGCCGCCAGACGAACTCGCCGTCGTTGATCGGCAGCTCCTCCAGCTCGTCCAGGTGCGCGATCTCGTACCCGCTCACGTCCGCCTCCTCAGGGTCTCGAGCACGACCGGGTCGATCCGCTCGACGCCGTCGACGCGCTCCTCCAGGTTCTCGTTGCCGGACCAGGTGCGGAACGCGGCTGCCAGGTTGCCGTCGTAGCCGAGCCGCGCCAGGCGCTCCTCCAGCTCGCGCGCGAGCGCGTCGTCGACCTCGAGCCAGCGGTCGCGCGGCGTCTTGCCGAAGATCGCCTGGTGGAGGTCGTAGAGCCGCGCCAGCTCGGGCACCGGCGCCTCGTGGTCGTCGACGCGCAGGTCGACGACGACGTCCGTCAGCCCGGCGTAGCCGCCGTCGCGCTCGACGACGTAGAGCGCCGCCGACTGCTGGCCGCGCCGGTCGCCGCCCGCCGCCTGCGCCGCCGCGAGCGCCTCGAGCAGCCGCTCGGCGAGCGGCCGGCCCGCCGTCGACTCGAAGGCGACCGCGAGCGCGGCGACCGTCTCCTCCGAGACGAGGATGTTCCCCTGCGCGGCGTAGCCCGGGCCGGTGACGCCGCCGGCCCACTCGAGGCAGCCGGCGCCCGTGTAGGTCGCGCTGCCGCCGCGCGCGTCGACGACGCCGACCTGGCGCTCGTCGCGGCCCTCGTCGGCCGCGGTCAGCCGCGCGACGACGTCCTCCGCCGATGCGCCCTCGCGCAGCAGCGCGAGCCCGTCCGGCCCGTACCGAGGATTCGCGAGCGCCTGCGTCGCGATCGCGCCGGCGCCTGGCTCGGCCCAGGGGACGATCGAGCCGACGGCGAGGAACTTCGACTGCGTCGCGACGCCCCACTGCCCCGCCTCGAGGTCGCAGGCTGCGATCGAATAGGTCATCCGTAGGTGATCTCCGTCAGGTCGACGTCGCGCAGCTCCGGCCTCGGCACGACCACGGTCGCCACCTCGGGCCGGGCGAGCGCGCGCTTCAACGCGTCGACGTCGTCGGCGCGCACCGCCACCGGCCGTCCCTCCTCGTGCGCGCGCCGCAGCGCCTCCACGTCGTCGACCGAGTCGAGGACGAGCGCGTCGCCGAGGTCGAGCTCGCCGACGACGGTGATCTCCGGCACGCGCCGGCCGCTCGCTCCCCACCAGCGCTGTCTCACAGGTCGACGCTGCCTCCGGGCTCCGGCACGTGCACCTCGACGCCGCCCGCGAGCTCGCGCAGCCGCTCGGGCGTCCCCGTCAGCACGGGGAAGGTGCCGTAGTGGCAGGGGACGCAGCGGTCGACGCCGAGCAGCTCGAGCGCCACCGCCGCCTCCTCCGGGCCCATCGTGAACCAGTCGCCGATCGGCAGGACGGCGAGATCCGGCTTGTAGAGCCGCCCGATCAGCTGCATGTCGCCGAAGACGCAGGTGTCGCCGGCGAAGTAGACCGTGAAGCCGTTCTCGAGCCGGATCACGAGCCCGGCCGGCTCGCCGAGGTACTCGCCCTCCTCCGAGCTCGACGAGTGGAACGCGTGCGTCAGCGTGAAGCGGATGCCGTCGATCCACTGCGACCCGCCCTTGTTGATCCCCGGCAGGTCGCCGACCGGCGCGCCCTGCTTGCCGAGCCAGGCCTTGAGCTCGACGAGGGCGACGATCTGCGGCCCGAACTGCTTCGCCAGCTCGACGGTGTCGCCGACGTGGTCGCCGTGGCCGTGCGTGAGCGCGACGATGTCGACCCGCTCCGGCTGCTGCTCGCTCTCCGGGCAGGCCGGATTGCCGTGCAGGAACGGGTCGACGTAGATCCGCTTCCCGCCGGGCGAGTCGATCCTGAACGTCGAGTGGCCGAGCCACGTCAGGGTTGCGTCAGCCATGCAGTCTCCTTCGGTCGGTTCGGCGTGAGCCTAACGCGGGAGGAACGTCCGGCGGTGCCGCGAACCTTTCGTCGTGGGACGCCGCCTGCTGCTCGCCGCTCTCGTCGTCTGCGCGCCGCTCGCGGACGCGGCCGGGTCGCATTCGCTCGCGTTCTGGTCGCTCGTCGCGGCCGTCGGCGTCGCCTCGGTCTGCGCGCTCGCGTCGTTCGGGACGCACCTCGACCTCGAGGACGATCCGGTCGCCTCGCTGCAGGCGCTGCTCTGGGCGCCGGCGAACGTGCTGCTGCTGCTCGCCGCCGCCGCACGCGGGCCCGCGGTCGCCGCCGGCGAGGTGCCGCGACTCGGCGAGACGGCGCTCGTCGGCGCGCTGCTCGTCCTCGCGCTCAAGCTGGCGGTCTGGGGCGGCGCGCGGCTCTACCGCGGCCGGCTGCCGCGGCTAGGCACGCTCGTCGAGCAGCGCTAGCACCCGCCGGGCATCGCCCGCTTCGGCGTGCGCGCGGAGCGGGATCCCGTGGGGCCCCCTGGCGTCGCGCAGCTCCGGGAACGCGTCGAGGAGCGCGCGGACGACGTCGTCGAGATCGAGCATCGCCGCCGCGAACAGGTCGACGCGTGCGCCGTGCGCGATCAGGAGCTCGGCGATGTCGCGCCGCCCCATGTGCGACGCGGCCCCGAGCGCCGTCTCCCAGTCGCCGCCGCCCCAGTCCCACGCCGCATCGACGAGCGCGGGCTCCGCGGCGAGCAGCCGCTCGACCTCGGCGAGATCGCCGTGCGCGTTGCCGACGAAGGCCTCCACCCTCGCGGCGTCGAGCCGCGGAGCCGTCTCGGTCATGACGGAATCCTAGAACGGCAGCGCGGAAGCCGCGTGGTGCGCGATCTCGATCAGCGGCTGCACGGCGAAGAACGAGCCGACCGCGACGACGAGGCAGGCGGCGACCGCGGCGTGCAGCAGCGGGTCGCTCGGCGGCGAGCCGCCGACCGGCGCCAGGCTCGTCGCGCCCGCCGGCCGCGCCCACATCGAGCGGATCACGCCGAGGTAGTAGTAGAGGCTGACCGCGGTGAAGACGACGCCGACGATCACCAGCCAGACGAAGCCGTGCCGGTACGCGGCCGCGAAGGCGTAGAACTTGCCGACGAAGCCGCCCGTCGGCGGCAGCCCGGCGAAGCCGAGCATGAAGACGACCATCGAGAAGCCGAGGAACGGCCGCTCCCAGAGCATCCCGGCGAGGTTCTCGATCGTCACCGGCTGCCGCAGCTCCCGCTCGCGCGCCGCCACGATCGCGAAGGCGCCGACCGACATGGCCGAGTACGGGATCAGGTAGTAGAGGAGCGCCCGCCCGCCGAGCCCGTTCGCGGCGGCGATCGCGATCAGCATGAACCCCGCGTGCGAGACCGACGAGTACGCGAGCAGGCGCTTCAGCCCGCGCTGGAAGAGCGCGGCGACGTTGCCGACCGCGAGCGAGGCGACCGCGATCGCCGCCAGCGCCCACGTCCACAGGTGCTGCTCGCCGGGGAAGGCGGTCGTGACGACGCGGAGCAGCAGCACGAGCGCCGCCGTCTTCGTCGCCGCCGCCATGAACGCCGTCACCGAGCTCGGCGCGCCCTCGTAGGCGTCCGGCGTCCACATGTGGAACGGCGCCGCCGAGGCCTTGAAGCCGAAGCCGGCGAGGATCATCGCGAAGCCGATCAGCAGCATCACGTCGCCGGAGTGGCCGGCGGAGGCGCGCGCGATGCCGGTGAACGAGAGCGCGCCGGTCTCCCCGTAGACGAGCGCCGAGCCGAAGAGCAGCACGGCCGAGCCGAAGCCGCCGACGATCAGATACTTGAGCCCCGCCTCGAGCGAGCCCTCGCGGCCGACGTCGATCGCGCAGAGGATGTAGAGCGAGATCGAGAACCACTCGAGCGAGAGGAAGAGGGTCATCAGGTTGCCGGCGGTGACGAAGAAGGCCATGCCCGCGCCGGCGGTGGCGAGCAGCGCGTAGAACTCGCCGACGTGCTCGTCGCGCATCCGCTGCGCGTAGGCGACGAGCACGGTCAGCAGGCCCGCGCCGCAGATGATGATCTGCGCGAGCGCGCCGTAGCGGTCGCGGAAGAGCGCCTCGGCGATCCGCAGGCTGCCGTGCGCGGAGCGCGCGTAGACGGCGACCGCCATCCCGAAGGCGCCGCCGAAGCCGAGCAGGGCGACGAACGCGGAGAACGGCCGCCGCCCGCGGACCGGGACGAGCACCGCGCCGAGCAGCAGCACGCCCGCGGCGCCGAGCAGCACGAGCTCCGGCGAGATCGAGAACCAGTCGACGTGCGGGCGGTGCAGCGTCACTTCTTCGCCGCCTCCAGCGGCGCGTAGCCGGTCCAGCCCGTGCGCATGCCCGCGAGCTCCGTCGCCACCGTCTGCCGCGCCCCCGTGCCCCTGGCGAAGGCGCGGCCGCTGATCCCGTTCGGCCAGACCGAGAGCGCGACGACGCACGCGAGCAGCGGCGCGACGAACGCGAGCTCGGCCGGACGCAGGTCGAGCGCCTCCTCGCGCACCGCCGGGCCGACGTCCTGGTGCAGCACGCCCGAGATCGCGCGCAGCATGTACATCGCCGCGAGCACGACCCCGAAGCCGCCGACGACGGCCCAGCCCCAGCCCTGCCGGAAGACGCCCGCGAGGATCAGGAACTCCCCGGCGAAGTTCGCCGACAGCGGCACCGCGAGCGAGAGGATCCCGGCCGTCATCACCGCCGTCGCGAGCGCGGGCCGCCCGCGCGCCATGCCGCCGAGCTGCGAGAAGAGCCCGGTACCCGTGCGCCGCTCGATCGATCCGGCGAGCAGGAAGAGCCCGGCGGTGACGAGGCCGTGGTTGACCGACTGCAGGATCGCGCCGTCGTAGCCGAGGTCGTTGCCGGCGAAGAGGCCGAGGACGATCAGCCCGAGATGCGCGAGCGAGGAGTAGGCGACGACGCCGCGGAAGTCGGGCGCGCGGAACGCGTACAGCGAGCCGTAGACGAGCCCGACGGCAGCAAGTGCCAGGATCGCGGGCCGCACGTCGTGCGTCGGCCCGGGGAACTTCGAGATCGCGATCCGCAGCATCCCGTAGATCGCCGCCTTCGAGACGACGCCCGAGAGCGCGGCGGTCACCTCCGGCGGCGCCTCGCGGTAGGCGTCCGGCAGCCAGCCGTGGAGCGGGAAGAACGGCAGCTTGACCGCGAACGCCGCCATGAAGCCGAGGAAGAGCCAGATCGAGGAGCTCGTGCCCGAGTCGATCAGGTCGAAGGTGCCCGCGTGGAGCCCGAACCAGATCACCGCGGCCAGCATCAGCAGCGAGCCGGTCAGCGTGTAGACGACCAGCTTGATCGTCGCGATCCCGCGCCGCGGCCCGCCCCAGACGCCGACGAGCACGTAGAGCGGGATCAGCATCGCGTCGAAGAACGCGTAGAAGACGAGCAGGTCCTGCGCCGTCATCACGCCGACGATCGCCCCGGTCAGGAAGAGCATCAGCCCGAAGTAGGCGCGCGCATGCTCGCGCTGGGCCCAGAAGCCGTAGACGACGCAGGCCGCCATCACCACCACCGTCAGGCCGACGAGCCAGAGCGAGAAGCCGAAGAAGCCGACGTGGTAGCTGACGCCGAGATCGCGGAACCAGCTCCGCCGGACGGCGAACTGCAGCGCCGGCGAGGAGAAGTCGAAGCGCTGCACGGTGTCGATCCAGACCGCGACCTCCGCGAGCGAGATCAGCACCGCCGTCGCGCCCGCCGTGTAGCGCGCGAGCGGCAGGAACCAGATCGCGAGCGCGCCCGCGAACGGGAGCACGACCAGCGTCGTCGTCTGCCAGTCGGTTCCGGTCACCGGCTCACCTCACCTCGCCACCAGGAACGCGATCACGAGCGCGGCCATCGCGCCGGCGAGCGCGAGCACGTAGGAGCGGACGAGGCCGGTCTGCGCGCGCGAGGTGCCCGACCAGGCCTCGCGGGCGCCGAAGCCGAGCGCGTCGAGCGAGCCGGCGACGAGCGGCAGCTCGATCGCACGGTCGAGGGCGAGCGCGAGCTGGGCCGCCGGCCGCGAGAAGACGGCGTCGTAGAGCTCGTCGAACCAGAACTTGTGCTCGAGCGTCCGCTGGACGAAGGCGAGCCGCGGCACCGGGACGCGCGCGGCGCCGTACATCAGCCACGCGACGACGATCCCGGCGACGCCGAGCCCGACCGCGAGCGCCGACGCGATCGCCTCCTCGGTGCTCGTCGGGTTGGCGAGCGGCGGCGCGACCGGGTCGAGCCAGTTCGCGATCGGGTGCCAGATCGGCGAGAACTGGATCCAGCCGCCGATCAGCGCCAGCACGCCGAGGACGCCGACGGTGCCGAGCATCCACAACGGCCCCTCCTTGCCGTGATGGCGGTGGAAGTGCTCGCGCACGAACGGCGTCGGCTCGCCGCGGAAGACGACGAACCAGAGCCGGAAGGTGTAGAGGCCGGTCAGGAACGCGCCCACCTCGCCGAGCGCGAACAGGATGTAGCCGAGCGTGCCGCGGTCGAGCCCGGCGGCGAGAATCGAGTCCTTCGAGAAGAAGCCGGCGAACGGCGGGATGCCGACGAGCGCGAGCGAGCCGGAGAGGAAGCAGAGCGAGGTGAACGGCGCGAGCCGCCCGGCGCCGCGCAGCTTGCGGATGTCCTGCTCGCCGGCGAGCGCGTGGATCAGGATCCCGGCGGCGAGGAAGAGCAGCGCCTTGAAGAAGGCGTGCGTCATCAGGTGGAACATCCCGTTCGCGTAGGCGCCGAGCCCGGCGGCGAGGAACATGTAGCCGATCTGCGACATCGTCGAGTAGGCGATCACCTTCTTGATGTCGACCTGGACGAGCGCGACGAGGCCGGCGAGGACGAGCGTCGCCGCGCCGAGCACCGCGGCCGTCTTCTCGACCGAGATCGCCCGCTCGAACAGCGGATGGCAGCGGACGATCAGGTAGACGCCGGCGGTGACCATCGTCGCCGCGTGGATCAGCGCGCTGACCGGCGTCGGGCCCTCCATCGCGTCCGGCAGCCAGGTGTGGAGCGGCAGCTGCGCCGACTTCGCGAGCGCGCCGCCGAGCAGGCCGAGCGCGATCAGGATCCCGATCGTGCCGCCTGGCGCGTGCGCGAAGGTCGGCCCGAACTCGAGCGTGCCGGTGTGCTGGATCAGCAGGAAGAGGGCGAGCGCCATCGTCGCGTCGCCGAACGCGTTCATGATGAACGCCTTCTTCGCCGCGTGGATCGCCGCCGGCCGGTGCTGGTCGTAGCCGATCAGCAGGTAGCTCGAGAGGCCGACCATCCCCCAGCCGGCGAGCAGCAGCAGCAGGTTCGCGCTCTCGACGAGGAGCAGCATCGAGAAGACGAAGATCGCCATGTACGCGAAGAAGCGCCGCTCCTCGTCGGAGCCGTCCATGTAGCCGATCGAGTAGCCGATGATCAGCGCGCCGACGCCGGAGACGACGAGCATCATGAAGACCGAGAGCGGGTCGACGAGGATCGACATCCCCGCGTGGAAGCCGCCCGCCGAGAGCCACGTCCAGCCGGTCGAGACCTGCGAGCGGTCGGCGCCGGCCCGCTGCCACATCGCCACGAACGCGTAGACGGCGGCGGCGAACGAGACGAAGGTGAACGCGGTCGCGACATAGCCCGCGCCGCGCCGCGGCAGCAGGTTGCCGCCCAGCGTGATCAGGGCTATGGCGGCGAGCGGCGCCGCCAGGGTGATCCAGGCTGCGATCGTCATCCGCGGAGGCTCGTCAACCTGTCGACGTCGAGGGCGAGGCGGCGGCGGTGGATCGCGACGATCAGGCCGAGGCCGGCGACGACCTCGGAGGCGGCGACCGCCATCACGCCGAGCGCGAAGACCTGGCCGTCGGCGCGGCCGTGGTGGCGCGACATCGCGATCAGCGCGAGGTTGCAGGCGTTGAGCATGATCTCGAGCGCGAGCAGCACGATCAGCGGGCTGCGCCGCACGAGCACGCCGAAGGCGCCGGTCGCGAACAGGAACGCGGCGACGCCGAGGTACCAGGTGACCTCCGGCCCTCTCATGCCTGGTCGCCTCCGTCGAGCCTGCGGCTCATACGTCGTACTCCGTCGTCTGGCGCGCGTGCGAGCCGAGCACGACGCCGCCGACCGCCGCGACGAGCAGCACGATCGAGGTGATCTCGAACGCGATCAGGTGGTCGGTCAGGAAGACGCGGCCGATGTCGGCGGGCGAGCCGAAGCTCTCCGCGATCTTCGCCTCGTGCGAGAGCCGGCCGCCGGCCTTCAGGCCGACGACGACGACGATCTCGAGGAAGATCGCGCCCGCGGCGAGCACGGCGCCGACCGCCTGCCAGCTCGGCCCGCCCGCCCACGGCGTCACCGAGTCGGTGCCGACGTAGGCGATCACGAACAGGAACATCACCATCACCGCGCCCGCGTAGACGAGCACCTGCGCGGCCGCGACGAACTCCGCGTTCAGCAGCAGGTACATGACCGCGAGCGAGCCGAGGTTCCCGATCAGCGCGAGCGCCGAGTAGAACGGGTTCGTGAAGGTGACGACGGCGAGGCCGGAGCCGAGGCACGCGAACGCCGCCAGCACCCAGACGATCCAGATCAGCACGTTGCCGGCCATCACGAGCCCGTCCTGTAGTAGGGGATCGGCGTGTCGTACAGCTCCGGGTCGGCGATCGGCACCTTCTTGATCGGCTCGGCGAGCAGCATGTCCTTCGTGTAGATCAGGTCGTCGCGGTTGTACTCCGAGATCTCGAACTCGTTGCCGAGCGTGATCGCGTCGAAGGGGCAGGCGAGCTCGCAGTAGCCGCAGAAGATGCAGCGCGAGAGGTTGATCTCGTAGATGCGCGCGTAGCGCTCGCCGGCGGAGACGCGGTTCTCGGCGGTGTTCTCGGCGGCGACGACGCGGATGCAGTCGGCCGGGCAGGCGGCCGCGCAGAGCGAGCAGCCCACGCACTTCTCGAGCCCGTTCTCGTGCCGCCAGAGCCGGTGCCGCCCGCGGAAGCGCGGGTAGAGCGGCCGCTTGTACTCCGGGTACTCCTGGGTGATCGGCTTCTTGAAGATCTGCTTCAGCGTCACGCCGAAGCCCTTGAAGGTCGTCGCGGTGTGGCTCACAGCCACACCACCAGGAGAGCGGTGACGACCGCGTTGACCGTCGCGACCGGCAGCAGCACCTTCCAGCCGAAGCGCATCAGCTGGTCGTAGCGAAGCCGCGGCAGCGTCGTCCGCAGCCAGATGAAGACGAAGAGCACGCCGGCGAGCTTGAGCAGGAACCAGAGCGGACCCAGGTGCCACGGCCCGTGCCAGCCGGAGAAGAAGAGCGTCACCATCAGGCCGGAGAGCGTGATCATGTTCACGTACTCGGCCATCTGGAAGAGGCCCCAGCGCATGCCGGAGTACTCGGTGTGGTAGCCGGCGACGAGCTCCTGCTCGGCCTCCGGCAGGTCGAAGGGCGCGCGGCTCGTCTCGGCGATCCCGCCGAGGAAGAAGACGACGAGGCCGACGAACTGCGGCCCCGCGTAGGCGACGAAGCGCCCCTGCGCGTGGACGATGTCGACGAGCGAGATCGAGTGCGCCATCAGCACGACGCCGAGCACGGAGAGCGCGAGCGAGACCTCGTAGGAGACGAGCTGCGCGCAGGTGCGCATCGAGCCGAGCAGCGAGTACTTCGAGTCGGACGACCAGCCGCCGACGATGAAGCCGTAGATGCCGATCGAGCCGAGCGCGAAGATCACGAGCAGGCTGATCGAGACGTTGACGACCTCGCCGGTGACGTGCCAGCCGTTGACCGTCCAGCCGCTGCCCCACGGGATCACCGAGAAGGCGGCGAGCGCGGTGATCGCCGAGAGCGCGGGCGCGGCGATGTAGAGCGCGTCGACCGAGGTCTCCGGGAAGAACGCCTCCTTGCGGACGAGCTTGACGAGGTCGGCGATCGGCTGCAGCAGGCCGTACGGCCCGGCGCGGTTCGGCCCGTAGCGGAGCTGCATCCGGCCCATCAGCTTGCGCTCGACCAGCGTCAGGTAGGCGAACATGCCGAGGACGAGGTTGATGATGATCGCCGCCTTGATCAGGCTGATCCACCAGGGCTCGAGCAGTGCGGCGATCACGCGCGCGTCACCTCCACGTCGTGCTCGAGCTCGCCGGCGTGCTCGCGCGCGACCCGGACGACGCCCTCGGGGAGCGTTCGCGAGAGGTGCGCGGTCAGCTCGACGGAGCTGCCGTCGTGGGAGACGCGAACCGTGTCGCCGGCCGCGATCCCGAGCCGCTTCGCGTCCGCGCGCGCGAGCTCGACCTCGGCCGCCGGGCGCTGGAACTGGAGCTCGGGCACGCGCTCGACGGCGGGGCCGGAGAAGAGCGGCGTGTAGCGGAGCAGGCGGAAGCCGGCCGCGGCGCGCGCCGGCTCCCGCGCGGGCGCGGGCGCCTCGACCGGCGAGGCCGCGGCGCGCGGCGGCAGCCCCGCGCGCTCGCCGATCCCCTCGTAGGAGACGCCCGGGTAGCAGGCGGCCGCGAGCTCCTCGAAGAGCAGCGACGGATAGGGCGAGATCTCGACGCCGAAGCGCTCGCCGAGCT
Organism: Gaiellaceae bacterium; assembly: GCA_035708405.1. Classification (GTDB taxonomy): domain Bacteria; phylum Actinomycetota; class Thermoleophilia; order Gaiellales; family Gaiellaceae; genus DASSSQ01. The sequence continues at coordinate 19,692 of DASSSQ010000154.1, forward strand.
TCGCGATCCAGGCGGTCTCGTCGGGGCACGGCGCCATCACGGCGCGGCGCTGGCGCTGCAGCCGACCCTCGAGGTTCATCGTCGTCCCGTCGCGCTCGAGGTAGCTCGTCGCCGGCAGGACGAGGTCGACCCAGCCGCGGAGCGGCTCCGAGAACATCCCGATCGCGAGCACCGCGTCGGCCTTCTCGGCGAGCGCGCGCACGTGCGGGTCGGCGGCCGCCTCGTCGCCGGAGACGATCAGCAGCCCAATCTCGGCGTCGCCCGGGTCCTCGTCGGAGGCCGCGGCCCAGGCGTCGGCGACGCCGCGGCCGTTCGGGGTCCGCGGCAGGTAGAAGGCGCCGGAGCCGGGCCGGTCGGCGAGGCCGAGCTCGCCCGCGAGCGCCGCCAGGCATCCCTGCGGGCCGTCGCCCGACCAGACGAGGATCGCGCGCTCGGTCTCGCGCAGCCGCGCGCCGAGCTCCGTCGCCGCCAGGCCGCGGCAGACCTCGGCGGCGCTCTCGGTCGACGGCCCGAGCGCGACGATCTCCGCGCCGTTGCGCCGCGCCGAGCGCAGCCAGAGGTCGACGACCGGCGCGCGGTCGGCGACCGGCTCGTCGCCGACGACGACGACGAGCTGCGCGTCGCGGATCGCCGAGAGCGGCAGCGAGTAGGCGTCGAGCGCGTCCGAGGCCGCCTCCGGCAGCACCGCCTCGTGCGCGCCGAGGCCGCGCCGCAGCAGCTTCGCGAGCGCCCACGCCTGCTCGACCGACTCCGAGCCGGAGAGCGCCGTCACCGTGCGCGGCCCGGAGGCGCGCAGCAGCCGCTCGGCCTCGTCGAGCGCGTCGTCCCAGCTCGCCGCCTCGAGCCGGCGGCGGCCGGCGCGGCGCAGCGGCTCGGCGATCCGGTCGGCGGCGCGCAGGTGCGGGAACGAGAAGCGGCCCTTGTCGCAGAGCCAGCCCTCGTCGACCTCGGGATGGTTCCGCGAGAGGATCCGCTTCACCTTCCCCTCGCGCGTCGTCGCCGAGACGTTGCAGCCGACCGGGCAGAGGCCGCAGACCGTCGGCACGTTCTGGATCTCCCACGGCCGCGCCTCGAAGCGGTACTGGATCGGCAGCAGCGCTCCGACCGGGCAGAGCTCGGTCACGTTGCCCGAGAACGGCGCCCGGTAGGGCGTGTCCTCGAAGGTCGCGATCATCGAGAGCGCGCCGCGGTTGCGCGCGACGAGCTGCCCGTCCTCGGCCACCTCCTGCGAGAAGCGCGTGCAGCGGAAGCACATGATGCAGCGCTCGCGGTCGAGCGAGATCGTCGGCGAGATCGGGATCGGCTTGTCGAGCGTCCGCTTCGCGAAGCTGAGCCGGCTCGAGCCCGGCCCGTAGCGGAAGGTCAGATCCTGCAGCGGGCACTCGCCGCCCTTGTCGCAGACCGGGCAGTCGAGCGGGTGGTTCAGGAGGATGAACTCGAGCGTCGCGTTCTGGCCCTCGGCGGCCTTGCCGGAGGCGGCGGCGGTCTTGACGACCATCCCGTCCTGCGCGGTCATCGTGCAGCCGGCCTGCAGCTTCGGCATCCCCTCGATCTCGACGAGGCACATGCGGCAGGCGCCGAGCGGCGGCCCGACGCGCGGCTCGTAGCAGAAGACGGGAATCTCGATCCCGGCGAGCTGCGCCGTCTCGACGAGGCCGAGCCCCTTCGGCGCCTGCACCTCGACGCCGTCGATCGTCAGCGTGACGAGCTCCGGCGCGCTCACGACGGCAGCTCCACCGTCGTCGGGTCGTGCCAGTGCAGCGCGATCGGGGCCAGCAGGCCCTCGACGGAGGAGGCGCCGCCGTAGGGGCAGCCGCCGTGCTCGATGTGGGCGCGGAACTCCTCCGGGAACTTGTTGACGAAGCCGGCGACCGCCATCGCGTCGGCGTCGCCGAGCGGGCAGAGGCACTTGCCGAGGATCCGGTCGCACGCGTCGAGCAGCAGGTCGAGCTCGCGCGGCTCGGCGCGGCCCTCCTCGATCTTCTTGACGATCTGGACGACCCAGCGCGTGCCCTCGCGGCACGGCGTGCACTTGCCGCACGACTCGTGCATGTAGAACTGCGCGATCCGCAGCGTCACCTGGACGAGGCAGGCGCGGTCGTCGATCGCGATGACCGCGCCGGAGCCGAGCATCGTCCCCAGCTCGGCCGCCGACTGCGCGTCGAGCGGCATGTCGATCTCGTCCGCGCGCAGCACCGGGGTCGACGAGCCGCCCGGGATCACCGCGCGCAGCTCGCGGCCGTCGGGGATGCCGCCGCCGAGGTCGTAGATCAGCTCGCGCAGCGTCGTCCCCATCTCGAGCTCGTAGTTGCCGCCGTTCACGACGTTGCCGGAGAGCGAGAAGACGCGCGTGCCGGTCGAGTCCGGCGGCACGCCGAGCTTCGCGTACTCGGCCGCGCCCGTCGCCAGGATCACCGGCACGGTCGCGACCGTCTCGACGTTGTTGATCAGCGTCGGCGCCCGGTAGAGGCCGGAGACCGCGGGGAACGGCGGCCGCGCGCGCGGCTGGCCGCGGTTGCCCTCGAGCGACTCGAGCAGCGCCGACTCCTCGCCGCAGATGTACGCGCCCGCGCCGCGGTGGAGCACGATCGCCACGCCCGCGAAGAGCCCCGCGTCGCGCGCCTGGTCGCAGGCGGCCCTCAGGATCTCGTACTCGGCGTGGTACTCGCCGCGGATGTAGATGAAGACCTGCTCGCAGCCGATCGCGTGCGCCGTGATCAGGCAGCCCTCGACGAGCCGGTGCGGGTCGGAGAAGAGGATCTCGCGGTCCTTGAAGGTGCCCGGCTCCGACTCGTCCGCGTTGACGACGAGATAGCGCGGCGGCCCGGCCGCCAGGAAGCTCGCCTTGCGGCCCATCGGGAAGAAGGCGCCGCCGCGGCCGCGCAGGTTCGCCTCGAGCAGCGCGTCGATCACCTGCTGCGGCTCCATCGCCCGCGCCTTCGCGAGCGACTCGTAGCCGCCTGCGGCGCGGTACTCGGCGATCTGCGTCAGGTCGCGCTCGCCGGCGCCCTTCAGCAGCAGCCTCGTCTCAGGCATTCCGCAGCTCCTCGACGATCGCCGGCACGTCGTCCGCCCCGACCGGCTCGCGGTAGCGGTCGTCGACGACGACGACCGTGCCCCAGCCGCAGCCGCCGGCGCACTCGACCGCGCGCAGCGTCACCTCGCCGTCGGCGGTCGTCTCGCCGCAGCGCACGCCGAGCTCCGACTCGAACGCCTCCAGTACCTGCTGCGCGCCGACGAGCGCGCACGAGACGTTGGTGCAGACCTCGACCAGGTGCCGGCCGACCGGCTCCAGGTGGAACATGTCGTAGAAGGACGCGACCGCCTGGCAGTACCCGGGCGTCAGCCCGAGCGCGTCGCCGACCTCGCGGAAGGCCTCCGGCGGCAGCCAGCCGCCGTGCCGCTCCTGCGCGAGCCGCAGCGCCGGCAGCACCGCCGAGCGCGAGCTCGGATAGCGCGCCGCGAGCTCGGCGACTTCCGCATCGAACTCCTGCTCCGTCACCGGTCGACCTCGCCCATCACCGTGTCGAGCGAGCCGACGATCGCGATCATGTCCGCGACGAGCGCCTCGTGCATGCACGCCGCCGTCGCCTGCAGGGCGACGAACGACGGCGCACGGAACTTGACCCGCCACGGCCGCGGCCCGCCGTCGGAGACGACGTAGCAGCCGAACTCGCCGCGCGGCGACTCGACCGCGACGTAGACCTCGCCCTCGGGCACGCGGTAGCCCTCGGTGACGATCTTGAAGTGGTGGATCAGCGTCTCCATCGACGTGTGCAGCTCGTGCCGCGGCGGCAGCACGACCTTGCGGTTGTCCGCGATCCATGGCTCTCCCTCCAGCTCCTCGAGCCGGTCGAGGCACTGCGCGACGATCCGCGTCGACTGCCGCATCTCGTCCATGTGGACGCGGTAGCGGTCGTAGACGTCGCCGTTCTCGTAGACCGGCACGTCGAAGTCGATCTCCGGGTAGGCGAGGTACGGCTCGGCGCGGCGGA
>DASSSQ010000155.1:0-22702 GCA_035708405.1 Gaiellaceae bacterium
CGACGGCGGCGAGCTCGGCGAGGTGCTCTGCGTCTACGGCAACCGCCAGAACCTCGGCATCGTGCGCACGAAGGAGAACGCGCTCTGGTCGCTCGGCGTCCACGACCTCTCGGTGATCCTCTACCTGCTCGACGAGGAGCCGGCGGAGGCGACGGCGCACGGCCGCGGCTTCCTGACCGAGGGCGTCGAGGACGTCGTCTTCTGCTACCTGCGCTTCCCGAGCGGCAAGATCGCGCACATGCACCTCTCGTGGCTCGACCCGCACAAGATGCGGAAGATGACCGTCGTCGGCCGCGAGAAGATGGTCGTCTTCGACGACATGGAGCTCGACCGCAAGGTGACGATCTACGACAAGGCGCCGTGGAAACGCACCGACAGCTACGGCGAGTGGCAGACGCGCTCGGGCGACATCTTCATCCCGAAGATCGCGACCGACGAGCCGCTGAAGCTCGAGTGCCAGGCGTTCCTGCGCCTCGTCGCGGGCGACGGCGACCGGCGCAAGGTGGCCGAGGACGGTGCCCGCGTCGTGCGCGCGCTCGACCGGCTGACGGAGAGCCTGCATGGCTGAGGTGCATCCGTCCGCGACCGTCTACGAGGGGACGGTCCTCGGCGAGGGCGTGCGCGTGCTCGAGAACGCGGTCGTCGGCAAGCAGCCGACGCTGGGGGCGCGCTCGACGGCGAAGCGGGAGCCGCTGCCGCCGGCGCGGATCGGCGACGGCACGGTGGTCTCGACCGGCGCGATCGTCTTCGCGGGGACGACGGTCGGCGCGTCCTGCATCCTCGGCGACCAGTCCTGCGTGCGCGAGCGGGTGGAGATCGGCGACGACGTCGTCGTCGGCCGCGGCTCGCTGGTCGAGAACGACACGACGATCGGCCGCGGCACGCGGATCCAGGCGGAGGCGTACGTGACGGCGTACTCGACGCTCGAGGAGGACGTCTTCGTCGCTCCCTGCGTCGTGACGACGAACGACAACTTCATGGGCCGCACCGAGCGCCGGAAGGCGCTGATGCGCGGCCCGACGATCCGCCGCGGCGCACGCGTCGGCGGCGGCGCGATCCTCTGCCCGGCGGTCGAGGTCGGCGAGGAGGCGTTCGTCGGCGCCGGCGCGGTCGTCACGAAGGACGTGCCGCCGCGCACCGTCGTCGTCGGGAACCCCGCGCGCGTCCTCCGCGAGGTGCCCGAGGACGAGCTGCTCGAGAACCAGTAGCGGCTACCGCTTCGTGAAGCTGAGCCGGTACGCCCACGGCTCCTGCTGCGGCTCGACCAGCTTGACCTCGAGGAAGTACGTGCCGCCGGCCGGCGCCGTGTAGGCGAGCCGCCACTGCCGGCCGACGCGGCGGCCGGCGGCCGCGCGCTGCCTCGGCGATGCGCCGATCCCGACCACGTGCCTGGTGCCGGGCTTCCAGAGGTCGAGCTCGGCCTTCGCGGGGCGGCCGCCGAGGTGCGCGTAGAGCCGCTGTCCCTTGCGGAGGACGATCGAGTAGACGTCGACCTGGTCGTCCCAGAAGTCGACGGTCGCGTCGATCGTCCGGCCCTTCGGCCCCCACATCGGATAGGCCCACGCGCCGGCGTCGTCGTTCGTCTCGTACGCGTCCGGCGGCGCGAAGGGGCCGCCGGCGCTCAGCACCTGCATCGCGTTCTCGATGTCGAGCGTCCCCCAGCCCGTGAACTGGTCGCGGCCGTTCGGGCACTGCTTGCAGCCGGTCGTCGCGTTCGCGTCGTCGGCGGTGCGCTCGAGCAGGTTCGCCACCTGCTCCGGCCGCAGGTCGGGCCGGACGGCGAGCACGAGCGCGGCCGCCGCCGCGACCTGCGGCGCCGAGAACGAGGTGCCGATCGCGTCCTGGAACTCGGGAGTCCCGCACGAGGAGTAGCCCTGGTCGGGGCAGGTCGGCCGCTGCTGCGTCTGGGCGCGCGGCACGGTCGAGAGGATCGCGTCACCCGGCGCGGCGATGTCGTTGTAGACCGCGTCGCGGTTCGAGAAGGCCGGGACGGAGCCGGACTCGGTGACGGCGCTGACGCCGATCACGTGCGGCAGCGCGGCGGGGTAGTGCGCGTACGGCCACGGCGTCTTCGGCGACTGCGGCCCGTTGCCGACCGCGGCGACGACGACCACGCCCTTGCGGACGGCGTAGTCGATCGCGGCCTGCTCGAGTGGCGAGTAGGTGTCGATCTGCGGGTCGAGCGGGTCGCGGACGCCGCCGAGGCTGAGGTTGATCACCCTGGCGCCCTGCGCGACCGCCCACTTGATCCCGGCGATCTCCGCCTGCAGCGGCAGCTCGTCGTTCGCGCCCACGACCTTGGCGATCACGAGCTGCGCGGGGAACGCGATGCCGGCGATCCCGATCCCGTTGTTCGGCGTCGCCGCGATCTCGCCCGCGACGAAGGTGCCGTGCCCGTCGGTGTCGACGAGCGGCGAGCCGCCGACGAAGCTCTTGGCGGCGGCGACGCGTCCCTGCAGGTCGGGGTGGCCGCCGTCGATCCCGGAGTCGACGATCGCGACCTTGACCGGCGTCAGCTGCGGCAGCTCGGGCCAGAAGTCGAAGGCGTGGTCGGACTGCAGGTACCACTGGCGCGCCGCGAGCGGGTCGTTCGTCGTGAACTGGAGGCGGCGGCGGAGCGCGAGCGACTCGACGTAGGCGACGCCGCGGATCCCGTGCAGCACGTGCGGGTGCGGGACGTCGACCGCGAGCGCGGCGCCCGGTATCAGCATGCGCGGGTGCGCGCCGGTCGCCTTCTCGATTCGCTGCGCGAGCCGCTTCGCCGACCAGCCGGGGAGGACGCCGACGCCGACCCGCGCCGCGGAGGCCGGCGCGACCGCGACCACGTAACACAGTGTCACGAGGAGGGCGAGGCGGCTCATCCGCTCACCGCGAGCGGGGCCGAGACGCCGGCGGCGAGGCCGGCGCCGGGCGCGTACCGCGCACGGTAGGTCGCCGGCGGCAGCGTCCCCGCCGAGAACGCGCCGCTCGCGTCGACGGGCACCGAGGCGACCGTCCGCCACTTCCTGCCGACCTGCTGCTGCACGTCCACGTTCTTCCCGGCGACGACCGGCTTCACCGTCCCCGCGTTGCCGGCGGCGAAGGCGACCACCGGCGCGACGGGCACCTTCAGCGCCGCGCCGCGCAGGCTGCCCGTGCCGAGCCGGAACCAGGTCGTCCGCAGAGGCCGCACGGCGAAGGCGAAGGACCCGTCGCCGGCGGGCGCGATCGCGGGGCCGGGAGTCCAGAAGACGGAGCCCGCGCGCTGCTCGAGCAGCGGCGAGGCGACGTCGCGGGCGACGCCGGAGATCGTGACCGACGAGCCGTACGGCACCGCACCCGCGGGCGCCTGCAGCGAGAGGAGGCCGAGGCTGAACCAGCTCGAGCGGAGCCCGAACGCCGAGCGCAGCGCGGGGCCGGTCGAGACGACGGGGCCGGTCGGCGTCGTCACCACCGCCGTCGTCACGCGTCCCGACGGGCCGAAGCTCGGCGCGACGCCCTCGAGCGGCGCGGTCACGCCGAGCGCCTTCGCCGCCTTCGTCCCGTCGACCGCGACCGGCCCCCAGTTGCGGTAGGGCGAGACGTCGTACGGGTCGGGCACCGAGACGAGGTACGGCACCGGCTTCTTGCCGGGAAAGCCCTCGCTCGAGGCGGCGGTGCGCCCGCCGGAGCTCGACGAGTAGAGCGCGTCGGCGACCTTGCCGCCGTAGAGGAGCACCTGGCCGGCGGTCGCGTCGACGGCGGCGCTCGCCGCGGGCGACTCGGCCGCGATCCCGCCGTAGGCCTGGTCGCGGGTGTCGCCGTAGACGTCGAACGACCTCGCCGGCGCGAGCTGCGCGAGCGCGTACGAGCGGGCCGCGACCGCCTGCGCCTTCAGCGCCTCCGGCGCCCAGCCGGACGGCATCTCGGCCGGGACGACGCCCTTGAGGTAGTCCTCGAGGCCGACCTCGTCGATCAGCTGCAGCCTGCCGGCCTTCGTCTTCTCGACGCGGAAGGAGCCGCGGTAGGCCTTGCCGGCGTACTGGAGCTGGGCGCCCGACTGCGGGACGAGCGAGAGCGGCGGCGAGAGCGGCGTCGCGCGGGCAGAGGCGGTCGTCCGCAGCTGCAGGCCCGTGCCGAGCGCGAGCTTGCCGGGCTGGAGCGGATGGCTCGCGCCGTCGCCGTCGACGAGCGTCCAGCCGCCGGTCGAGCCGAGGGCGAGCGACTTCGCGCCGTCCGCGAGCAGGACGCGCAGCTGCGTCGCCGGCGCCGGGCCGAGCGTCGTGCCCGGGTAGTAGTGGGCGAGGATCGCGTCGTAGGTCCAGCCGTGGTCGGCGTAGCCCTTCGCGCCCCACTGGCTGAGCCCGAGCCCGTGCCCCCAGCCGTGGCCGCTGGCGACGAACGTGACGACGGGCTTGCCGAGCGCGGGCGCCGGGGCCGTCGCGGGAGCGGCCGACGTCGTCGTCGTCAGCGTGACCGTGACCGGCGGCGCGTCGTCGGCCGGCACGGCGGCGGCGGCCCCGACCGACGAGGCGAAGAGCGCTGCCGCGGCTAGGAGGGTGCGACCGAGCATGACCCGATGGGGGCCGACAGTCGACCCGGGGTGAGGGTAGCCGAGGCTTCCACGACCCCTTCCGCTTCTTTACAGAACTCGAAAGTCATGCAACGGTCGCCCTCCGAGTCCGCTCAGGAGGGTGCGCCGAGCCGGTCGCCGTACTGCCGCTCGTAGTAGGCGCGGTAGTCGCCGGACTTGATCGGCTCCCACCAGTCGCGGTGCTCGCGGTACCACTCGACGACCTCGGCGAGACCGGTCGCGTCGAAGGAGTGGCGGGGCTGCCAGCCGAGGTCGCGCAGCTTCTGGGCGTCGATCGCGTAGCGGCGGTCGTGGCCGGGTCGGTCGGCGACGTGGCGGACGAGGTCGGGCGAGGCGCCGGTCAGGTCGAGGATCCGGCGGACGACGTCCATGTTCTCGCGCTCCTGACCGCCGACGTTGTACACCTCGCCGGGACGGCCCTCGCGGAGGACGAGCTCGATCGCGGCGCAGTGGTCGTCGACGTGCAGCCACTCGCGGCGCTGGCGGCCGTCGCCGTAGACGGGCAGCGGCTCGCCGTCGAGCGCGTTCGTGACGAAGAGCGGCAGGAACTTCTCCGGGTACTGGCGCGGGCCGTAGGTGTTGGCGCCGCGGGTGACGAGCGCATCGGTGCCGTAGGTGCGCGCGTAGGCGAGCACCTGCATGTCGCCGCCGGCCTTCGAGGCGGAGTAGGGGCTCGACGGCCGCAGCGGCGCGTCCTCGGTGCAGCCGGGCGCATCGGGGGAGATGTCGCCGTAGACCTCGTCGGTCGAGACCTGCAGGTGGCGGATCCCGTGCGTACGCGCGTGGTCGAGCAGCACCTGCGTGCCGAGCACGTCGGTGAGGATGAACTCGGCCGGCCCGAGGATCGAGCGGTCGACGTGCGTCTCGGCGGCGAAGTTGACGATCGCCTGCGCGCCGGCCGCCGCGGCGGCGACCGCGTCGGGATCGGCGATGTCGCCCTCGTGGAACTCGTGCTCCACGCCTTCGAGGTTCGCGCGGTTGCCGGCGTAGGTCAGCTTGTCGAGGACGACCACCTCGTCGCCGGCCGCCGCGAGGCGGCGGACGAAGTGCGAGCCGATGAACCCGGCGCCGCCGGTGACGAGCGCTCTCATGCGCCGTAGCGTAGCCTCTGCAGGCACGCGCTCAGGCCCTCGCGCCAGTGCGGCAGGCGGGGCGTCTCCGGCTTCTCGCTGCGGAGGACGGAGTAGGCGGGCCGCGGCGCGGGACGGCCGAGCTCCGCGGTCGAGATGCGGCGGACGCGGCAGCCGAGGCCGGCCTCCTCGAAGATCGCCTCGGCGAGCTCGGCCCACGTGCAGTCGCCCTCCGGCGCCACGTGGTAGACGCCGAACGGCAGCTCGACGAGCGCACGGGTCGCCGCCGCGAGGTGGCCGACATAGGTCGGGCAGCCGCGCTGGTCGTCGACGACGGCGACCTCGTCCCGCTCGGCGCCGAGCCGCAGCATCGTCCGCACGAAGTTGTCGCCCGTCCAGCCGAAGAGCCACGACGCCCGCACGATCCAGGCCTCGGCGCCCGCCGCCGCCTCGCCGCCGAGCTTCGTGCGGCCGTAGACCGAGCGCGGCGCCGGCCCGTCCGACTCGACGTAGGGCGTGCGCTTGGCGCCGTCGAAGACGTAGTCGGTCGAGTAGTAGACGAGCGGCGCGCCGAGCTCGGCCGCGTTCTGCGTGCCGCCGACGTTGACCGCCGCCGCGCCCTGAGGATCGGTCTCGGCGCCGTCGACGTCGGTCCAGGCGGCCGCGTGCAGCACCAGATCCTCGTGACACAGTGTCACAAGGGAGGGAGCGGGCAGCGTCACGTCCCATTCGGCGCGGGTCAGCGCGAGCACGTCCTCGCCGGCGAGCTCCTCCGCGAGCGCGGCGCCGAGCTGGCCGCCGGCGCCGGTTACGAGGACGCGGCGGCGGCGTCCCGTTCCGACAGGATCGGCGACCGGGTGCTCCACAGGTGGCGGACGCGCGGGTCGTCCCAGGGGACGCCGTGCTCGTCCGGGTCGGCGGGGTCGTACTCGCGCGTGACGTGGTAGCAGAAGAGGCAGTCCGTGAGCGCCTCGTAGCCGTGCGCGTTCGTGCCGGGGACGTAGATCGCGACCGGGTTCTCGTCGCCGATGTCCTCGCTGAACGTCTCGCCGCTCTGCCGGTCGAGGACGACGACGCGCACCATCCCCCGCAGGCAGACGAAGAGGTCGTCCTGGCCGCGCTCGTGGTAGTGGAGGCCGCGGATCACGCCCTGGCGCGAGAACGCGAGGTTCGTCTGCGCGATCGGCTTCGGCAGCGCCGACGAGCGCGCGAGCTCGCTGAACCAGCCACGCGGGTCCTCGTGCCGGGCGAGCGGGAAGCGGGTGACGATCACCGCTCGCCGTTCCGCCGCACGAAGTCGTTGACCGCGTAGTAGGCCTCGATCGACTCGCCGGCATCGCCCCAGAAGCCGTCGGCGACGTCGGCCTCCATCTGCCCGCGCTCGACGTACCAGTTGTTGACGTCCGTGATCTCGAGCTCGCCGCGGCCGGACGGCTCGAGCGTCGGCAGCACGTCCCAGACCTGCTCGTCGTAGAAGTAGACGCCGGTGACGGCGAAGCGGCTCGGCGGCGAGACCGGCTTCTCGACGATCGCCGTCACGCGGGCGCCGTCCATCTCCGCGACCCCGAGGTGGCGAAGGTGCTCGTCCTCCTCGACGCGCGAGAGGACGATCCGCGCGCCCGCCTTCTGCGCGCCGAAGTTCTCGACGACCGCGCGCAGCGACTGCTCGAAGATGTTGTCGGCGAGCATCACGCAGACCTTGTCGCGCGCGACGAAGCGCTCCGCGAGCCCGAGCGCGTCGGCGATCCCGCTCGCCTCCTCCTGGTAGCCGTAGAAGAGCCGCTCGATCCCGTAGTCGTGGCCGTTGCCGAGCAGGCGGAAGAACTCACCGGCGTGGGTGCCGCCGGTGACGAGCATCAGCTCGTCGATTCCCGCCTCGACGAGCGCCTCGACCGCGTAGGTGACCATCGGCCGGTCGTAGAGCGGCAGCAGGTGCTTGTTCGTGATGCGGGTGAGCGGGTGGAGGCGCGTGCCGTGGCCGCCCGCGAGGATGACGCCCTTCATCGTCCGAGGATGCTACTGAGCGCGGCGAGCAGCCGTTCGAGGTCGGCGCGGTCGTTGTACATCGCGAACGAGGCGCGGAGGACGCCGTCGGTGACGGGGATCTCGACCCGGTGCTCGTCGTAGAGGCGGCGCTTCAGCTCGTCGCCGTCGACGCCGTCCGGCACCGGGATCGAGACCATGCGGCCGACGTAGCGCTCGTCCGGCGCGACCGGCTCGGTGCCGAGCAGCCCGGCGAGCGCGCCGCGCGCCTCGAGCGCGAGCGCGCGGCTCGCCTCGCGGTCGTCGTGCTCCTCGACGAAGGCGACCGCCGCCGGCGCCGCGAGGTACGCGGCCGGGTCGTCGGTTCCCTGCTTCTCGATCCGCGAGACGAAGGTGCCGCCGCCCTCGCTCCAGCCCCAGCTGACGATCGGCGACTCGAGCCACGGCTGGTGCTCCGGCCGCGCCCAGAGGAAGCCGCAGCCCTTCGGCGCGCACAGCCATTTGTGGCAGTTCCCGCTGTAGAGGTCGGCGCCGAGCGCGGCGAGGTCGAGCGGCACCTGCGCGGGCGCGTGGGCGCCGTCGACGACGGAGAGCAGGCCGCGCCGCCGCGCCTCGGCGCAGATCTCCGCCACCGGCAGCACGAGCGCCGTCTTCGAGGTGACGTGGCTGACGTAGACGGCGCGCGTCCGCTCGGTCGCGCCGGCGAAGAGCGAGCCGACCGGGTCGGCGAGGTCGAGCGGCCGCCGGACGTAGCGCGCGCCCGCCCGCTCGCACCAGTGCTCCCAGGTCAGGTCGCAGGCGCCGTACTCGAGCGCGGTCGAGAGCACCTCGTCGCCCGGCTCGAGCCGCAGCGAGCGCGCGACGACGTTGACGCCGGTGGTCGCGTTCGCGACGAAGGCGAGGTCGTCGACGCCGGCGCCGAGGTAGGCGGCGAGCGGCGCGCGCGCCGCGGCGAGCAGGCCGTCGAGCCGCCGCTGCAGGAACTCGACCGGCCGCCGCTCGAGCTCGCGCCGCCGGCACTCGGCCGCCGCCAGGACCGGCTCCGGCGTCGCCCCGAACGAGCCGTGGTTGAGGAAGCAGACGTCCGGGTCCAGCAGGAAGAGGTCGCGCGTCACCGGGCCCGAGCCTAGTGGCTATCGCCGGAGCGGGCTACAGATGCACGGGGGCGAGCAGCACCAGCGTGGTGAAGATGCCCGCGACTGCAACGAGGAACCGCATGGCTTGACGCTAAGCGCACGATGTTGCGAGCCGGTTGCCACGTCGTAAGGGGTCCGTAAGGCTTACGGGATGCGCCTGCTTCGATCCTGCCTCGCCGTCCCCGCCGGAAGCGCCGAGAAGCTGCGCAAGGCGGCCGGGCTCGCCGTCGACGCGGTCGTCGTCGACCTCGAGGACGCGGTCGCCGCCGGCGACAAGCAGGCGGCGCGCGACCTGCTCTCGGCGGAATGGCCCTCGCTCGAGTTCCGCGCGCCGACGGTGCTGATCCGCGTCAACGGGCGGCGGACGCCGTGGTTCGAGCGCGACGTCGCGCTGGTCTCGGAGCTGCGGCCGCAGCTCGTCGTCGTGCCGAAGGTCGAGTCGGCCGACGACCTCGCGGGGCTGCCGGTGCCGGCGCACGCGCTGATCGAGACCGCGCGCGGGCTCGTCGAGGTCGAGCGGATCGCCGCCTCGCCGGTCGCCGAGGCGCTCGTCTTCGGGCCCGGCGACTTCGCCGCCTCGCTCGGCGCGCCGTCGCTGACGATCGGCGAGGGCGACTGGCTCTATCCGCTGACGCGGATCGTCGTCGCCGCGCGCGCGTTCGGCCTGCAGGCGCTCGACGGGCCGTTCGTCCGGCTTGGCGACGAGGACGGCCTGCGCGCCTCCGCGCAGCGGGCGCGCGCGCTCGGCTACGACGGCAAGTGGGCGATCCACCCCGAGCAGGTCGCGCCGCTCCAGGAGGTCTTCGCGGCGACCGACGCCGAGGTCGAGCAGGCAGAGCGGATCCTCGAGGCGGCCGCGGGCGGCGCCGCCCGCCACGACGGCGCGATGGTCGACGAGGCGACCGTGCGGATGGCGGAGGCGCTGCTCGCCCGCCGCAGCCCCGTTTGAGCCTCGCCGCGCCGCGGAAGGTCGCCGCTATGAGCGAGCGGCCTCCCGTCCAGCACGACCCCGAGGTGCTCGAGGGCGAGGACGAGCTGCCGCGGATGCCGGAGACGACGAGCGACCCCTACGTCCCGCACCTCCGCGACCGTCAGAGCTGGGCGAGCCGCGGCCGGATCCTGCTCTGGGCGTGGATCCCGGTGGTCGTGATCGTCGCCGCCGTCGTCTGGGCGCACTACCGCTGAACCTCGTGACACAGTGTCACAAGAGGCTCACGGCGAGCCGATGCGCTGCGGCGGCCAGTAGGTCGCGAAGACCGGGCCGATCAGGGCGGAGCGCGCCACCGTCCCCCACGTGCGCGAGTCGCACGAGTCGGCGCGGTTGTCGCCCATGAAGAAGTAGTGCCCGGGCGGCACGCGGCCGAAGTCGCGCGTGATCGTGTCGCGGTCGGCCGGCAGGACGTACGAGTCGTGCAGCAGCTTGCCGTTCACGTAGACGCGGCCGTCCCGCTCGGAGACGTCGTCGCCCGGCAGCCCGATCAGCCGCTTGACGTAGACGCCGCCGCCCTGGCAGAGCCGCGCCGCCGCCGGCGGCGCGTGGAAGACGACGATCTCGCCGCGACGCGGATCGCGGAAGCGGTAGATGAAGCGGTTCGCGAGCACGCGGTCGGAGTAGTCCGACTCGCAGCCGACCGCCGGCTTGGCGCAGTGCAGCGTCGGCTCCATCGACGAGGACGGGATCCGGTACGGGTTCGCGACCTCCGTCTTGACGAAGAGGACGATCGCGAGCGCGAACGCGACCGTCGCGAGCCAGTCGATCAGGGCGCGGTAGCCGCGCGGCATGCCGTCGGTCAGCCGATCGATCGGGTTCCGCACCATCACAGAGTAGACGCAGTTTTCCGCAACGGCCGACGCGGTACGGTTGGTTCATGGCCAGGGGACGTCGGGAGGTCGATCGTCTGCACGACGAGATCCAGGAGCTGTTCGCGGAGCTCTGGCAGGTGCCGCGCTTCTCCGGCATGCGGCACGGCTTCCGCCCGCAGGTCGACGCCTACCGCACCGCCGACCCGGCCTGCCTGACGATCGTCGTCGAGCTGCCCGGGGTCGACCCGGACACGGTCCACGTCGTCGTCTCCGAGCGGACGCTCGTGATCGCCGGCGAGCGGCCGCGGCCGCGCGTCGAGGGCCAGGTCTGGCAGCAGATGGAGATCGAGTACGGCCCGTTCCAGCGCCGGCTCGCGCTGCCCGAGGACGTCGACCCGACGGAGGCGGCCGCCGACTACGGGCGCGGCCTGCTGCGGATCGTGATGCCGGTCGTCGAGCCGCGCCGCGTTCCCGTCCAGGTGCCGATCGAGGTCAGGACGCACGAGTGACCGAGATCGAGTTCGAGACGACGATCGACCCGGACGAGACCGGCTTCGAGTTCCCGGCGGTGCTGCCGGTGCTGCCGCTGAAGGACACGGTCGTCTTCCCGCAGTCGATGGCGCCGCTCGCGATCGGCCAGGAGCGCTCGGTGAACCTGATCGACGACGTGGTCGCGGGCGAGCGGATGCTCGCGCTCGTCACGGTCGAGGACGCGAGCGCCGAGACGCCGATGTGGGACGACCTGCACGCGATCGGCACCGCCGCGATCGTCCACAAGATGATCCGCGTCCCCGACGGCACGCTGCGCATCCTCGTGCAGGGCGTCGAGCGGGTGCGCCTCGTCCGCCGCGTCGAGGAGGAGCCCTACCTGCTCGCCGAGTTCGAGGCCGTCCCCGACGTCGTCGCCGAGGAGTCGCCCGAGGTCGAGGCGCTGACGCGCGCCGTGCAGGAGCTCTTCGCGCGGATCATCGGGCTCGCGCCCTACCTGCCCGAGGAGCTGCAGATCGCGGTCGCGAACGTCGACGACCCGAGCGCGCTCTGCCATCTCGTCGCCTCCAGCCTGCGCACGATCAAGACCGAGGAGAAGCAGCGGCTGCTCGAGCTGCCCGACGTCGAGAAGCGGCTGCGCGAGGTCTCGAAGATCCTCGGCCGCGAGCTGGAGGTCTTCGAGCTCGGCACGAAGATCCAGACGCAGGTGCAGAGCGAGATGGAGAAGGGCCAGCGCGAGTACTTCCTCCGCCAGCAGCTGAAGGCGATCCAGGAGGAGCTCGGCGAGGGCGACTCCGAGCAGGCCGAGATCAACGAGCTGCGCGAGCGGCTGGAGGCGCTCGAGCTGCCGGAGGAGGCAGGGAAGGCGGCGACCCGCGAGCTCGGCCGGCTCGAGAAGCTGCCGCCGGCGGCGGCCGAGTACGGCGTCATCCGCACCTACCTCGACTGGATCCTGACGCTGCCGTGGAACGCCCTGACCGAGGACGACCTCGACCTGAAGCGCGCGCGGAAGGTGCTCGACGAGGACCACTACGACCTCGAGAAGGTGAAGGAGCGGATCGTCGAGTACCTCGCCGTCTCGAAGCTGAAGAACGACCCGTCGGGGCCGATCCTCTGCTTCGTCGGGCCGCCCGGCGTCGGCAAGACCTCGCTCGGCCACTCGGTCGCGCGCACGCTGAAGCGCAAGTTCGTGCGCATCTCGGTCGGCGGCGTGCGCGACGAGTCGGAGATCCGCGGCCACCGCCGCACCTACATCGGCGCGATGCCGGGGACGATCGTCCGCGCGATCCGGGACGCCGAGTCGCGCAACCCGGTCTTCCTGATCGACGAGATCGACAAGATGGGCGCCGACATCCGCGGCGACCCGGCCTCGGCGATGCTCGAGGTGCTCGACCCCGAGCAGCACTCGACCTTCCGCGACCACTACCTCGACCTGCCGTTCGACCTCTCGAAGGTGCTCTTCATCTGCACCGCGAACACGGTCGACACGATCCCGAGGCCGCTGCTCGACCGGATGGACGTGATCCAGCTCTCCGGCTACACCGAGGACGAGAAGCTCGGGATCGCGAAGCGCTACCTCGTGCCGAAGCAGCTCGCCGAGCACGGCCTCTCGAAGGAGCAGCTGCGCTTCCGCGACACGGCGCTGCGGCTGATCGTCCGCGAGTACACGCGCGAGGCCGGCGTGCGCGGGCTCGAGCGGCGGATCGCCGACTGCTGCCGCAAGGCCGCGACCGCGATCGCCCAGGAGAAGGCGCAGCGTTGCGTCGGCGACGAGAAGCACGTCCGCGCCTGGCTCGGCCCGCGCCGCTTCTCGGGCGAGGTGCGGAAGCGCACCGCCGACCCGGGCGTCGCCACCGGGCTCGCCTACACCGCCGTCGGCGGCGACGTCCTCTTCATCGAGGCGACGGCCTATCCGGGCACGGGGAAGCTGACGATCACCGGCCAGCTCGGCGAGGTGATGCAGGAGTCGGCGCAGGCGGCGATCTCGTGGGTGCGCGCGCACACGGCCGAGCTCGACCTGCCGGAGAGCTGGTTCGCCGAGCACGACGTCCACATCCACGTGCCGGCGGGCGCGATCCCGAAGGACGGGCCGTCGGCCGGGATCACGATGGCGACGGCGATCGCGTCGCTCGTTCGCGGCACTCCGGTCTCGGAGGAGGTCGGGATGACCGGCGAGATCACGCTGACCGGCCAGGTACTGCCGATCGGCGGCGTCCGCGAGAAGGTGCTCGCCGCCCAGCGCGCCGGCCTGAAGAGGATCGTGCTGCCGCGCGAGAACGAGCCCGACCTCGAGGAGCTGCCGGCCGAGACGCGCGAGGAGCTCTCGTTCGTGCTCGTCGACTCGATCGAGGAGGTCTTCTCCGCGGCCTTCGACGGCGCAGCCCGCAGCGGCCGCCGCCGCCCGCGCGCGGTCGCGCCGAGCCGGCAGGCGGCGCGCTCGGCCTCGTAGCCCGACGGCTCGACGCGAGCCGCCGCCGCTTGCGAGAATCGTTTGCCACCCCGGCCGCGGGGTAGGACCGCCGCGGCAAGCAAGCGAAAGGACGAGAGAGGACATGGCCAAGACGAAGGAGAAGGTCTCGGACGCGAGCGACAGCGTGAAGCCGTTCGTCCAGCGTGCGATCACCGACGAGAAGCTCCGCGACGACGTCCAGAGCGCCTTCGCCGTCGCCCGCAAGGTCTACGACGAGCTGACGGGCGCGAAGGACCCGGGCAAGGCCGCCTCGAAGCTCGCAGGCGACAAGAAGCTGCACCGGGACCTGCGCGACGCGGTCGAGGACCTGCGCGACGCGGCGCAGCGGCTACAGGGCAAGCAGCAGCGCGGGCGGCGCGGCGGCAAGCGGCTGCTCGTCGCCGGGATCGCGCTCGGCATCCTCTTCAACCCGGTCACCGGCCCCGAGACGCGGCGCTGGGCGAAGGAGCTCGTCACCGGCGGCGACGAGGAGTTCGGCTCCTCGAACGGGAACTAGCGGCTAGCCGCCGACCGTCCGCTGCGCGATCCGGGCGCGGCGGAGCGAGCGCGGGTCGAGTCCGGCCGCCTGCGAGATGTCGGAGACCTGGAGCAGGATAGCGCCCGGCTCGGGCGCGCCGCCGCGGCCGTGGACGAGCGGCGCCCAGGCGGCGCCGCCGGGGAAGTTGACGTCCTCCAGCTTCCGCCAGCCGTCGAGGTACGTGGTCGGGTCGACGGCTCCGTCGTAGCCCCGGTAGAGCAGCGACACCGGGTGGATCTCGAAGTGGAGATGGTACGGCGTCGTCTCCGCGTCGCCGCTGTTGCCCATGAAGCCGAGGACGTCGCCCGCCTCGACGTGCGCGCCGTCGACGGCCAGGGTCGAGAAGGCCGAGAGGTGCGCGTAGTAGAACTCGTTGCCGGCGCCGTCGCGCAGCCAGAGCCGGTTGCCGCCGACCCGGTTCCAGCCGACCGAGAAGACGGTGCCGTCGGCGACCGCGACGAGCGGCTGGCCGATCTGGCCGAAGATGTCGTCGCCGTGGTGCCAGCCGCTCACGATGTCGCCGCGGGCGGCGCCGAAGGTGTCCACGTACGAGCTCGGCCCGTAGACCGGGAAGACGTAGCCGCCCGCCGTCAGCTTCGGCGTCACCTTCGGCGGCCGGTGCAGGCGCGGCTTGTGCGTCTTCGTCGCGACGTGGCCGGGCTGGGCGGGCGGCGGGCCCGAGCCCGGCGCGACCGGCAGCGTCTCGGTCGTCTCGGTCGTCTCGGTCGAGGTGGTCGCCGGCGCGGGCGGCGCGCTGCGGGCGTCCGCCTCCGCGTAGCCGACGACGATCTCCGTCCCCGCCGGCAGCCCGCCGTGCGCCTGGTTCAGGTGGACGTCGAGCGCGCTGACGAAGCCGCGGAAGCCCTTGCCGCCGGCCGGCGCCGACTGGTCGATCCCCTGCGCGAGCACGGTCAGCGTCCCCCAGTCGGCGAGCTGGACGCGCAGGTCCGGCGACGGCTCGACCTTCTGTCCGAGCGCGACGAGGTTCGAGACCGACGAGCCGGAGAGGTCGCCGGCGGCGCCGGTCGGCGTCACGCCGGCCTTCGCGCTCGCGGCGACGGCGTCTGCGGTGATCTCGCCGCCGAAGAGCGAGAGCGAGGCGACGCTCGCGGCCGCAGCCGCGACGGCGTGCGTGTCGCCGATCACCGTCGTCGCGCCCGCGCTCGTCGCGCCCGTGGCGACGCCCTTCGCGGCGAACGAGTTGCGGAACGAGCTCGCGTTCGGCGGCGCGGAGACGAGCGGCGTCGCCACGTCCGCCTGTCCCGGCACCGAGACCTTGACAGCGTAGGCCTGCGACGACGCGCCGGGGGTCGGCCGCGGGCCGGCCTCGCCGTCGGCGCCGAGCGTCAAGGCGAGCGCGGCGAACCCGAGCGCGACGATCGAGCGCCGGAGCAACACGCGCCCATTATGGACAGGGCGGTGGGACGGCGAGCCAAAACCGGTGCCTGGCACGTGCCAGGCACCGGTTGAGAATCTTTCTCAGCTAGAGTCGCGGCATGGAGATGCCTCCGCCCGATCTTCCGCGCGGCGTCCGCTGGACGCCGCAGCGGCGCGCCGTCCTCGCCGCGCTAACGGAGGCGGACGGACCGTTCACGCTCGTCGAGCTCCACAAGCGCGCCCGCGCGAAGGCGCCGCGGCTCGGGCTCGCGACCGTCTACCGCACCGTCGAGCTCCTGCGCGAGACGGAGTCGGTGCGCCCGCTGCCGACCGAGGGCCGCTCGACCTACGTCCGCTGTCATCCGGGCCACCACCACCACCTCGTCTGCCGCTCCTGCGGCTCGGTGCAGGAGACCGACCTCTGCGCGTGCCCGGCGCCGGCGGAGCTGAAGCGGCGGCACGACTTCGTGCCGGAGTCGCACGCCGCCGACGTCTACGGGCTCTGCGGTCGCTGCCGATGACGTGGATCGCGCTGCCGTTCGCCGCGCTGACGGTGGTCTCGACGCTGGCCGGCGGCACGATCGCGCTGCGCATGCACCGCGAGCTGCACACGCTGATCGCGCTGACCGGCGGGATCGTCGTCGCGGTCGCGCTCTTCGACGTGCTGCCGGAAGGGGTCGAAGCGGTCGGAGAGCCGCGCCGCGCGCTCTGGCTCGTCGGCGTCGGCTTCCTCGGCTTCTTCCTCGCCGAGCGCGCGCTCGTCCTGCACCATCGCGACGAGCCCGACCAGGTGCGGGCGCACGCGCGGGTCGGCGCCTTCGGCGCGGCCGGTCTCTCCGCGCACAGCTTCGTCGACGGGCTCGGGATCGGGCTCGCGTTCCACCTCTCGACGGCGACCGGCCTCCTGGTCTTCCTCGCCGTCGTCACGCACGACTTCGCGGACGGGTTGAACACCGTCGGCTTCATCCTGCGCCAGAGCGAGGACCGGCGCGCCGCGCTGCGCTGGCTCGTCGTCGACGCGCTCGCGCCGCTCGCGGGCGCGGTCGTCGGCGCGACGATCGCGATCTCCGACCGCGGGCTCGGCTACCTGCTCTGCCTCTACGCTGGCTTCTTCCTCTTCATGGGCGCGACCGACCTGCTGCCGCACGCGCACGAGCATCCGTCGCGGCGCAGGGTCGCGCTCACCGCCTTCGGCTTCGCCTCGACCTGGGTGGTCGCCTGGGTCGCGACGCGCTAGGCGGAGCCGAGCTGCTTGCGCGCGAACTCGCGGAAGCGGGCGCGGGCCTCGTCGTCCGGGCCGAGCGTCTCGTCGTCCGCGTACTCGGGGTCGGCGGCGATCTCCTCGGCGACGGCGCGCACCTCGCGGACGACGGCCGCACGGTGCTCGGGATGCTGGAGCAGCGCGTCGATCCACGTCGCCGAGCCGTCGTAGTCCGGGATGTCGTGCTCGACGAGCAGCTGGCCGAGCAGGATGCCGACGCGGATGTAGGCGAACGTGCGGAACGCGAGGATCCGGCGCGGCGTCTGGACGAGCCGCGCGATCCCCGCGTCGCCGGCCTGGATCTGCGCGACGATCGAGCCGATCGGCTCGTCGACGAGCGGGATCCAGACGTCCTCCAGGCCGCTGTCGCTCATCGCCGAAGCATAGACCGGCTACGCGCCCGCCAGACGATCTGGACCGCCATCGCGAGCAGCAGCACGCCGAAGAGCCGGCGCAGCGTCGCCTCGGGCAGCCGCTCGGCGATCGCGATCCCACCCTCGACGCCGGCGACGGAGGCGACGCCGATCGTCAGCGCGTTCCGCCAGACGATGTTGCCGTAGCGCGTCTGCCGCCAGGCGCCGAGCCAGGTCGCCGGCAGCATCGCGAGCAGCGAGGTCGCCTCCGCGTCGAGCTGCCCGAGCCCGAGGGCGAGCACGAGCGTCGGCACGAAGAGCACGCCGCCGCCGACGCCGAAGAGGCCGGCGAGGATTCCGCCGAGCAGGCCGATCGCGAGCGCGAGCACGTAGACCCACCAGGCGCGGTGCTGGATCGCGTGGAAGCCGAACCAGCCGGGCTCGACGAGGCGCAGCCCGACGAAGACGAGCAGCGCCGCGAAGAGGACGGAGAGCCGCGCGAGCGGCAGCCGCTGCTGCAGCGCCGTCCCCAGGATCGCGCCGAGCGCGGCCGGGAGGCCGACGAGCGCCGCCTCCGGCACGTGCAGCCGCCCGTGCAGCGCGTAGGAGACAGCGCCGACGCACGCCGTGATCCCGATCGCGCCCATCGAGGTCGCCGCCGCGCGGCGCTGGTCGTATGCGAACAGGAAGCCGAGTAGCGGCACGACGATCACGCCGCCGCCGACGCCGAGGATCGCGCCGAAGAGCCCCGCGGCGAGCCCGATCCCGCCGAGCTTCGCGAGCGCTCCCCGGTCGGGCCACGCAGCCGCCGCCTCCACGCCCCCTACTCTACGGCGATGGATCCGCTCGATCCGCTGCGTGCCGCGCCCGATCGGGCGGCGCTCCTCTTCGACGTCGACGGGACGCTGGCCCCGATCGTCCGCCGGCCCGAGGACGCGTCTGTGCCGGAGGAGACGCGCGCCGAGCTGCGGCGGCTCGCGGCGCGCTACGCGCTCGTCGCCTGCGTGACCGGGCGGGAGGAGGAGGTCGCGCGGCGGATCGTCGGCGTCGACGGGCTCGAGGTCGTCGGCGAGCACGGACTCGGGCTCGACCCGGAAGCGGCGGTGTGGGCCGAGCGGATCCACGCCTTCGCGGACGCGGCCGAGTGCCCGGCGGAGCGCAAGCCGCTCTCGATCGCATTCCACTGGCGCGGCCGGCCCGAGGCGGAGCCGCTCGTCCGCCGGATCGGCGAGCAGGCGGAGGGGGAGGGCTTCCGCGTCCGCCGCGGGCGGATGGTGATCGACGTGCTGCCGCCGGTCGCGGCGGACAAGGGCACCGCCGTCCGCCATCTGCTCGCCGCGCGACCGGCGATCGACCGCGCCCTCTTCGCCGGCGACGACACGACCGACCTCGACGCGTTCCGCGGGCTGCGCGAGTCCGTGCTCGAGACCGCGCTCTGCGTCGCGGTCGCCACCGACGAGTCGCCGCCGGAGCTGCGCGAGCGCGCCGATCTCGCCGTCGAGGGCACGGACGCGCTGCTCGCGCTACTGCGCTCGCTGTAGCTCCTCCTCGATCGCCTCGCGGACGATCGTCGGGAACTCGTAGCGGATCGCGAGCCGCCAGCCCCGCTCGACGTAGCCGCCGTAGTCCTCGAGCTCGAAGTCGGTCGCGGCGACGACGTAGTCGCGGTCCTCCGGCTCGCCGTCGAGGCCGGCGACGAAGAGGCGGCCGCGCGGCCTGCCGCGGAGCGGCCCGGTCGTGCCGCGGCGGAACTCGTCGTCCGCGTCGACGGCGAGCATGTGGCGCAGCTGCGCGCCGGACAGCGTCGCGACGGCCGGGTTCGCCGTCGTGTGACACGCCTCCCAGAGCTCGCCGCGGCGGAGCGGCCCCGCCGGCAGGACGCGCTCGAGCACCTGGCCCTCGTTGACGAGCCCCACCTCCGCATCCGCACGCGCAGCATCTCCGCGACCCATTGCGGGTCGAGCGGCCGGTCGAGCTCGGCGACCACCTCGTCGAGCGACGCGTCGAGGTCGCGCTCGGCCGCCTCCGCCGCGGCGAGCACCGCCGGCTGGCGCGGCACGTCCTCGCCGACCGGGATCACGCTCGCGTGGAGCTCGTCGCCGTCGATCTCGATCCGGCCGAGATGCTCGGCGAACATGCCGGCCTGCGCGATCAGCACCGAGCCGACGCGCTCGCCCCCGGGCAGCAGGTGGTGCGAGTGCGCGCCGACGATCACGTCGACCTCGCCCTGCACCCGCTCCGCCAGCTCGCGGTCGGTCGCCGACGGCCGCCGCCGCTCCTCGAACGGCTCCTAGCCGAGGTGCGAGAGGCAGACGACGAGCTCCGCGCCCTGCTCCCGCAGCCGCCGCGCGCCCTCGCGGACGACCTCGACCTCATCGAGTGCGCGGAAGCCGAAGGGAAAGCCGCTGTCGAGGAAGTCGTTGAACGGGTCGGTGACGCCGACGAAGCCGACGCCGTCGAGGAGCGCCGTCGCGGCAACGCCGTCGACCGGCTCGAAGTTGCCGAGCAGCAGCGGGTACGTCGCCGCGCGCGCCTGCTCGGCGATCACCTGCGGCCCGTAGCGGAGCCAGACGCCGTTGCCGACCGCCGCGACCTCGCAGCCGGCGGCCGAGAGCAGCCGGTGCATCGCGACGCCCTTGGTCAGGTTCGAGAGCCGCACGGTCGTCTCCTCGACGTCGCCGCAGTCGACGTAGATCACGCGGTGCGGCGTCTCCGCGCGGATCCGCTCGACGAGCGTCGCGACGCGCGCGAGCCCGTCGATGCGGCCGTGGACGTCGTTCGTGTGGAGGAGGGTGAGCCTCACGCCTTCCGGGCGCGAACGGCCGTCCCGTAGGCGCAGATCTCCGTCCAGTTCGTGCCCATCTCCGAGGTGTCGAAGCGCATCGCGACGATCGCGTTCGCGCCCTTCGCCTCGGCCTCGTCGACCATCCGCTGGATCACCTGCTCGCGACTGTCGACGAGCGCCTTCGTCATCCCCTTCAGCTCGCCGCCGAGGATCGACTTGAGGCCGGCGCCGAGCTGCGAGCCGAGGTTGCGCGAGCGGACGGTCAGCCCGAAGACCTCGCCGAACACCTCCTCGATCTCGTGGCCGGGCAGGTCGTTCGCGGTCGTGATCAGCATGGCGTCTCCTTCGGGACGAGCTCCAGGATCTGCGGGACGCTCGTGATCCTCTCACCGCGCCAGTCGCCGGGCTCGACCGGGTGGTGGATCTGAACGGCGCGCAGGCCGGCGCGCTCGGCACCGGCGAGCTCGTCGTTCGCGCCGTCGCCGACGAAGAGCGCCTCGGCCGGCTCGACGCCGAGCTGCTCGCAGCAGGCGAGGTAGGCCCGCGGGTCCGGCTTCGAGAGCCCGGCGGTGCAGGAGAAGACCTCGGCGTCGAAGAGGCCGGCGAACGCGGTCTCGGGCCAGAGCAGCTCGACCTCCTCGCTGCAGATGCTGATCAGGCCGACCTTCAGGCCGCGCAGGCGCAGCTCGCGCAGCGTCTCGACGGCGCCGGACCGCGGCACGAGCGCGCGCCGGTTGTAGTCGAGCCGGAGCGCGCAGACGTCCTCGAGCGCGTCCTCGGGGACGCCGATCCCGCGCAGCGCGTCGCGGATCGGCCCGATGTAGCGCCGCTGGCCGACGGCGTCCCAGCGGCGGCGGAACGACTCGGGCTGCTCGCCGAGCCGCGCCGCGATCCCGGCGACCATCTCGCCCGCGTGCGCGGCGTCGAAGTCGACCAGCGTCTCCCACAGGTCGAAGATCACGGCACGGATCGCCGGAGCACCTCCCAGGCGGCGGCGACATCGGCCTCCGTCGTCTGCGCGTTGCCGATCGCGAGCCGGATCGTGCGCTGCCCGCGCAACGTCGTCGCGGCGACGAAGAGCTCGCCGGTCCCGTTCGCGCGCTCGACGATCGCGTCGTTGTCGGCCTGCGCGTGCCGGAAGCAGACGGTCGAGAACGGGTAGGGCGCGACAACGTCCCAGCCCGGCTCGGCCTCGACCCACGAGGCGAAGAGGCGCGCGAGGCGGACGTGCTCGCGGATCAGCTCCTGCAATCCCTCGCGGCCGTGGCAGCGCATGACCGCCCAGAGCTTGAGCGCGCGGAAGCGGCGGCCGAGGGCGGGGCCGAAGTCCTTCAGGTTGAGCGCGTCCTCGGTCGAGCGCAGGTACTCCGGCGTCGCCGAGAAGGCGGCGTGGAAGGCCTCGGGGCGACGCGTCCAGAGCGCCGAGCAGTCGAGCGGCACGGCGAGCCATTTGTGCGGGTTGACGACCACCGAGTCGGCGCGCTCGACGCCCGCGGCCGAGTCGCGCAGCTCCGGGCAGACCCAGGCGGCGCCCGCGTAGGCGGCGTCGACGTGCAGCCAGACGCCCGCCTCCGCGCAGCGATCGGCGAGCGCCGCGACCGGGTCGACCGAGGTGGTCGCGGTCGTGCCGACGGTGGCGACGACCGCGGTCGCGTCCTCGAGCGGGAAGTCGGCGCGCATCCGGTAGGCGCCGTCGACCGGCACCGTGCGGTACTCGAGGCCGACGAGCCGGGCCGCCTTCTCGACCGAGAAGTTCGCCTGCTCCGAGGCGTAGACGGCGCCGCCGGGGCGGAGCTCGCGCGCGGCCGCGAGCGCGGCGATCGTCGCGGTCGAGGCCGTGTCCTCGATGTGGCCGTGCCACTCCGCCGGCAGGCCGAGCAGCTGCGCCAGCCAGGCGAGCGCCGTCTGCTCGAGCTCGGTCGCGGCGGGCGAGGTCGACCAGACCATCGCGTTCACGTTCAGCGCCGAGCAGAGCAGCTCGGCGAGGATCCCCGGCTCGGTCGCCGAGATCGCGAAGTAGGCGAAGAAGCGCGGGTGGTTCCAGTGCGTGATCCCGGGCAGCAGCAGCTCGTCGAGGTCGCGGAGCACGTCGGCGAACGGCTCGCCGCGCGCGGGCGGCGCCTGCGGCAGCCGCGCGCGGATCTCGCCGGGCGCGACGCGGGCGAGCACCGGGCGGTCGCGGATCCCGTCGAGGTAGCGCTCGACCCAGTCGACGGCGGCGCGGGCGTCGTCGGAGAAGCTCACGCCGCCGAGGCTATCGTGCCGCGGTGGGCTTGCCTGCCTTCGTCCGCTGCCCGTCCTGCCGCAGTGCGCTCGACGGGCTCCGCTGCAGCGGCTGCGGGCGCGCGTACGAGGTCGAGGCCGGGATCCCGCGCCTGCTCGACCCGCAGGCGCCGGGCCTCGACGCGAAGCTGGCCGAGATCGCCGGCTGGCCCGAGCTCGCGCGCGAGCAGGGCTGGTACGAGGCGGACGACCGGGTCGACGCGGCGCTGCCCTTTCTCAACTCCGAGCTCGGCTGGGAGGACCGCTCCTGGGGAGCGACCGAGCACGGCTTCCGGCTCCTGCTCGAACGCGTGCGGCCGGGCGCGCGCGTGCTCGAGATCGGCGCGGCGAAGTCGTGGGCGGCGCAGCACCTGCTGCCGCGCGGCTGCGAGTACGTCGCCTGCGACCTCGTCGTCGACCCGGTGATCGGCCTCGGCCGCGGCGCGTTCTTCGAGCAGCGGGTGGGCGCCTACCTGCGCGTCCAGGCGGACGGCGAGCGGCTCCCGTTCGCGGACGGGTCGTTCGACGTCGCGTACTGCGTCGCGACGCTCCACCACGCACTCGACCTCGGCGCGATGGTGCGCGAGCTGGCGCGCGTCACCCTGCGCGGCGGGCTCGTCGCCGCGCTGAACGAGGGGACGCGC
>DASSSQ010000156.1:0-11395 GCA_035708405.1 Gaiellaceae bacterium
CGAGACGGCGATCGAGCTGGCCGAACGATGATGCTCCTCGTCGACAACTACGACTCGTTCACGTACAACCTCGCCCATCTGTTCGGCGCGCTCGGGGTCGAGGTAAACGTGGTGCGGAACGACGAGATCGACCCGGACGAGGCAGAAGCGCTCGCGCCGACGCACCTCGTCGTCTCCCCCGGCCCCGGCCGGCCGGCCGACGCGGGCGCCTCGCTCGAGGTGATCCGGCGGCTGGGCGCGACGGTGCCGACGCTCGGCGTCTGCCTCGGCCACCAGGCGATCGTCGAGGTCTTCGGCGGCGAGGTCGGCGCGGCGCAGGCGCTCGTGCACGGGAAGGCGAGCCCGGTGCACCACGACGGCCGCGGCATCTTCCTCGGCCTGCCGCAGGGGTTCGAGGCGGGGCGCTACCACTCGCTCGCCGCGACCGCGATCCCCGACGCGCTCGAGGTCTCCGCGACCTTCGGCGACGAGGTGATGGCGGTCCGCCACCGCGAGCTGCCGCTCGACGGCGTCCAGTTCCACCCGGAGTCGGTGCTGACGCCGCTCGGCCGGCAGCTGCTGCGGAACTTCCTCGAGCGCGCGCCGCGCGCGGTCGAGCCGCTGACCGGCGACGCGGACGGACGGCTCGTGCAGCGCGCGCTCGCGCGGGTGCTCGACGGCCACGACCTCGAGCGCGAGGAGGCGTACGAGGTGATGAACTCGATCATGGAGGGCGCGGCGACGCAGGCGCAGATCGCCGGCTTCCTGATCGCGCTGCGGGCGAAGGGCGAGACGGCGGCGGAGATTGCCGGCTGCGCCGAGGCGATGCGCGCGCACGCGCTGGCGGTGCTGCCCGAGCGGCAGGATCTCGTCGACACCGCCGGCACCGGCGGCGACGGCGCGAACACGATCAACATCTCGACCGCGGCCGCGCTCGTTGCGGCGGCGGCGGGAGCGGCGGTCGCGAAGCACGGCAACCGCGCGGCGTCGTCGAAGACCGGCTCCGCCGACGTGCTCGAGGCGCTCGGCTTCAACCTCGAGCTGCCGCCGGAGCGGATCGCGCGCTCGATCGACGAGCTCGGCTTCGGCTTCATGTTCGCGCCGGCGCACCATCCGGCGATGCGGCATGCAGGGCCGGTGCGGCGCGAGCTCGGGACGCGCACGGTGTTCAACGCGCTCGGTCCGCTGACGAACCCGGCGCGGGCGCGCGCCCAGGTCGTCGGCGTCTACTCGCCGCGGCTCGTGCGGACGATCGCGGAGGCGCTCGCGCAGCTCGGCTCGCGGCGCGCGTTCGTCGTCCACGGCCCCGGCGGGCTCGACGAGCTCTCGCCGCTCGGGCCGAACCTCTTCTGCGAGGTCGTCGGCGGCTCGGTGCGGGAGCGGACGATCGACCCACTCGACCTCGGCATCGCCCGCTGCTCGATCGACGAGCTGGTGGGCGGCGACCCGGAGCAGAACGCGCGCGCGATCCGCGAGGTCTTCGAGGGCGCGCGCGGCGGCCGGCGCGACGCGATCGTGCTGAACGCGGCCGGCGCGATCGCCGCCGGCGGCCACGCTGCCGACCTGCGCGAGGGGATCGAGCTGGCGCGGCAGGCGCTCGACTCCGGCGCCGCGCTCGCGCGCCTGGACGAGCTCGTTGCCTTCTCGCGCGCGGAGGTGCAGGTATGAGGTTCCGCGACGCGCTGGCGCGGCCGGGCCTGCAGGCGATCGCCGAGGTGAAGCGGCGCTCGCCCTCGGCCGGCGACCTGCGACCGGACGCGGATCCGGCCGCGATCGCCGCCGCCTACGGGCGCGCGGGCGCGGCGGCCGTCTCGGTGCTCGTCGACGAGCAGTTCGCGGGCACGCTCGACGACCTGCGCGCCGCACGCGCGGCGACGGAGACGCCGCTCCTCGGCAAGGGCTTCTTCAGGAGCGAGGAGCAGCTCGACGAGCTTCGGGCCGCCGGCGCCGACGCGGCGCTGCTGATCCTGCGCGACCTCGACGACCGCGCCTGCGCCCGGCTGCTCGCGCACGCGGAGGCGATCGGACTCGACACGCTCGTCGAGACGCACGACCGGGTCGAGGTCGAGCGCGCGCTCGCGCTCGAGGCGCCCGTGATCGGGATCAACGCCCGCGACCTCGCGACCTTCCACGTCGACCGGAAGCGCCAGCTCGAGCTCGTCGCGAGCGCGACCGGTACCTGTATAGACCGGTACAACTCGCCTTGCATAGTGGCCGAAAGCGGCATCGAGTCGGCCGCCCAGGGCGCCGCCGCCGAGCTCGCGGGCGCCTCCGCGATCCTCGTCGGCTCGTCGCTGATGCGCGCACCCGACCCCGCGGCGAAGCTGCGCGAGATCCTGCGCCGGCCGCTCGTCAAGGTCTGCGGCCTAACGCGCGAGGAGGACGTCGAGCTCGCCGCCGAGGCCGGCGCCGACCTGCTCGGCTTCATCCTCGCGAAGGAGACGCCGCGGCGCGCGCCGGGGATCCTGCCGGTGCCGGAGACGGCGCTGTCGGTCGCCGTGCACGTCGGCGAGATCGGCGACGACCGCGCGGATCTCGTCCAGTTCTACGGCCGCGAGGACGGACACCGCGCGCGCGAGGGCGTCCTCCTGCGCGACGGCGACGAGGTGGCACGGGTGCTCGACCAGCCCTGGCACGAGATCGATCCCTCGCATTGGGACACGGCCGCGCAGGCCGACGGGCGCGTGATGCTCGCCGGCGGCCTCTCGGCGGAGAACGTGCGCGAGGCGATCGCACATGTGCGCCCGTGGGCCGTCGACGCGGCGTCGAAGCTGGAGCGCGAGCCCGGGATCAAGGACCCGGAGAAGGTGAGGGCGTACGTGGAGGCTGCGCGATGCTGACCTACGGCGAGTATGGCGGGAGGTATGTCCCGGAGACGCTGATCCCGGCGCTCGACGAGCTGACCGCGGGCTGGGAGGCGGCGCGCGCGGACGAGGGCTTCCGGGCGGAGCTGCACGCGCTCCTCACCTCGTACGCGGGCCGGCCGACGCCGCTGACGCGTGCCGAGCGCTTCGCGCCCGACAAGCGCGTCTACCTCAAGCGCGAGGATCTCCTCCACACGGGCGCGCACAAGCTGAACAACGCGCTCGGCCAGGCGCTGCTCGCACGGCGGCTCGGCAAGCGGCGGATCGTCGCCGAGACCGGCGCCGGCCAGCACGGCGTCGCGAGCGCGACCGTGTGCGCGCGCTTCGGCCTCGACTGCGTCGTCTACATGGGCGCCGAGGACATGCGCCGCCAGCGGCCGAACGTCGAGCGGATGAACCTGCTCGGCGCCGAGGTACGGCCGGTCGAGATCGGCACGAAGACGCTGAAGGAGGCGACCTCGGAGGCGATCCGCGACTGGATCACGAACGTCGAGACGACGCACTACCTGATCGGCTCCTGCGTCGGCCCCGCGCCGTACCCGGAGATCGTGCGCGACCTGCAGCGCGTGATCGGCGAGGAGGCGCGCGACCAGTTCCTCGCCGCCGAGGGCCGGCTGCCGGAGGCCGTCGTCGCCTGCGTCGGCGGCGGCTCGAACGCGATCGGCATGTTCTACGGCTTCGTCGAGGACGCGGACGTGCGCCTCGTCGGCGTCGAGGCCGCCGGCGCCGCGTCGCTCGGCTCCGGGCGCCCGGCGATCCTGCACGGCGCCCGCTCGTCGGTGCTCGCCGACGCGGACGGGCAGATCGCCGACGCGCACTCGATCTCGGCCGGGCTCGACTACCCCGGTGTCGGGCCCGAGCACGCGTCGCTGCGCGACTCGGGCCGCGCCGCCTACGTGACCGCCACCGACGACGACGCGCTCGCCGCCTTCCACCGCCTCGCAGAGACGGAGGGGATCATCCCCGCGCTCGAGTCCTCGCACGCGCTCGCGCGCGCGCTCGACACGGACGCCGAGCTCGTCGCGGTCTGTCTCTCGGGCCGCGGCGACAAGGATCTGGCCGAGGTGCTGGCTCGATGAGGGGCTCCGCACCGGCCCCATCCCAAACCCCCGCCCACCCGAGGGGGACCCTAGCGGGGAACCGGTCACGCGTGTGTGACGGGTTCGTGGCGAAAGCGTGACGTTGTGAACACCGACGGACGGAAGAGGCTCGTCGTCTACCTCGTCTGCGAGCCGGAGACTCCCGCGCTCGCGGAGGCGGCGGTCGAGGGCGGCGCCGACGTCGTCGAGCTCGGCTTCCCGTTCTCCGACCCGCTCGCGGAGGGGCCGACGATCCAGCGCGCGTCCGAGCGGGCGCTCGCGAAGGGGATGCGGACGAGGCAATGCCTCGAGTGCCTCGCCGAGGTGCGCTCGCGCGTCGACGTGCCGCTCGTGCCGATGACCTACGCGGCGATCCTCGAGGCCTACGGCTACGAGCGCTTCGCCGCCGACACCCGCGCGGTCGGCGCGACGAGCGCGATCGTCGTCGACCTGCCGGTCGAGGAGCATCCGGAGGTGCGGCGGATCCAGCTCGTCGCGCCGACCTCGACCGAGGAGCGGATCGCGGCCGCCGCGGCCGCCACCGACGGCTGGCTCTACCTCGTCTCGCTGACCGGCACGACCGGCGCCCGCGCCACCGTCTCCCCCGCGCTGCCGGGACTCGTCGAGCGCGCCCGCGCCGCCACCGACGTGCCGCTCTATGCCGGCTTCGGCATCTCGACGCCGGAGCATGCCGCCGCCGCCGCCGCGCTCGCCGACGGCGTCGTCGTCGGCTCGCGTGCCGTCCAGGTCGCCGAGGACGGCCCGGCGGCGCTGCGCGACTTCGTCGCGGGTCTGCGCGCCGCGCTCGACTAGTCGCGGCGGAAGATCGCGCGCTCGCCGGCGACCTCGACGAGCTCGTAGCCGCGCGCCGCCGCGTCGTTCAGACGCTCCTCCCAGGCGGACGGCGGGCCGTCCAGCTCGACGACGAGGAACGGCGGGAGGTCGGCGGGCGGCCGCAGCTCCACCGTCGGCCCGAGCGTGCGCAGGACGCAGGCGCGCACCTTGCCCGCGTCCGGCTCGACGCCGCGGACGACCTCCGCCCCGACGCCCTCACCCTCGCGGACGATCCCGAGCAGCAGGTGCTCGGTGCCGATGTAGTCGTGATGAAGAGCGAGCGCTTCCCGCAACGCCAGCTCGAGCGCCTTCTTCGCGCCCGGCTCGAACGGGATCCGACCCGGCCGCTCCTCGGTGCCCGCCGGCACGCGCCGGCCGACCTCCTCCCGGGCCCGCTCGAGCGTCAGGCCGAGCGTCGCGAGCGCCTCTGCGCCGGGCCCCGCGCCGGCCGCGAGCAGCCCGAGCAGCAGGTGGCCGGTGCCGACGTGGTCGTGGCCGAGCGCGCGGGCCTGCTCCTGCGCGGCGGCGACGGCGGCGCGCCCGCGCTCGGTGAAGCGGGTGAAGAGCCCGTGTCCCGCCGGGCGGCGGCGCCGGCCGGGTAGGAAGCCGCGGCGGGCGCGCTCGACCGCGAGCTCCTGCTCGAGCAGCTGGATCGTCTCGGCCCCGATCGAGCGGCCGTTCGCCGCTGCGCGCGTCCGCAACGCCTCGTACAGCGCCTCGGGGACGTTCCGCACGTGCAGCGTCGCCATGGTTGCAGAACGCTAGCTCAGTGCATGCGTGTCGTCAACCTGTTTCCGACCGCGACGACCCGGAAAGGACGCCCGCTACGGAGGAGGACGGCGTCGAGGCTACGGGTCTGACGGTGCCGCGGGATCCGGCGAGGGGGCGCCGGCTCGCACGCACGACCCTCGACGCCGCCGCTCCTCGGTCCTACGCGGTGAGCGTCAGCGGCTGCTCGCTGCCGGGCTCGTAGCAGCCGGCGCAGCGGGCCTCGTAGGCGTCGAGCGCGCCGACCTGCACCGTCTCGCCCGCGAACGGCGCCGGCCGGCCGTCGAGCAGCCGCTGCGTCCGCGTCGCCGGGCCGCCGCAGCGGTGGCAGACGGCCTGCAGCTTGTCGACGAACTCGGCCAGGGAGAGCAGCGTCGGCATCGAGCCGAACGGCTCGTGGCGGAAGTCGGTGTCGAGCCCGGCCGCGACGACGCGCACGCCGCGCGCGACGAGCGACTGCACCGCCGGCACGAGCGCCGCGTCGAAGAACTGCGCCTCGTCGATCCCGACCACGTCGTAGCCCTCCGCCACCCGCAGCAGCTCGGCCGCGCTCTCGGCGGCGACCGCGCGCAGCCGGGCGCCCGAGTGGCTGACGACGTGCGTGACGTCGTAGCGGTCGTCGATCAGCGGCTTGACGAGCAGCGTCCGCTGCCCGGCGATCTCGGCGCGGCGCAGGCGGCGGATCAGCTCCTCGCTCTTGCCGCTGAACATCGGGCCGCAGACGACCTCGAGCCAGCCGCCGCGCTCGGGAGTGTTCCGGATCACGAGACGGAGTCTACGAGCGGCCGCGGACGGGCCCGCTCGAGCTCCGGCGGGAAGCGCTCGAGCGCCCAGTCGACGTCGAGCGGCCGCCGGTGTTACGGCTTGCCGTCGATCCGGACGAAGTCGCCGGTGCGCGGGTCCATCGGCAGCCGCGACTCGATCGGGAACCAGCGGTTGTGCCGCGCGATCAGGTCGTTGACCTCGTAGAAGCTCCAGCCGGCAACCGCGGCGCGCCAGCGGCGGACGAAGGTCGCCGCGTCACGGGACTCGGCGGCGAGCGCGCGCCAGGTCTCCTCGAGCCGCGCGCGGTGCCGCTCGGTCAGCTCCTCGATCTCCTTCAGCCGCTGCATGTACGGCAGCGGCCCGCCGAGCGAGGCGACGTACCCGGCCGCGTCCGGCGTGAAGTTGCGGTAGCGCCGCCGCAGCGGCTTGCCGCGCAGCGGATGGCCGTCGAGCTCCTCGGTCAGCGCGTCCCGGACGCGGCGCTCGTCCGGCGTCGCGTCGCGCACGCCCCACTCGCCGAGGATCTGCTCCGCCGCCGTCCGCCTGATCACGATCCCATTGTGCCCGTGCTACAACGTCGCCTCCGGATCGTGGGGTCTCGGCGCCGACAGCTCGTCGTTGCAGCCTGCGCGCTCGCCGCGACCGCCGCCCTGCCCGCGGCCGCCCGCGCGACGACCGCGGTGCCGAAGGTGCCGATCCCGCGACCGCCGCTCACCTGGCTGCGCGGCGAGGGCAACTACACGAAGGCGAGCCGCAAGCCGAGCGCGATCCGCTGGATCGTGATCCACGCGACCGAGGGGCCGTTCTGGGGCTCGGTCTGGTGGCTGAAGAACCGCCACTCGCACGCCTCGGCGAACTACATCGTCGGCCGCGACGGCTCGATCGTCCAGATCGTCCACCTCTCGGACATCGCGTGGCACACGGGCAACGCGTTCTACAACCTGCACTCGGTCGGGATCGAGCACGAGGGGATCACGGACGACCCTGCCGGCTTCACGCTGGCGGAGTACCGCGCCTCGGCGCGGCTCGCCGCCTGGCTCTGCCGGCGCTCGCTGATCCCGATCGACCGCGCGCACATCATCGGCCACAGCGAGGTGCCCGACCCCGCCGACCCGGGCACCTTCGGCGGCTCCGACCACCACACCGACCCGGGGCGCTACTGGAACTGGAGGCTCTACCTGCGGCTCGTCCGCCGCTACGCCTATCCGGCGCCGCCGATCGCGATCCGCTCGACGACGCTCTACACCGGCCAGACGGTGACGGGACGGCTGCCTTGGGGCGCGGTCGCGAAGGGGCCGGTGCAGCGGGTCGAGTTCTTCGTCGACGGGACGCGGCGCTGGGTCGACCGGCGCGCGCCGTTCTCCTTCGGGCCGCACGGCGTCGTCGACACGCTGCCGCTCGCGAACGGCCGCCACACGCTGAAGCTCGTCGCGCACGGGCCGCGCGGCGCCGTCGCGGCGCGCAGCATCGCCGTCCGCGTCCACAACCGGCCGTTCGTGCTGACGACGGCCGGCGTGCGCCGCGGCGCGAGGGCGAAGGGCGTCCTCCGCTTCGCCGCGGCCGCGATCGGCACGCCGGTCGACTCGATCCGGCTCTACGTCGACGGCAGCCTGCGCTCGGTCGACCGGCGCGCGCCCTACCGCTTCGCGCTCGACACGCGGCGGCTGCCGGACGGGATCCACACGCTCGACCTGCGCACGCGCGCCTTCGACGGCCGCACGGCATGGCGGCGGCTGCGGATCGTCGTCCGGAACGCGCGGCCGCCCGTCGTCGTCGGCCAGTCGATCGCGGACGGGCAGACGCTCGCGGGAGTCGCGAGCTGGCAGGTGTTCGTCAAGCGGCCGGTCGAGCGGGTGGAGTTCCTCGTCGACGGCGCGGCCGTCGGCAGCTCGACGACGATCCCCTACTCGCTCGCGTGGGACACGGCCTCGACGCCGCCGGGCGCGCACTCGCTCGTCGCCCGCGTCGTCGGGAAGGGCGGGACGGTCGAGACGCGGCCGGTCACGGTCACGGTTGCCGCCCCGGCGGCCCTGACGGCGACGACGGCTGCTTCTGCTTCCCCGTAGCGGCGGGCGTGCTCTCGGCCGCTGGGCCGACGGTCTTGCCGTGGCCCTGCGACGGCGCGGCGCTCCCGCTCCCGGTCGCGGACTGCCCGTGCTGCTCCGCGCTGCGGCCCTTCGCCCGGCCGCTGCGCGGGCCGTTGCCGTCGACGTGCACCGCCGGCGCCACGTGTGCGCGGCTCGAGACGTGCTGCGTCTTCGACGCCGCGGCCGCGTGACTTCCCGACTGCTGGTGTTGCCGTCCCGTGTGCGGCGACCCGCGCTGCGCCTGGACGGGCGGCCCGGCCGGCTGCTGCGGCTCGACCGCGGCCGGCAGCGTCGGGATGCGGCCCTGCGGACGGATCGCCTTCGGCTTCGCCCGGTGATCCGGCTTCGGCTGGACGACCGCGGCGGCGTGCGTCGTCGTCCGCGCCGGCTCGGCCGGGCGCACGGGAGGCGCCACGAGCACGACCGGGTGCGCGGCGCGCGGCTTCGGCGCGACGTGGTGGGCGGGCGCGTGGTGCTCGACGAGCGGCGGCACGCGCGTCGCGCCCTCGTAGGCGCCGCCGCCGACGAGCGTGCCGGCCGCGACGATCGCGGCAGCCTTCACCGCGAGCGCCGTCCCGCCCGCGGCGGCGGCGCTGCCGCCGGCCGCGGCGGCCTCGCCCGCGTGCGGCAGGAAGGTCTGCAGCGACTGCGGCAGCGGCACCATGAAGAGCGCCCGCAGCGCCTTGCGCTGCGCGCGCTGGCTCGAGGCGAGCCGCGCGCACTCCGGGCACCCGCGCAGGTGCGCGCGCAGCGCGCGCCGCTCGCCCGCGGGGAGCCGCCCGTCCAGCTGCTTCGAGATCGCGAACGCCGCGTCGCGGCACGAGAGCTGCTCCTCCAGCTGCTCGCGCAGCGCCCGCCGCGCCCGGAAGAGCAGCGTCTCGAGCGCCGAGACCGTGATCCCGAGCACCTCGGCGATCTCCGCGTACGAGCGTCCCTCGAGCTCGCGCATCACGAGCGCGCCGCGCTGGTTCGGCTGCAGCGCCGCGAATGCACGGCGGAGCTCGTCGAGGCTCGGCCCGCTGTCGTCCCGCTCGACCGCGCCGCCGAGCTCGTCCTCGAACTCGACCTCGTGCGGCCGCCGCTGCTGCTGGCGGAAGCGCTGCCGGCAGACGTTGTGGGCGATCGCGATCAGCCAGTTCTCCGGCTTCTCCGGCCGCTCGCCGCGCTGGAAGGCGCGGTAGGCGTTGAGGAAGGTGGTCTGGGTCACGTCCTCCGCGTCGGCCTGCTCGCCGAGCACGGCCAGGGAGTAGCGGAACACGTTCTCGGCGTGCCGCTGGTAGAGGCGCTCGAACGCCTTGTCGTCGTTCGCTTTGCGGAGGAGGGGCGTCATCTCACCGGTTCCGGCACCAATGTAGATACCGCTGCTACCCGATACCTGCGCGGTTCATGCTGCGGGAATGGACGTCGAGCTGGTCGAGGACGCCGTCGAGGTCGCCGGGCTGCGGCTCGAGCTGCTGCGCCCGCCCGACGCCGAGGCGCTGATCGACGAGGACGCGTTCGCGGCGAACGAGTTCCTGCCCTACTGGGCCGAGCTCTGGCCGGCCGGGCG
The DNA here is from genome assembly GCA_035708405.1 of Gaiellaceae bacterium. Lineage (GTDB taxonomy): Bacteria > Actinomycetota > Thermoleophilia > Gaiellales > Gaiellaceae > DASSSQ01. The sequence continues at coordinate 9,926 of DASSSQ010000156.1, forward strand.
CGCGCTCGCGGACGCGCTGCCGGAGCTGCGCGGCCGGCGCGTGGTCGAGCTCGGCTGCGGGCTCGCCCTGCCGAGCCTCGTCGCGGCCGCGGGCGGCGCCGAGGTCTACGCCACGGACTGGTCGGCCGACGCCGTCGAGCTCGTGCGGCTGAACGCGGAGCGGAACGGGATCCGGCTCGCCGCCGCGGTCGCCGACTGGGCCGACTGGCGGCTCGGCGGCTCCTTCGAGCTCGCGCTCGCCGCCGACGTCCTCTACGAGCGGCGCAACGTGCCGCAGCTGCTCGAGCTGCTGCCCCGGCTCGCGCCGGAGGCGCTCGTCGCCGAGCCCGGCCGGCCGGCGGCGCAGGCGTTCTTCCGGGAGGCGCGGCAGCGCTGGGACGTGGAGGAGCTCGGCGACCGGGTCTACCGGCTCAGCAGCCGCTGACTACCAGGCGTCCCAGTGCACCATCGTCTCGAGCGGCGCCCGCCGGCCCGGACTGAACTCCGTGCCGACGGTGTAGGCGACCGGGACGAGCGCCGCCTGCATCACCTCGTCGTACGGGATTCCGAGCAGCTCCGCCGCCTCGCGCTCGTACATCAGGTGGAAGCTCGTCAGCACGGTGCCGAGCCCGCGCGAGCGCGCCGCCAGCATGAACGACCACGTCGCCGGGAGGATCGACCCCCAGCGCGCCGCCTGCTGCGGCGTCGACGCGCCCTCGGTGCGCCCGCGGACGCACGGGATCACGTGCACCGGCACCTCGTGCAGGTGCTCGGCCAGGTGGACGACGGCGTCGACGATCCGCGCCATCTGCCCGCCCGCCGCCTGCGCCTCGTCGCGGCGGTGCTCGAGATAGGCGGCGCCGCCGCGGCGCCAGAGCTCGGCGAGCGCCGCGCGCCGCTCCGCGTCGGTGACGACGACGAAGTGCCAGCCCTGCGAGTAGCTCGCCGTCGGCGCCTGCTGGGCGAGCCGCAGGCAGTCCGCCAGCACCTCGCGCTCGACCGGCCGCGTCAGGTCGAGCCGCTTGCGCACCGCGCGCGTCGTCGAGAGCAGCTCGTCCGGTGTCAGCTCGAGCAACACGGCCCGCATCATCGCACGACCGCCCTGCCGCCCGACGGCCGCTACCTTTCGGCGCATGGCGATGCGGTTCCGGATGGGCGTGGAGGAGAAGCCGGTGCGGCCGGCCGACCGCGCCGTCCGCCGCGCCAACCTGCGCCGCGTCGGCGGCCTGTTCCGCGGCTACCGGCTGCGGCTCGGCACCGTCCTCGTCCTGATCGGGATCTCGGCGCTGCTCGGCGTCGTCTCACCGTTCCTGCTCCGTGAGGTGTTCGACCGGGCGATCCCGGACGACGACCTGACGCTCCTGACCTGGCTCGTCGCGGGGATGATCGCGATCGCGGTCGTCTCGCAGGTGCTCGGCGTCGCGCAGACGTGGCTCTCGAACGTCGTCGGCCAGGAGGTGATGCACGACCTGCGCGCCGCCGTCTACCGGC
>DASSSQ010000157.1:0-28923 GCA_035708405.1 Gaiellaceae bacterium
CCCGCGCCGCCTCGACCTCGTCGGCGGTGGCGCCGCTGGCGGTCGCGAGCGCCCGCCGCGCGCGGGCGCGGAGCTTTGCGTTGTCGGCGACGACGCCGACCATCAGTCCGCCGAAGGTCCTGCCGGCCCTGATCATCGAGACGGTCGAGATCGTGTTCAGGACGAGCTTCTGCGCCGTGCCGGCCTTCAGCCGCGTCGAGCCTGCGATCACCTCGGCTCCGGTCTCGACCGCGATCTCGTGGTCGACGGCGGCGCCGAGCTCGGAGTCGCGGGCGCAGACGACGGCGACGGTCAGGGCGCCCGCCGCGACCGCGGCGCGGGCGGCGCCGAGCACGTACGGCGTCGAGCCGCTCGCGGAGACGGCGACGACCGCATCGCCGGGCCCGACGGCGGCCGCGACCGTGTCGGCGGCGCCCGCGGCGGCGTCGTCCTCGGCCGACTCGTGGCCGGGGGCGAGCGCGTTCGGGCCGATCGCGATCACCTGCTCCGGCGGGATGCCGAAGGTCGGGCCGCACTCGAGCGCGTCGACGAGCGCGAGCCGTCCCGAGGAGCCGGCGCCGACGTAGACGAGCCGGCCACCGCGCTCGAGCCGCTCGGCGATCGCGTCGATCGCGGCTGCGAGCGCGGGCGCGGCGCGGCGCACGGCCGGCGCGACGCGCGCGTCCTCGTCGTTCATCAGCTCGACGAGCTCGCGCGTGGGGCGGAGGTCGAGATCCTCGCGGCCGGCGACGTGGCGCTCGGTCGGCGGCAGCTGCTCGCCGCCGGGCGCGGCGGTCAGCGCCGCCGTCACCGCCGCCCAGACCGCCGGCGAGTCCGGCGTGGCGAGCGCGCTCATGTGCCCGCACGCCTCGAAGCCCCAGACCCAGAGGTCGTCGATCCCGGCGCCGCGCGCGGCCTCGACCGCCGCGACGATGTCCGGAATGTCGGCGGCGGTGACCCGGAAGGCCGGCACCCAGAGCTGGGCGCCCACTCCGTTCCGCGCGGCCGACTCGACGGCCTTCCGTGCGTAGCGCTCGACGAACGGGCCCGCGGGCTCGCGGAAGACCTGCCAGTACGGATCGGTCGCGAGCGTCGTCAGACCGGGCAGCCCGGCGACCGGGTCCCAGTCGGCGAGCGCCTCGTCCGGCAGCAGGCAGACCGTGCAGCGGCCGGGCGCGTGGGAGACGAGCTCGGCGAGGAAGTCGAGCAGCGACGCCTCCGGCCCGTCCGAGGCGCGGCAGAAGTCGCAGTGGCAGCCGCCGGTCGCGGCGAGCTCCTCCGCCCAGTGCGGCTCGTCCCAGAAGACGCGGTCGACGCCGGCCTCGAGCGCCGCCTCGGCCCACGTGCGCAGGAGCGCGCGGTAGGCGGGATGGTTGAGGCAGGCAGCCGGGACGCGCGTGCCGTCGGCGCCGACCTGCCACGCGTCGGGCCGCTGCAGCAGGAAGCGGCTCTCCGCCTCGCCGCCGAAGGTGCCGCCGAAGCCCCACGGGCTCGCCTGCACCTCGAGCCCGGCGCGGTGCGAGACCTCGACGATCTCCGTCATCGTGCCGCGGTAGTAGGCGAGGTCGTTCTCCGAGAACGCGTGCAGGACGCCGGTGTAGCCGAGCGCGGCCAGCTCCTCCATGTCGCGGGCGACGTGGCGGAGGACACGGGCTCCGAAGTAGGCGCAGCCGATGCTCATCGCGGGCGCAAGTCTACAGAGGTCGTCCCGGAAGTAAAGCAAGTGGTATTGACCAGCCTGGGCACCGTGGATACGATTGCGGACCAATGACGACCGCAGCCCGCATCACCAAGCAGAGCCAGGCGCGCGAGCGCGTGCGCGACCTGATCGCGCAGATCGGCGTCGGCGCGGCCCTTCCCTCGGAGCGGCAGCTGAGCGCGGATCTCGGCGTCTCGCGCCTGACGATCCGTGCCGCGCTCGACGAGCTCGAGCGCGACGGCCTGCTCGTCCGTCGCCGCGGCGCCGGCACGTTCGTCCGCGAGCCGAAGATCGCGCAGGAGCTGACGATGACCTCGTTCAGCGAGGACATGGCGCGGCGCGGGATGCGGCCCGGCAGCAAGACGCTGTCACTGACGACGACGAGCGCCGGCGCGTGGCTCGGCCGCTGCCTGCACGTCTCCCCGTCGGAGCGGATCGTGGTCGCGAAGCGGCTGCGGCTCGCCGACGCGGAGACGATGGCGATCGAGACCCTGCACGTCCCCGAGGCGCTCGTCCCCGACCTCCGGCCGGCCGACCTCGAGGGCGGCTCCTTCTACGACCTGCTCGAGAACCGCTACGGGATCGCGATCGCCGGCGGCCTGCAGACGATCGAGCCGACGGTGACGAACGAGGAGGAGTCGGAGGCGCTCGGCGTCCCGCTGCTCTCGCCCGCCTTCCAGTTCGAGCGGACGACGCGCACGGCCGGCGGCGAGATCGTCGAGTTCGTGCGCTCGATCTACCGCGGCGACCGCTACCGGCTCGTCACCGAGCTGAACCGCCGTGAGCGGCCGCCCGCGCTGCCGCTGCCGGCGCCGCACGAGCGGGTCGAGCTGCAATGACGTCGATCGCCGCCGAGGACGAGCCGCCGCCGCTCGGGTCGCTCCTCCTCGACGAGATCCACGAGCAGCCGGAGGCGCTCGCGCGCCTGCTCGGGCACGCGCAGGAGTACGCGCGCGCCGGTGAGGCGCTGCGCCGCCGCGCGCCCGCGGTCGTGCGCATGGCCGCGCACGGCTCGTCCGACAACGCCGCCTCCTACGGCGTGTACGCGTTCGGCCTGCTGCCGGGCTGGACGGCGATCCGGGACTCGATCTCGCTCTCCGTCTACTACGGCGCCGAGCTCGACCTGCGCGACTCCTGCGCGATCGGGCTCTCGCAGTCCGGCCGGACGCCCGACGTCGTCGAGTACGTCGAGCGGGCGCGGGCGCGCGGCGCGCTGACCGTCGCGATCACGAACGACCCGACCTCGGCGCTCGCCGACGCCGCGGAGATCGTGCTGCCGCTGGCGGCCGGGCTCGAGCGCTCGGTCGCGGCGACGAAGACCTACACGACGCAGGTGGCCGCGCTGGCGCTGCTCGCCGCGAACGCGGCCGGCGCGGGACCGGCGTACGAGGACGGGATCCGCGAGACGGCGTCGCTCGTTGCCGGGATGCTGCCCGGGCTCGAGCGGCGGCTGCCGGAGATCGCGCTCGCCTTCGCCTACGTCGGCCGCCTGTTCGCGATCGGCCGCGGGCCGGAGTTCGCGACCGCACGCGAGATCGCGCTCAAGCTGCTCGAGACCTGCCGCGTCGCCGCCGAGCCGCTGACGGCGACCGACCTCGCGCACGGCCCGGTCGCGGCGATCGACCCGCTCTTCCCCGTCTGGGCGGTCGTCTCCGACTCGGTCGGCCTACCCGCCGTCCTCGACGCGGCGGCGCGGGCGCGCGCGCTCGGGGCCCGGCTCGTCGCGAGCGGGACGCTCGCCGACTCGGTTCCGGGCGCCGCCTACTCGCTGCCGGTGCCGGCGCCGCCCCAGCCGCTGCTCGCGCCGCTGCTCTCCGTCGTGCCCGGCCAGCTGCTCGCGTGGTCGCTCGCGCAGGCGAAGGGACTCGATCCCGACGCGCCGGCGGGCCTCTCGAAGGTGACGCTCGCGCGCTGAGCCGTCCGCCGCCTTGACACGAAAGGTCTTGTGTGCGAGGGTCTGCAATCGGCTAGTGGTCAATACCAATTTGCCTCAACAAGGAGCCGTTCGATGAAGAAGCGAGTTGTCGCAGCAGCCGTCTCGATCCTCGCGCTCGCGGTCGCGGCGACCGCGGCGGCGAGCGTCTCGCGCCAGTCGGCGAACAAGCTCACCGTCTGGCTGCAGACCGACGCGCAGTCGGGGTGGCCGGACGTCGTCGCGGCCGCCAACCAGCAGTTCCAGGCGACCCATCCGGGCTGGACGGTCGACGTCCAGTACCAGACGTGGGGCGACCACCTGCAGAAGTTCGACGCCACACTCGCCGGCGGCGGCACGCCCGACGTGGTCGAGATGGGCAACACCGAGATGACCAAGTACATGGCCGCCGGCGCGTTCGCCGACCTGACCGCGCAGAAGAGCAGCTTCGACAACTCGGCGGGCTGGCTCTCCGGCCTGACCAAGTCGTCCAGCTACGGCGGCAAGCTCTACGGCGTGCCCTACTACGCCGGCTCGCGCGTCGTCACCTACCGGACCGACCTGTTCAAGAAGGCCGGGATCAAGAAGGTGCCGACGAGCCTCGCCGAGTTCAGCGCGGACGCGAAGAAGCTGGCGGCGACCAACAAGCAGAAGGGCTTCTCGCCGGTCTACGTCGCCGGCACCGACTGGTACGTGGCGATGAGCTTCGTCTACGACTTCGGCGGCAGGATCGCGACGACGTCGAAGGGCAAGTGGGTCGGGACGCTGGCCCAGAAGCCCGCGCTGCAGGGGCTGCAGGCGTTCCAGAGCTTCTTCGACACGGCCTCCCGGGCCAGCAAGACGACCGACGAGACGCATCCGAACCCGTACGACGTCTACGCGCAGGGCCAGGCCGCGGCGATCATCGGCCCCGCCTGGTTCACCTGCTGCGTCGGCAAGAAGTACACGTCGGTGACGGCGCAGTTCCCGATGCCGAGCCACGTCAAGGGCCAGGTCATGCCGGGCTTCCTCGGCGGCTCCGACCTCGCCGTCCCCGCCGCCAGCCCGAACCGCACGCAGGCGGTCGACTGGCTGAAGGCCTTCACGAGCACGACCTCCGAGCGGGCGCTGCAGGCGAAGGGGAACATCCCGAACGCCACCAACCTGCTCGGCGACAGCGTCAACGAGCGTGCCGCGGCGCGCAGCTGGTTCGTCCCGACGGCGAAGCACTGGGTCGACGTCGAGAACGGCAACATCCTGCGCACGATGCTCGCGCAGACGCTGACCGGCAAGCTGACGGCGAAGCAGGCTGCCGGCGCGGCGAGCGACAACATCGCGAGGACGCTCAACCAGCCGTAAGCGCCGAGTGTCGAGCTCGAGGCTCCCAACCGAGGCGGTCGTCGCCGCCGAGGCCCTCCACTCCGGGTCTCGGCGGCGTCGCCGTTCGCGGTGGAGCCGCGCGGCCGCCGGCTCGACGCCGTACCTGCTCGTCCTGCCCGTCGTCGTCGTGATCGGGGCGGTTCTCGGCTACCCGCTCTACAGCCTGGTCGTCCTCTCGCTGCAGCGCTACGGGCTCTTCGAGCTGATCCGGCACGAGGGCACCTGGACGGGCTTCGCGAACTACAGCTCGGTCCTGCACGATCCGGTGTTCTGGCACACGCTGCTGCGCACGGCCGTCTTCACCGTCGCCAACGTCGGCCTGACGATCGGGATCGGGACGCTGCTCGCGCTGCTCTGCCTGCGCGTCTCGTCGTGGGTGCGCGTGCTGCTGACGTCGGGGCTCGTGCTCGTCTGGGCGATGCCGGTCGTCGTCGCCGTCCAGGTCTGGTACTGGATGACCAACTTCGAGAACGGCGTCCTCAACTACGTCCTGACCGAGCTGCGCGTCGGCGACTACTTCCACCACGACTGGTACGCGACGCCGTTCTCCCAGCTCGGAATCGTCACGGCGATGATCGTCTGGGGTGCGCTGCCGTTCGTCGTCGTCACCGTCTACGCGGGCCTGGCGCAGGTGCCGGACGACCTGGTCGAGGCGGCGGAGATCGACGGCGCCTCGCCCGCGCGCGTCTTCCGCGACGTCACCTTCCCGGTGCTGAAGCCGATCTTCCTGATCCTGACGAGCCTCTCGATCATCTGGGACTTCGGCGTCTTCACGCAGCCGTTCCTGCTGATCGGGCAGTCGAAGATCTCCCCGTCGAACGAGCTGATGGGCGTCTACCTGTTCGAGGAGGGCTACCTGAAGAGCGACTTCGGGCGCGGCGCGGCGATCTCGCTGCTGATGCTGCTGATGGTGGCGGCGATGAGCGTCGTGTACGTGCGCAAGATGGTCAGGATCGGAGAGGTGCGATGAGTCGCCGACGGCAGCGGCGGGCCTCCCGGTACGCGTGGAACGCGCTCGGGCTGGCGGTCTTCGCGGTGCTCGTCTTCCCGGTCTACTGGATGGTCTCGACGGCGTTCAAGCCGGACGACCAGATCGTCGGCCTGACGCCGACCTGGCTGCCGCTGCACCCGACGCTGGGGCACTTCCGCGACGCGATCGCGCGCCCCTTCTTCTGGGCCGACGTCCGCAACAGCGTCGTGATCGTCTGCGCGGCGGTCGCGATCTCGATGGCGCTCGCCTTCCTCGCCGCGGTCGCGCTCGCGAAGTTCCGCTTCACCGGCCGCAAGCTGTTCATCGTCGCCGTGATCGGGATCCAGATGCTGCCGCAGACCGGCCTCGTCATCCCGCTCTACGTCGTGCTCGCCCGCTACCACCAGGTGAACGCGGCGAGCGGCGTCGTCCTCACCTACCTGACCTTCGTGCTGCCGTTCTCGGTCTGGACGCTGCGCGGCTTCCTGATCGGGATCCCGCGCGAGCTCGAGGAGGCGGCGCTCGTCGACGGCTCGAGCCGGCTCGGCGCCTTCGTCCGCATCCTGCTGCCGCTCGTCGCGCCGGGCCTCGTCGCCACCTCGGTCTTCGCGTTCGTCACGAGCTGGAACGAGTACATCTTCGCCCGCGTGCTGCTGAACGACCAGGGAAAGCAGACGGTGACGGTCTGGCTCTCGTACTTCTACGGCACCAGCCGCCACACCGACTGGGGCGCGCTGATGGCCGGCTCGACGCTGACGGCGATCCCGGTCGTGGTCTTCTTCCTGCTCGTGCAGCGGAAGATCGCGTTCGGCCTCACCGCGGGCGCGGTCAAGGCCTGAGCCGCTCGTCGACCGGGAGGAATTGACGGCGGTCTTCTTTGCAATCATGGACATGGCCGAGAACACGGACAGGATCCGCAAGCTGATCCAGGAGGAGCTCGATGGCGAAGATCCCGAAGCTGACGGCTGAGGAGGAGGCGCGCATCCAGAGGAATCTGGAGCGCCTCCGGCAGGTGCTCGACCGCCGCGCCGCGACCGACGAGCGGCTACGCGCAGAACGGGAGCGACAGGGCTAGTACGCCTCGACGCGGCTCTGCGTGCCGTCGAGCCGGTCGAGCGCGGCGCGGATCTCCAGCGACTGGCCGACGAAGATCGGCGTGTCGCGCTCGGTGTAGCGCGAGGCCTCGCTCGTGCGCAGCGTCAGCATCAGGTGCATGAAGTCGGCCGGCTCGTCGCACTCGAAGACGGTCATGAACTCCTGGTCGTCGATCCCGAACGAGTAGGTCGTGTGGTTGTGGATCGTCGCGTACTCGTGGCCGACACGGATGTGCTCGTCCATCGCGCGCTGGCGCACCTCCGCCGGCAGCTCGTACCACGGCCGCACCTTCACGAACGGGTAGACGACGAGGTACGGCGAGTTCCTCGGGATCACCTTGCGCGCGCGCCGGGCCGAGGTGTACTGCGACGGCATCGTCGTCGCGAGGTACGAGTACGGCGTCTCCAGCCAGCCGGCGAGCGGCGTCGCGTTCAGCGCCGCGCCGAGCTCGCCGAGGTCCTCGTAGCGCTGCGTGATCTTCCAGAGGAAGAAGTCCGAGTCGGGCCGCACGCCGGTGACCGAGTACGGCTTCAGCGTGTCGAGGCGCGGCGTCCACTCCTCGATCACGTCCGCGAACGCGTCCTTCATCGCCGCCCGCTCCTCGACGGGGAGCCGCCGCCAGGCGGGGTCGACGCGGAAGAAGGTGTAGGCGACGTACTGGCCGCCGCGGTCCTGCTGCGGAGCGCTCACGATCTTCAAATCTAGCGGACGACGATGGTGCGACTGGTCGCTGCCGCCGGCGGCCCCGCGTTCTCGAGCGCGGTGGCGGTCGCCGTCCAGCGGTAGCGGCCGGGATGCAGCCGGTAGTGGAGGAGCTTCGCCGTGCCGCCGAGCGCCTTGCCGGTCGCGGTCGCGCCCGCGGCGGCGCCGACCCGCTGCAGCGTGACGGCGTAGCTCGCGTCCAGGCTCGCGGTCAGCGTCAGCGTGACGCGGCCGGGCGCGACCTGCTTCGGCGTCAGCTTCAGCTTCGGCGTCAGCTGCAGCGCCGGGCACTGCGCGACGACGCCGCGGTGCGTGTCCGCGATCGCCGCCGCGGTCGGCGCGAGGCTCGCCTTCGGCGTCCCGTCGACGTAGTAGAGACCCGATTGCCACGCCGCGCGCGGCTTCTCGTCGACGAAGTGGAAGAAGAGCAGGCCGAGCACGTTCGGCTGGCAGAAGGTCAGCTGCAGCGCCTCGCGGTAGTACTCGGCCTGCGTCGCCTCGTCGACCGGGTGGATCGTCGCCGGCTCGGTGCCCGTGTAGAGCGCCGCCTTCACCGCCGGGATCTGCGACTCGACGCCGTACTCGTCGTAGAGGATCGGCAGCGTCGAGCCGCGCTGCGCCGTGCCGTCGAACGCCTGGCCGAGCAGCGCGACGAGCTTGTCGTAGTCGGCGATCCCGATCGAGGTCGAGTTCGGATGGGCGAAGCTCGGCGGCAGGTCGGAGCGGTCCTCGTAGGGGTGGAACGCGAGCGCGTCCATGATCGGCACCTCGCGGCCGCTCGCGCGGTAGGCGGCGCCCATGTCGAGGATGAACGCGGTCGGCGAGTGCGTGGGCCGGCTGCCCTGCGGGTTGTCGGCGCCGTGCGGGGCGAGCGCGCCGCCGTAGACGGTCGAGTGCGGCCGGACGGCCTTGATCGCGTCGTAGGTCTGCGCGAGCAGCGCCTCGTAGGCAGGCGCGGCGGCGTCCTCGCCGTTCGGGCCGTACTGCGGCAGCCAGAAGCGGTTCAGGTTCGGCTCGTTGCCGACGATGAAGTCGTGGACGTAGGGGAAGCGGCGGACGACGTCGGCGGCCCACTCGGCGAACTGCGCGCGCGCGTCCTCGGTCAGCGGCGTCACCGAGGAGCCGAACGGATAGAGCGAGAGCACGATCCTGATCCCGTCCGCCTTCGCCGCCGCGACCGCGTTGCCGATCGAGGCGGCGTCGTCCGCGGGCAGCTGCTCGAGGCCGGGCCGCCACTGCGCCGTGATCCGGATCGTGTCGAGGCCGGCCGCCCGGGCGAGCCCGGTCTCGGTCTGCGCGGCCGCCGGATCGTGCTGCAGGACGACGTCGTCGGCGGCGCCGACCATCATGTACGGGCCGCCGGCGGACGCGGCCGGCGCGACGACGAGCGCCGCGAGCAGGATGAGCAATGCCCTTCGCACGAACCCCCGCGCGCCAGGGTAGCCGGCGGTCGTTAGCGAAGCGTGAAGAGAGGCCGCGAGTACCCTTGCCCCGGTGACCGAGCGGGTCGAGGCGCAGCTGAAGGCGCTGCCGGGGAAGCCGGGCGTCTACCTGTTCCGCGACGCGGCCGGCGACGTCCTCTACGTCGGCAAGGCGAAGAGCCTGCGCGCGCGCGTCCGCCACTACTTCCAGCGCGGCGGCGACGGCCGGCCCGGGATCCCGCAGCTCGTCGCGCGGATCGCGGACGTCGAGGTGATCGTCACCTCGAGCGAGGTCGAGGCGCTGCACCTCGAGCAGAACCTCGTCAAGCGCCACCGGCCGCCGTTCAACGTCCGCCTGCGCGACGACAAGTCGTTCCCGTACATCGCGGTCACCGTCGAGGACGAGTTCCCGCGCGTCATGTTCACGCGCGAGCGGCACCGGCGCGGCGTCCGCTACTTCGGCCCGTACGCGAACGCGAAGAAGGTGCGCGAGACGCTCGACGTCCTGAACCGCGTCTTCCGCTACCGGCCGTGCGAGGGGCCGAAGCCGGGCCGGCACAGCGGCATCCCGTGCCTCGACTACCACATCGAGCGCTGCTACGCGCCCTGCGTCGGCTACATCTCGCGCGAGGACTACCGCGCGGTGATCGACCAGGTGATCGAGTTCCTCGGCGGCAACGACCGGCCGATCCGGCGCGAGCTGGCGCGGCGGATGCGCGAGGCGGCCGCGGAGGAGCGCTTCGAGGATGCGGCGCGCTACCGCAACCGGCTGCACGCGGTCGAGCGGCTCGCCGAGCGGCAGGCGGCCGACCGGCGCTCCGTCGGCGACGTCGACGTCGTCGGGATCGCGGTCGGCGAGGAGCGGGCGGCGGTGCAGGTCTTCCCGCTGCGCGAGGGGCGGATGATCGACCGCTACGCCTTCCACCTCGAGAACGCGACCGGCGAGGACGTGGGGGAGGTGCTCGAGTCGTTCTGCCTCGAGTACTACGGCTCGGCGCCGTCGGTGCCGCCGCAGGTGCTGGTGCCGGCCGAGGTCGGCGACGTGGCGGCGCTCGAGGGCTTCCTCTCCGAGCTGCGCGGCTCCCGCGTCCGCGTGCGCGTGCCGGAGCGCGGCGAGAAGCGGCGGCTGCAGGAGCTCGCGCAGCAGAACGCGCGGCTCGCGCTCGACGCGGCGGCGTTCCAGGCGGAGACGAAGCGGGCGCGGCGGGCGGAGGCGCTCGAGGAGCTGCGCGAGGCGCTGAACCTCGAGTCGCTGCCGGTGCGGATCGAGTGCTACGACATCTCGCACGCGATGGGCTCGGAGATCGTCGGCTCGATGACGGTGTTCGAGGACGCGCAGGCGAAGAAGGCGCACTACCGCAAGTTCGCGATCCGCTCGCTCGACGGCCAGGACGACTTCGCCGCGATCGCGGAGGTGATCGCGCGCCGCTTCGCGCGGCTGGCCGCCGACCCGGGCTCGGACGCGTGGGACGAGAGCTTCGCGCAGACGCCGAATCTGGTCGTGATCGACGGCGGCAAGGGCCAGCTCTCGGCGGCGCTCGCGGCGATGCAGGCCTACGACCTGCCGCGGGTGGCCGCGATCGCGCTCGCGAAGCGGGTCGAGGAGGTGTTCCTGCCGGGGCAGAGCGCGCCGATCCTGCTCGACCGCTCCTCGCCCGGCCTGCAGCTGCTGCAGCGGATCCGCGACGAGGCGCACCGGTTCGCGGTCGGCTTCCACCGCCAGCGTCGCGACGCCCGGGCGCGCGCGTCGCTCTTCGACGAGCTGGAGGGTGTCGGGCCGGCCCGGCGGCGCGCGCTGCTCCACCACTTCGGCTCGGCGCAGGCCGTCGTCGAGGCGAGCCAGGAGCAGCTCGAGGGCGTCCCCGGCGTCCCCGCGAAGACGGCGCGCTCGATCTACGCGCAGCTGCACAAGACGGGCCGCGCGTGACAGCACAGTGCCATCATTGATGCTAAAGTAGCTGCATGGTCGCGCTGACGATCCGCAACGTTCCCGAGCCGGTCCGCGACGAGCTCGCCGCTCGCGCCGCGCGCGCAGGCAAGTCGCTCCAGGAGTACCTGCGCGGGATGCTCGTCGAGGCGGCGGGTAGACCCCCGGTCGACGACGTCATCGTCCGTGCCCGCGCCCGCGTCGCCACGACCGGCTCGCGCGTCGACGCGCGCGCGATCCTCGCCGCGCGCGACGCCGACAGACGGTGAGCGAGGCGGCGGCGAAGCGGCGGCGGGTCGTCTGCGACGCGTCGGCGCTCGTCGCGCTCCTGATGGACGACGGCACCGACGGCCGCTGGGCGGCGGATGCACTCGCCGGCGCCGACCTCGCCGCTCCGACGCTCGTGCCGTTCGAGACGGCGAATGTCTTCCGACGGCTCGAGCGTTCGGGCCAGGTCGGCCCCGACCAGGCGGCGCAGGCGCATGCCGATCTCCTCGATCTGGCCGTCGAGCAGTGGCCGTACGAGCTACTCGCCGCGCGCGCCTGGGAGCTCCGCCACGTGCTTTCGAGCTATGACGCGAGCTACGTGGCGCTGGCCGAGCTGCTGGATGTCACGCTCGTCACTCTCGATCGGCGGCTCGCGTCGGCGCAGGGCCTGCGCTGCGCCGTGGCGACTCCGTAAGGGTGGTCGAGCCGGAGCAGGTCGAGGCGCAACCCGTGACGGGGCCGCGGGCCGCGTTCGCGCTGCTGCGCCAGCGGGACTTCGGGCCGTACTTCGTCGGCAACGCGGTCTCCTCGAGCGGCACCTGGTTCCAGAACCTCGCAGCGGCGCTGCTCGTCTACCGGCTGACGCATTCGGCGCTGCTGCTCGGCGTCCTCAACTTCGCGCAGTTCGCGGCGGTGATCGTGCTCGCCCCGTGGGCGGGCGCGGCGGCCGACAAGCTCGACCGGCGGAAGCTGCTGATCGCGACGCAGGTCTTCGCGACGGTGCTGACGGGAGCGCTCGCCGCGCTGACGTTCGCGGGGCTGGTCGGCGTGCCGACGGTGATCGTCTTCTCGCTCGGGCTCGGCGTCGGCTCGGCCTTCTCCTCGCCGGTGCAGCAGGCGTACGTGACCTCGATCGTCGAGCCGCACGAGCTGCGGTCGGCGCTCGCGCTCAACTCGATGACGTTCAACTTGGCGCGCGCGATCGGGCCGGCGCTCGCCGCCGTCGTCGTCGCGCAGCTCGGGATCGCGGCGGCGTTCGCGCTCAACTCGGCGTCGTACGTCGTGCTCGCGGCGGCGGTGGCGCGCTCCCGCCCGCGCCGGCACAGGCGGCTCGCGCCGGGGAAGGTGCGGCTGCTCGACAGCATCCGGCTCGTCCGCGCGAACCCCCGCCTGCTCGCGCTCCTGATCGTCACCGCCGCCGTCGGCTTCGCCTCCGACCCGGTGAACACGCTCGCGCCGGCGTTCGCGCACGCCTTCGGCTACCGCGACGTCGTCGGCGGCTACATCATCGGCGCCTTCGGCTTCGGCGCGGTGATGGCGGCCTTCGCGCTCGCCGGCCGGGAGTTCTCGCGGAAGAACCTGATCGCGACGCTCTGCCTGATGGCCGCCGGCGTCGCCGGCTTCGCCGTCTCGCCCTGGCTCGAGCTCGGGATGCCGATCCTCGTCCTCGGCGGCATCGGCTACCTCGCCTCGAACACGACCGCGAACGCGCGGCTGCAGCTCGAGGTGGAGGACCACGAGCGCGGCCGGATCATGGCGCTCTGGAGCATCGCCTTCATCGGCCTGCGCCCGTTCGCGAGCCTGCTCGACGGCGGGATCGCGTCGGCGGCGAGCGTCCGGGTCGCCGGCGTCGTGCTCGTCCTGCCGGCGCTCGCCGCGGCCGGGCTGCTCGCCGTCCGCGAGCGGCGCGGACGTTGAGTCCGCCGCGAAAAGAGCGTATCGTCCGTCACGAACGAGGGAGACCGATGGCACTGCCGACGCTCCCTGCGGCGCGCGCGGCCCGCTCGGCGGGCCCGACGTCCACGCGCCGACCCGTACCTTCCCGCGAAAGGCGGACCCATGGCTGAGCTGCTCGAACACGCCGTCTCCACGGACGCCGTCGCGTCGGCCGCGATCGCTCCCGCGTCCGGCGAGCCGGCGGGATACCCGACCGGCTGGCTGCCGGACTGGCCGGACCTCCGCGACTACCTGCCGGAAACACCGGAGGTCCAGGCGCTCCTGGAGCCCCTCGGCGTCGCCCGGGCGCACGTCCGTGGGCCGAAGATCCCGGCGTCCGTCGACCTCCGCGGCTACTTCTCGCCCGTCGAGAACCAGGGCAACCTCGGCGCCTGCACCGCGCACGCGGGGGTCGGCGTGCTCGAGTACTTCGAGCGCCGAGCGTTCGGCAACCACGTCGACGCCTCCCGTCTCTTCCTCTACAAGACGACCCGCGACCTGCTCGGCCTGACCGGCGACACCGGTGCGCAGCTGCGGACGACGATGGGCGCTCTGGCGATGTTCGGGGTGCCGCCCGAGAAGTACTGGCCGTACGTCGTCGCCCGCTACGACAGCGAGCCGAGCGCGTTTCTGTACGCGGCCGCGGCCGACTACAAGGCCATGACCTACTTCCGGCTCGATCCGCCCGGCACCGCACGTGCCGATGTGCTCGCCCGGATCAAGAGCTACCTCGCGGCGGGACTGCCGGCGATGTTCGGCTTCACCGTCTACAGCTCGATGGCCCAGGCCGCGACGACGGGGAAGATCCCGTTGCCGGCAGCCGGAGAGAAGGTCCTCGGCGGGCACGCGATCGTCGCCGCCGGCTACGACGACGCGCTCGCGATCCGGAACGAGCCCTCCGGCCCGCACACGACGGGCGCGCTGCTGATCCGCAACTCGTGGGGCACGACCTGGGGCCAGCTCGGCTACGGCTACCTCCCGTACGACTACGTGCTGAAGGGGATCGCGACCGACTGGTGGGTGCTCGCGAAGGCGAGCTGGCTGAACACGGGCCAGTTCGGGCTGTAGCTCCTGAGGCAGGCGAGGGAGGCGGCGGGGCGGCGTGCGAGAGGGGCGCGCCGCCCCGCGCCCTTTGATAGAGGTTGCCGGATGCCGCGGCTCGCGCCCGCCCTGCTCGTGCCCGTGCTCGCGCTCGCCGCCTGCGGCGGCTCGTCGGCGACGAGGCCGTCGCTCGGCTTCCCGGCCGGCGTGAAGGCGCAGCAGCGCGACGTCGGCGGCGGCTGGTCGGTCGCCTGGGGAACGGCCGGCAGGAAGGCGTACGCGGTCGCGCTGCACGGCGAGACGGTCGTCCGCAGCGCCGATCTGAAGCTGCGCGTGCTCGGGCCGGAGCCCGGCTCGACGGCCGCGTCGCTGCCGCAGGTCGCCGCGGAGATCCGGGCGGCGACGCCGATCGACGACACGACGCTGCTCGTCGACGGGACGCCGATCGACACGAAGAGCGGCGGCCCGAGCCCGAGCTACATCTCGATCTACGGCGCGCCGGCGGCGGCGCTCGCCTCCGGCCGGCACGTCGCCGTCGCCTTCGCCCGCGCCGGCGAGTCGGGCCGCGCAGTCGCCTGGACGTTCACCGTCCGCTGAAAGAGTCATCAAGCGCGGCCCGCCCCGTGCCGATTGATGCCGCATGGCGGTCACGGCACGGGTTCCGGGCGCGGTGCGCCCACGGCGGCGGCTCCGCGCGCTGCCGGCGACGCGCACGCTCCGGATCGCCGTCTTCACGACCTCGTATCCGCGGCACGAGGACGACTTCGCCGGCCGCTTCGTCTCCGACGCGGTCGCGCGCCTGCAGGCGCTCGGCCACGAGGTCGAGGTCGTGCGGCCGGGCGTCTACCGCGACTTCGGGCTCGCCTACGACGGCCGCGGGATCATGGCGAACGTCCGCCGCCGGCCCTGGCTGGCGCCGCTGCTCTTCCTGGCGATGGCGCGCGCGCTCCGCCGCGCCGCGAAGGACGCCGACCTCGTCCACGCGCACTGGCTCGCCGGCGGCGTCGTCGCCGCGTTCTGCGGGAAGCCGTTCGTCGTCACCCTGCACGGCTCGATCTCCGGCGGCTTCCTCGACGACTTCCGCCTCTGCGAGCGCCACCCGCGGCTCGTCCGCGCGGTGCTGCGCCGCGCCCGCGCCGTCATCTGCGTCTCGGAGGCGCTGACCGAGGCGGCGGCGCGCGCGGGCGTCGAGCACGCCGTCTTCATCCCGAACGGGATCGGCATCCCCGAGCGCGTGCGGCCCGAGGCCGAGCCGCTCGAGGTGCTCTACACGGGCCGGCTCTCGCCGGAGAAGGGCGTCCAGGATCTCGCGGCCGCCGCGGACGGGCTGAACCTCGTCGTCTGCGGCGACGGACCGCTGCGCGACCTCGTGCCGACGCGCGGCTTCGTCTCGCGCGAGGAGCTGGAGCGGCGGTTCGAGGACGCGGCGGTCGTCGTCTGCCCGTCCCGCAGCGAGGGCTTCGGCGTCGTCTGCGGCGAGGCGATGGCGCACGGCAAGCCCGTCGTCGCGTGCGCGACCGGCGGGCTCGTCAACCTCGTCCGCGACGGCGAGACGGGGCTCCTGGTCGAGCCCGGCGACGTCGCGGGGCTGCGCGCCGCGATCGAGCGGCTGCTCGGCGACGCGGAGCTGCGGCACCGGCTCGGCGCCGCCGCCCGCGAGCGGATCGTCGCGCACTACTCCTGGGAGTCCGTGATCCGCCGCACGCTCGAGGTCTACGAGGCGGCGGTGCCGCCCAGGCGCGGCAGGACGAGCGCGCGCCGGCCGGCGGCCGCGGTCAGCGCGACCCCGTAGGCGACCGCGAGCACGACCTCGTTGACGACGCTGACGGCGGCGGCGCCGTTGTAGCCCCAGATCGCGATCGCGGGAATCCCGAGCCCGACGGCGCAGACCGACGCGACCGCGAGGCACTCGACCCGTCGCCGCTGCAGCCCGCGCGCGGTCAGCGCGTTCCCGTTCAGCGCGCCGACGAGCGCGACCGGCACCGTCGCCGCGAGCAGCGTCAGCGCCAGCCAGGCCTGCCGGAAGTCGTGCCCGTAGAGCGCGCCGAGCACCGGCTTGCCGACGACGGCGCAGAGCGCGACGACGACGAGCCCGACCGGCACGCCGAGCGCGAGCAGCTGCTCCTGGCGGAGCTTGACGTCGCCGCCCTCGGGCGAGCGCGCCGCACGTCCGAGCAGGACGCTCGCGAGCGCGTCTGGGAGGATGATCAGCGCCGTCACGAAGCGCACGGGCGGCTGGTAGAGGCCGAGCGCGCGGTTGGTCGCGAGCAGCGAGAGCAGCACGACGTCGATGCGCAGGTAGAGCGTCGTCAGGATGCTGTAGCCGGCGAAGGGGAGCGCCTCCCGTGCGAGCCGCCGCGCACGCCGCTCGGGCCGTCCGCCGTGGACGCCGAGCGCGCGCAGTCCGCGCAGCCGGATCGCGAGCCCGACGGCGGCGCCGGCCGCGAGCCCGAGCGTCGCGAGCGCGGGCGAGTCCGATGCCGTGAGCACGGCGGCGATCACGGCGAGCGAGACCGCCGCCTCGACGACGGTCGCCGTCGCCTCGGCGCCGACGCGTTCGGCGACCGTGAAGACGGAGCGCGCGCAGCCGTTGACGCGGATCAGCAGCCACCAGGCGGCGGCCGCGAGCAGCGCGAGCTGCTCCTGCCCGTGCGTCGGCGCGGCGACGACGACCGCGTAGAGCGCGACGAACGGGAGCGCCGAGCGCAGCTCGAAGCGGACGACCTCAGCCCAGAGCGCCGGCCAGCGCTCGCGCGGCGCGCGCCCGAGCTCCGGCAGCAGGTAGACGGAGACGCCGGCGTCGGAGACGACGGAGGCGTAGACGCCGGCGGTGATCGCGAGCCCGAAGAGGCCGAGCGCGGAGGTGCCGGCGGCGCGCGCGACGAGGATCGAGGCGAGGACGAGCAGCGCTCCCGAGATGCCGCGCGAGGCGCCGAGCCCGAGCGACGAGCGGACGAGCGGCGCGCGCCGGATCACGCGCGGATCGCGTCGACCCGGAGCACGGCGATCGAGTCGACGACGCGCTCGGGCTCCCCGAGCCCGTCGACGACGGCCGTCACGTCGTAGCGCCCGTAGTCGTGGAAGGCGATCGTCCCGCCCGGCCGGACGAGCGGCAGCAGCAGGCCCGCGTCCCGCTCGACCGCCGCACGCGTGTGCAGTCCGTCGACGAAGACGACGTCGACGCTGGCGGGCGCGAGCACGGGCGCGACGTCCTCGATCCGGCCGACATGGACGACGACCCGGTCGCGGACGCCGTAGCGGCTCAGGTTGCGGAGGAACGCGTCGAGCGTGCGGAGCGGCCCGGTGTGCGCGTCGCCGCCGTGCGCGTCGACGGCGTGGACGCGCACGGCGGCGCTCGCGAGCGCGATCGTCGAGCGGCCGTACCAGGAGCCGAGCTCGAGTGCGACCTTGCCGGCGGCGAGCTCCGCGAGCAGGACCGCCTCGGGCTCGGTCAGCCCGCTCGCGACGTCCGGCGCGAAGGGGCCGCGCGGCCGGGCGGGGAGGAAGCTCGCACACCAGCGCCAGAGGCCGAGCAGCGGCCGTAGCCTGCGGCGGAGCATGCGGTTCATGCGGCGAGCTCCCGGCGCGAGGCGGCAAGCGCGATCCGGGCGACCCCGCGCCAGGCCCGGGTGCGGCGCCGATCCGGGTCGCGCGCGTCCTGCGCGAGCCCGAGCGCGAGCCCGAGCAGCGAGCGGCCGATCAGCGCCGCGCGCACGAGCTGGAAGGTGCGCGGCCGGTGGATCGCGTGGAACCGGAGCAGCGAGCGCGCGTGCAGCGGCCAGACGTGCGATCGGTCGCCGCTCGAGCCGCCGCGCTCGTGCACGGCCTCGACGGTCGGCAGGTAGACGACGCGGCGGCCGCGGCCTCGGGTCTGCACGCACAGCTCGAGATCCTCGCAGTACATGAAGTAGCCCTCGTCGAGGCCGCCGAGCTCCCGGAGGAAGGCCGTCGGCAGCGCGAGGCAGGCGCCGATCAGGCACTCGACGTCGGTCGCGGCGTCCGCCCGCAGGCACGCGTCGTAGCTCTGCCAGCGGACGCTGCGCCCGAGCAGCCGCGTGAAGCCGGTCGGCAGCAGGCGCCGGGCCCGGTTGAGGAGCAGCGTCGACAGCATCGGCTCCGGCTGCGCGCTGATGTTCAGCGTGCCGTCGGCGTCGCGGAGGCGCGGCCCGACGACGCCGACGTCGGGATGGGCGTCGAGGTAGGCGAAGAGCGCGGCGGCGGTTGCGGGCGGCACGATCGAGTCGGGGTTGACGAGCAGCACGTGCTCGCCGTCGCAGCGGGCGAGGCCCTGGTTGACGGCGGCGGCGAAGCCGCGGTTGTCGTCGTTGGCGATCAGGTCGACCGAGGGGAAGCGCTCGCGGACGAGGTCGGCCGTGCCGCCGTTGTCGACGACGACCACGTGGAGGCCGGCGGCGAGGAGCGACTCGAGGCAGGCGCCGATCGGCGCGGTCGAGTGGTAGGTGACGACGATCGCGTCTCCCTGCGTCAGGGCCGCGGTCGGAGCCGGCGGCGCCTGCTCGACACGCGCGTCGACGGGATCGCTCATCCAGCCAAGGGTAACCGGGCCGCCTGTCGGCCTCGTGTCCGCGTCCATGGAGAGGTTGTCGGCTCGGGGCGCGGCGGGCTTGACCCGGCCTCACCGGTCCCATCCCAAACCCCCACCCACCCACGGGGTTGCAACGCTAGCCGGGATCGGCGCGCAGAACTGTGACGGCTTCGTGAAAAGAGTGGAACTTCTCGTTGGTCGGGAATGCCGGCCCGCGGCCGGCTCAGCGTGCGAGCGGGACCGAGACCACGACGAACCAGGCTCCGGCGAGCAGCGTCCGGCCGCCGCCGAGCTCCCCGAGCAGGTCCTCCGGCGCGAAATACCGCTTGTAGACCTCCCAGCGCGAGCCGTCGTTGAGCACCCGCGGCTGCCACTCCTCCCGGGTCGGCGATCCTGCCGAGGAGGCGTCCACGACGACCAGCTCGTCTGCGACCCGACGGGCCTCGCCGAGGAAGCGCTCCCGCTCGGCCTGCTCGAGATGGCCGTAGAAATGCGCCGTGAAGAGGCGGTCGAACGCGCCCTCCTCGAACGGGAGCTCGAGCGCCTCGCCCTGCCGGAATCGCGCCGCCGGCGCCTGCGCGGCCGCGACCTCCAGCATCGTCGCGGACTGATCGAGCCCGACCACCTCGCCGTGCAGGTGCCGGGTCAGGAATCCGGTGCCGCAGGCGACGTCGAGCGTGCGCGCCGGCGGCAGCGACGCGACCGTGCCGAGCAGCAGCGTCGTCTCCTCGAACCAGCCCGGGCGGTCCCGCTCGGCGAACAGGTTGCGTCCGAGCCACCAGTCGTCGTACTCGCGCGCGCGGGCCTCGTAGTACTCCCTCACGGCTCGTAGGCTAGTGCCGTGGAGCTGCCCCTGGAGTCCGTTCCGAACTTCTCGGAGGGACGGAACCGCGCGACGATCGACGCGATTGCGGCCGCGCTCGACAACGGCTCGCGGCTGCTCGACGTACACGCGGACGCGGATCACAACCGCTCGGTCTTCACGCTCGTCGGGACGGCCGAGCAGCTCGCGGCGTCCCTGCTCGCCGGGATCGACGTCGCGCGGCAGCGGATCGACCTGCGTCGGCACGAAGGGGCGCATCCGTTCGTCGGAGCCGCCGACGTCGTCCCGCTCGTGCCGCTGCGGCCGGAGGACATGCCGCGAGCACGCGCGGCGGCGCTCGACGTCGGGCGGCGGATCGGCTCCGAGCTCGGCCTGCCCGTCTTCCTCTACGGCGACGAGGTCGGCGGCGGGCGGGCGCGCCACGAGATCCGCGGGCGCGGCGGCCCGGCCGAGCTGCAGCGACGGATCGAGCGCGGCGACCTCGCTCCGGACTACGGGCCGGCGCAGCTCGACCTTGCCGCGGGCGCCGTGCTCGTCGGCGCGCGGCGGCCGCTGATCGCGTTCAACGTCAACCTCCGCGGCGCCACGCTGGACGACGCGAGGGCGCTCGCCGGGCTCGTGCGGGAGCGCGACGGCGGCTTCCCCGGCGTGCGGGCGCTCGGCATCGACCTGCCGCGGGCGGGCCTCGTCCAGGTGAGCATGAACGTCGAGGACTGGGAGGCCGCCGCGCTGCACCGGATCGTCGGACGGCTTGCCGCCGCAGCGGCCGAGCGCGGCATCGAGCTCGCCGGCTCCGAGCTCGTCGGCCTGATGCCGGCGGGCGCCGCGGCCGAAGCCGCAGGCGCGGCCCTGCGGATCGACGGCTTCGATGCCTCGCGCGTCCTCGAGCTGCGCGTGCTCGAGACCTGAGGAGGAAACGCGCCCAAACCGGACATTGCCGTCCGAGCCATGGCCGATCGGGACGTCTGTCGATCCGCACCCCCCACCCTTGGGTGGGGTTTTCGACCCGCCTCCCTCACGGTCGACGATATCGCCGCAGCGGTGAAGAAACGGTGACGGAACTGGAGAGAATGTGCGAAATCTCCTCCACCGGCGCTGACCGCGACCGCGTCGGGAGCGCGCATCGGCGCCGCTAGACTCGCCTGGTGATCGGGCAGTGTGCCCTCACCGGCGACGACCTCACGCTCGAGGACGTCTGGGCGGTCGCGATCGAGCGCACGCGCGTGACGCTGTCCGACGCGGCGCGCGACAAGATGCTGGCCGCCCGCGAGCTCGTCGAGGCCGCGGCGCACGGCTCGAGCGAGCACACCTACGGCGTCAACACCGGCTTCGGCCGCTTCGTGTCGATGCAGATCCCCGAAGAGCAGACCGAGGAGCTGCAGCTGCGCCTTTTGCGCTCCCACGCCTGCGGCGTCGGCGCGCCGTACCCGGACGAGGTCGTGCGTGCCGCGATGCTGCTGCGCGCGAACGCGCTCGCGAAGGGCTACTCGGGCGCGCGGATCGAAACCGTCGAGCTGCTGGTGGCGCTCCTGAACGCGGACGTCGTGCCGGTCGTGCCGGCCCGGGGCTCGGTGGGCGCCTCGGGAGACCTCGCCCCGCTCGCCCATCTCGCGCTGCCGCTGATCGGCGAGGGCGAGGCGTTCGTCGACGGCGAGCGGCTCGCCGGCGCGGCCGCGCTCGCACGCGTCGGCCTCGAGCCCGTCCGCCTGCGCGCGAAGGAAGGCCTCTCGCTGATCAACGGCACCCAGTTCATGGCCGCGACCGCGGCGCTCGCGCTCGTGCGCGCCCGCCGGCTCGCGCGGGCGGCCGACGCCGCCTGCGCGCTCTCGCTCGAGGCGCTGCAGGGCTCGCAGACCTCCTTCCTGCCGCAGATCCAGGCGCTCCGGCCGCTCCCCGGCCAGCGCGACGCCGCAGCCAACGTCCTTCGCCTGCTCGAGGGCTCCGCGATCAACGAGTCC
Source organism: Gaiellaceae bacterium (assembly GCA_035708405.1). GTDB lineage: Bacteria > Actinomycetota > Thermoleophilia > Gaiellales > Gaiellaceae > DASSSQ01. The sequence continues at coordinate 21,356 of DASSSQ010000157.1, forward strand.
CACCGCTGGTGCGACAAGGTGCAGGACGCCTACTCGCTGCGCTGCGCGCCGCAGGTGCACGGCGCCTCACGCGACCTGCTGGCCTACTGCGAACGCACGGTCGCGGTCGAGCTGAACGCGGCGACGGACAACCCGCTCGTGCTCGTGGAGGACGGCTTCCTCGTCTCGAACGGGAACTTCCACGGCCAGCCGCTCGCCTTCGCCCTCGACTGCCTGGCGATGGCGGTCTCCGAGCTCGCGAACATCTCCGAGCGCCGCGTCGAGCGGCTCGTCAACCCGAACCTCTCCGACGGCCTGCCCGCGTTCCTCGTCGTCGAGGGCGGTCTGAACAGCGGCTTCATGATCCCGCAGTACGTGGCCGCGTCGCTCGTCTCCGAGAACAAGGCGCTCTGCCATCCGGCGAGCGTCGACTCGATCCCGACGAGCGCGGGCCAGGAGGACCACGTGTCGATGGGGAACGCGGCGGGGCTGAAGGCCTGGCAGGTGCTCGCGAACGCGGAACGCGCGCTCGCGATCGAGCTGCTCGCGGCCTCGCAGGGCGTCGAGTTCCTGGCGCCGCTCGAGCCGGGCGCGGGGGCGAAGGCGGCGTACGAGCTCGTGCGGTCGCTGTCGCCGCGGCTGCGCGAGGACCGCTCGCTCGCCGGCGACATCGAGGCGGTCGCGGCGGCGATCGTCGACGGATCGCTCCTCGCGGCGGTCGAGTCGGCGGTGGGAGAGCTCGCGTGAGGCGTCTCCGCTGGGACGCTCGGTCGAGCCCGCTGCCGAAGCGGCCCTACCTCGACACGGCGCTCGTCTACCTCGGCCTGGCCGTCGTGATCGTCGTGATCGCGACGGCGACCGGCGGCGGCTTCGCGCGCGCGCTCGTGATCGCCGCGCTCTTCTGGGTCGTCGCGACCGGCTACGGACTCCTGGCGATGCGTCGTCGGATCGCGCGCGCGCGGCAGCGCGAGGAGGTGGAGTCGTGACGGCGACCGGGACGCTCGCGGCGCGCGTGGAGGAGCTCTGCGGTGACCTCTCGCGCATCCGCGCACCGCGCGGGACGACGTTGAACGCGCGCTCGTGGGCGACGGAGGCGCCGCTGCGGATGCTCCTCAACAACCTCGACCGCGAGGTCGCCGAGCGGCCCGAGGAGCTCGTCGTCTACGGCGGCTCGGGGAAGGCGGCCCGCAACCACGACGCGCTGCGGGCGATCGTGCGCTGCCTGCTCGAGCTCGGCGACGACGAGACGCTGCTCGTCCAGAGCGGCAAGCCGGTCGGCATCTTCCGGACGACGCCGCATGCGCCGCGCGTCCTGATCGCGAACTCGCTGCTCGTCCCGAGGTGGGCGACCTGGGACGAGTTCCGGCGGCTCGAGGCCGAGGGGCTGACGATGTTCGGCCAGATGACGGCCGGCTCGTGGATCTACATCGGCTCGCAGGGGATCCTGCAGGGCACCTATCAGACGTTCGCGGCGGCCGCCGAGAAGCACTACGGCGCCTCCGACCTGCGCGGTCGGACGATCCTGACCGCCGGCCTCGGCGGCATGGGCGGCGCGCAGCCGCTCGCGGGCACGCTCGCCGGCGCGGCGATCCTCTGCGTCGAGGTCGATCCGGCTCGGATCGAGCGGCGGCTGGAGTCTCGCTACCTCGACGAGGCGACCGACTCGCTCGACGACGCGCTCGCGCGGATCCGCGCTGCTGCCGGCGACGGGCGGCCGCTCTCGGTCGGCCTGCTGGGGAACGCGGCCGAGATCGTGCCGGAGCTGTCGCGAAAGCGTGAATCCTTCGACCTCGTCACCGACCAGACGGCGGCCCACGACCCGCTGAACGGCTACGTGCCCGTGGGCCTCTCGGTCGCGGAAGCCGCTTCGCTGCGGGCTGCCGACCCCGATGAGTATCTCCGCCGCGCGCGAGAGTCGATCGCGGCGCACGTCGAGGGGATGCTCGAGTTCGTCCGGCGCGGCAGCTATGTTTTCGACTATGGCAACAACCTGCGAGGTGAGGCCCGTGAAGCCGGCGTAGCGGAGGCCTTCTCATACCCGGGCTTCGTCCCGGCCTATATTCGCCCGCTCTTCTGCCGCGGGATCGGCCCGTTCCGTTGGGCCGCCCTTTCCGGCGATCCCGGCGACATCGCAGCCATCGACGAGGCGCTGAAGGAGCTCTTCCCCGCCGACGCGCTCCTGCAGCGATGGCTGGAGGTCGCGCCCTCCCGGATCGCCTTCCAGGGACTGCCGGCGCGGATCTGCTGGCTCGGCTACGGCGATCGCGCCCGCGCCGGGCACGCGATCAACGAGCTCGTGCGCTCGGGCCGCGTCACGGCGCCGGTCGTGATCGGACGCGACCATCTCGACGCCGGTTCCGTCGCCTCGCCGTACCGCGAGACCGAGGCGATGCGGGACGGCTCCGACGCGATCGCCGACTGGCCGATCCTGAACGCGCTCGTCAACACCGCGGCCGGCGCGAGCTGGGTCAGCGTCCACCACGGCGGTGGCGTCGGGATCGGGAACGCGATCCACGCCGGCATGGTCGTCGTCGCCGACGGCAGCGACGAGATGGCGGAACGGCTCGAACGCGTGCTGACGACCGATCCGGGCACGGGCGTGATGCGCCACGTCGACGCCGGCTATCCCGAGGCGGTCGCAGCCGCGCGCGAGCTCGGCTTCGATCCGCCGATGCCGTCCGGGACATGACGGGCGCCGCGGCGGCGCGGCTGCTCGTCCGCGACCTGGCGCAGCTCGTCACGCCGGCGGGGCGCGAGGCGCCGCTGCGCGGGCGCGCGCTCGGCGAGGTCGAGCTGCTCGAGGACGCCTACGTGCTCTTCGCCGACGGCAAGGTCGAGGCGGCGGGGCGGATGCGCGAGCTCGTCTCGCTCGCCGGCGACGTCGAGGAGCTCGACGGCCGCGGGCTCTGCGCGCTGCCCGGGCTCGTCGACTGCCACACGCACGCGTGCTTCGGCGGCGACCGGGTCGAGGAGTTCTCGCTCCGAGCCGCCGGCGCCTCGTACGAGGAGCTGCACGCTGCCGGCGGCGGCATCCTGGCGACCGTCCGCGCCACGCGCGCGGCCGGCGAGGAGGGGCTGCGCGCCGCGGTCGAGCGCCATGCGAGTCGGATGCGGCGGCACGGCACGACGACCTTCGAGGCGAAGTCGGGCTACGGCCTCGACCGGGAGGCCGAGCTCGCATCGCTGCGGGCGATCCGCGACGCGGGAGGCATCCCGACCTGGCTCGGCGCGCACGCGGTACCGCCGGAGTTCCCGGACGCGGACGCGTACCTCGACTTCGCGCTCGCCGAGGTGCTGCCCGCGGCGGCGCAGCTCGCCGAGGCCGCCGACGTCTTCGTCGAGCGAGGCGCCTTCGACGTGCCGCAGGCGCGCCGCTACCTCGAGGCCTGCCGCGACGCCGGCCTCGCGCCGCGGCTGCACGGCGACCAGTTCAGCGAGCTCGGGGCCGTGCCGCTCGCGGTCGAGCTCGGGGCGCGCTCGGTCGACCACCTCGAGGCGACGGGGCCGGACGGCGTCGCCGCACTCGCCGCGAGCGACGTCACCGCGGTGCTGCTGCCGGCGAGCGCGCTCTTCCTCGACCGTCCGATGCCGCCGGCGCGCGCGCTCGTCGACGCCGGCGCGGCCGTCGCGCTCGCGACCGACTTCAACCCCGGCAGCGCCTTCTGCGAGAGCCTGCCGCTCGTCTGCTCGCTCGCGGCGACCCGGCTGAAGCTCTCGCCGGCGGAGGCGCTCGCCGCCTGCACCGTCAACGCCGCGCACGTGCTCGGCCGCGCCGACCGGATCGGCCGACTCGCGCCGGGGTTCGCGGGCGACTGCGTCCTGCTCGACGCTCCCGACTGGCGCTACCTCGCCTACCACCTCGCGGGTGACGACGTCGCCGCCGTCGTCGAGGACGGCCGGGTCGCCTGGAGCCGGGCGAGCCGAGCCCCGCTACCCTGGACCCATGCCGACGCGTAAGCAGCGCCGCCGTCGCGAGAAGAGCTTCCGCCACGAGTGGGAGTACGTCGAGGTCGACCCCGAGACCGGCGAGGAGCGCACGGTCGACCCTGCGGAGCTCCACCCGGAGAAGCCCGAGCGGAAGGAGCAGAAGGCCGCGCCCGCGCGTGGGAAGCAGCAGCAGCGCTCCGGCGGCCGGGCGCGTCGCGAGCCGCCGCCGCCCTCCTGGCGCCGGGTCTGGAAGCGCACCGCGATGTTCGCGCCCGTCTTCGCGCTCTTCATCTACTGGACGGGACACAGCTCGAAGCACGGCGCGTCGGTGACCTCGGTCGTCGTCAGCACCGTCGTCCTCGTCGCGTTCTTCGCGCCGTTCAGCTACCTCGTCGACACGATGACCTACCGGATGTGGGCCAAGCGCGCGGGCGGCGCCACGACGAAGGCGAAGGCGAAGGCGAAGCACGACGGCGCGAAGCGCTAGCGGCCGGCCGTCGGGCGGCCCGACCGGCCTCGTTAGACTCGTCGCCCGATGCCGCTCGCGATCGACCGCTACCCGCTCGGCCCCTACCAGGCCAACTGCTACGTCGTCCGGACGGCGCGCTCGGCGGCGGACGCGGTCGTGATCGACCCGGGCGCGCAGGCGGCCGAGCTCCGGCTCGAGCTCGCGCGCCTCGGCACACGCTGCGCCGGCATCCTCGTCACGCACACGGACGTCGACCACATCGGCGCCGTCGCCGAGCTCGCGGACGGCACCGGTGCGGAGGTCTGGTGCCCGGCCGGCGAGGCGGAGATCCTGCGCGACCCGACGAGCCTCCCGCGCTCCGGCGGCGTGCCCGCGCACGAGCCGGAGCATCTCGTCGCGGGTGGCGACACGCTCGCCGTCGCCGGGATCGACTTCGAGGTCGTCGACGTCCCCGGCCACTCCTCCGGCCACGTCGCCTACCACGCCGACGGCTGCCTCTTCTCCGGCGACGTGCTCTTCGCCGGCAGCGTCGGCCGCACCGACCTCGCGGGCGGCGACTGGGACACGCTGCTCGCGTCGATCCGGACGCTGCTCGACCGCTTCCCGCCGGAGACCGTCGTCTACTCCGGCCACGGGCCCGAGACGACGCTCGGCCGCGAGCGCGACGTCAACCCGTTCCTCGCCGAGCTGCGCGTCTCGTGAGCGACAGGTTCCAGGCGCCGCGCGGGACGCACGACGTCCTGCCGGACGACCGACTCTGGTGGCACGTCGTCCGCACGATCGAAGAGCAGACGACGCTCTACGGCTGGCGCCGCGTCCAGACCCCCGGCTTCGAGGACACCGGCCTCTTCGCGCGCACCGCCGGCGCGGCCTCCGACGTCGTCAACAAGGAGATGTACACGTTCACCGACCGCGGCGACCGTTCGCTGACGCTGCGGCCGGAGGGGACGGCGCCGATCGCGCGCGCCTACGTCGAGCACGGCCTCCACCGCGAGCCGCAACCCGTGAAGGCGTACACGATCGCGCCGATGTACCGCTACGGCGCGCCCGGCCGTGGCCGCTACCGCGAGCACTGGCAGCTCTCGCTCGAGGCGCTCGGCTCGGCCGGCCCCGAGATCGACGCCGAGATCGTCCAGTTCTACGTCGAGCTGCTGCGCCGGCTCGGCGTCACCGACTGGGAGCTGCACCTGAACTCGATCGGCGACGCCCGCTGCCGGCCGCAGTACGTCGAGCGGCTGAACGCCTGGCTCGACGCGCACGCCGACGTGCTCGACGAGGACGCGCTGCACAAGCGCGCGACGAGCCCGCTGCAGGTCTTCGACGTCAAGAGTCCGCAGGTGCGCGCCGCGCTCGAGGAGGCGCCGAAGATCGGCGAGTCGCTCTGCGACCCGTGCCGCGAGCACTTCGACGCGCTCCGCCGCCTGCTCGACGCGCTCGCCGTCCCGTACGTCGTCGACCCCGTGCTCGTGCGCGGGCTCGACTACTACACGCGCACCACCTTCGAGTTCGTCGGCCCGGAGGAGAACGTCAACTCGACGATCTGCGGCGGCGGCCGCTACGACGGCCTGGTCGAGCAGATCGGCGGCCCGGCGACGCCGGCGATCGGCTTCGGCGCGGGCCTCGAGCGGCTGCTGCTCGCGATCGAGCGCGAGGGGCTCGAGCCCGAGCAGGCGCGGCTCGACGTCTTCTTCGTGCTCGAGGACGAGCGCGAGCGCGAGCGCGTCCTGCGCCTGATGGCCGAGCTGCGCCGGGGCGGCGTCGCCTGCGACACCGACTACGCCGGCCGCTCGCTGAAGGGCCAGCTGACCCAGGCCGGCCGCGTCGACGCGCGCGCGACCGCGATCGTCCGCGCCGGCGAGGCGACGATCCGCCGCCACGGCGAGACGGATGCGGTCGTCGCGCTCGACGAGCTCGCCGCTACGCTCACCGCTCGATGACGACCTGGCGCACCGAGTACGCGGGCGACCTCCGCGCCGAGGACGCCGGCAGCCGCGCGACGCTCAGCGGCTGGGTCGCGCGGCGCCGCGACCACGGCGGCCTCGTCTTCGTCGACCTGCGCGACGAGCGCGGCGTCTGCCAGCTCGTGATCAACCCCGAGCACGCGCCGCAGGCAGCCGAGCTCGCGCACGGGATCCGCAACGAGTTCGTCCTGCGCGCGAGCGGCGAGGTCGTCCGCCGCGCCGCCGAGGCCGTCAACCCGAACCTGCCGACCGGCGAGATCGAGGTGCAGGTGGACGGGCTCGAGATCCTCTCGACCGCGCCGCCGCTGCCGTTCCAGCTCGACGAGGAGAACGTCAACGAGGAGCTGCGCTTCCGCTACCGCTGGCTCGACCTGCGCCGCGAGCGGCTGCAGCGCAACATCCGCACGCGCGCCGCGATGACCTCGATCATCCGCCGCGAGATGGAGGACGCCGGCTTCGTCGACGTCGAGACGCCGATCATGGCCAAGCCGACGCCGGAGGGCGCGCGCGACTTCCTCGTCCCGACCCGCCTGCAGCCGGGGCGTTTCTTCGCGCTGCCGCAGAGCCCGCAGATCTACAAGCAGCTGCTCGTGATCTCCGGCTTCGAGCGCTACTACCAGATCGCGCGCTGCTTCCGCGACGAGGATCTCCGCGCCGACCGGCTGCAGGAGCTGACCCAGCTCGACGTCGAGATGGCGTTCCCCGACCAGGAGCTCCTGTTCGCGCTCGTCGAGCGGATCGTCGTGCGGCTCTGGCGCGAGCTGCGCGGCGTCGAGCTCGAGGCGCCGTTCCCGCGGATGACGCATGCCGAGGCCGACCGTCGCTTCGGCTCCGACAAGCCGGACCTCCGCTTCGGGCTCGAGATCGAGGACGCGACCGAGGCGACGCGTGGCTCCGAGCTCGGCGTCTTCGCCGGCGCGGCGGCCGTCCGCTTCCTGCGCGTGCCGCGGGCGTTCTCGCGCTCCGAGCTGGCCGCGCTCGAGGAGGTCGCGAAGCAGTGGGGCGCGAAGGGGCTCGCCTACCTCGTCGGCGCGGAGGACGGCGAGGTACGCTCGCCGATCGCGAAGTTCCTCTCCGAGGCCGAGCTCGCGCGCTTCGAGCCGGAGCCGGGGGAGACGATCCTCTACGGCGCCGACGAGCCCGCGATGGTCGCGCGCGTGCTCGGCGCGCTGCGGCTGCACCTCGGCCGCGAGCTGGCGCTGATCGACGAGGACGCCTGGCGCTTTCTCTGG
>DASSSQ010000158.1:0-8957 GCA_035708405.1 Gaiellaceae bacterium
GCCTCGACCGCGGCCGGGTCGAGGTTGTAGGTGTCCGGGTCGATCTCGGCGAAGACCGGCGTCGCGCCCTCGTAGATCGCGCAGTTCGCGGAGGCCGCGAACGAGTAGGGCGAGGTGATCACCTCGTCGCCCGGTCCGACACCCGCCGCGACGACGCAGAGGTGGAGACCGGCGGTCCCGGAGGAGACGGCGGCGCAGTGCGGCGCGCCGACGTAGTCCGCGAGCTGCTCCTCGAAGCGCGGCCCGGTCGGGCCGAGCGAGAGCCAGCCGGAGCGCAGCACCTCGAGCACGAGCTCCTCGTCGCGCTCGTCGATCCAGGGCGCGGAGAGCGCGATCTGTCTCGTTTCCGTACTCACGCCTGCGCGCGCGCCGGAACGTGCTCGAGCCAGCCGGCGTAGCGCGGAACGCGGCCGCGGACGGCGTCGCCGTAGGCCTGCTGGATCGCGCGCGTGACCGGGCCGGGGTCGCCGAGGAGCTGGTCGTCGACCGCGCGCACCGGCGCGATCTCGGCCGCCGTGCCGGTCATGAAGACCTCGTCGGCGAGGTAGAGCTCGGTGCGGATGATCTCGCGCTCCACGACCTGGTGGCCGAGGTCGGCCGCGAGCCGGATCACGGTGTCGCGCGTGACGCCGGTGAGGATCGAGGCGGAGAGGTCTGGGGTCGAGATGACGTCGTTCTTGACGACGAAGATGCTCTCGCCCGGGCCGTCCGCGACCGTGCCCTCGTCGGTGAGCAGGATCCCCTCCTGGTAGCCGGCGCGCTTCGCCTCCGTCGTCGCGAGCATCGAGTTCAGGTAGATCCCGGTCGCCTTGGCGACGTGCGGGATCGTGTTCGGGCCGACCCGCTTCCAGGACGAGATCTTGGTCGTGATCCCGTGCTGCTGGCTGTCCTCGCCGAGGTACGCGCCCCAGGGCCAGGTCATGATCGCGACGTCGATCGGGTTGTCCCGGGGGTCGACGCCGAGGTCGCCGTAGCCGACGTAGCCGATCGGGCGGATGTAGCACTCCTCGAGGCCGTTCGCGGCGACGGTGTCGACGACGGCGGCGCAGAGCTCCTCGCGCGCGTACGGCACCTCCATGTAGAGCAGGCGGGCCGAGTCGAGGAAGCGCTGCATGTGGTCGCCGAGGCGGAAGATCGCCGGGCCCTGCTCGGTCTCGTAGCAGCGGATGCCCTCGAAGACGCCGGTGCCGTAGTGGAGGCCGTGCGTGCCGACGTGGACCTTCGCGTCGGCCCAGTCGACGAGCTCGCCGTTCATCCAGATCTTCTCGGTTTCCTGCACCGGTGCTCCCTTCGGTCGCCTGCGCAGAGCTTACCCGCGGTGGACGAGGTCGACGGGCCGCGCGCGGGCGAGGCGCGCGAGCTCGGACGGCGCGAGCGCGAGCAGGTGGCGGTCGGAGCCCGCGCCGCACCAGACGACCGCGTACGGGAGCAGGCTGCGGTCGATCAGGACGTGCTCGACGCGCGGCAGCGGGAACGGCGCGACGGCGCCGGGCGCGAAGCCGGTCGCCTCGACGACCTGGTCCGGCGAGGCGACGCGGGCCCGGCGGACGCCGGCGGCGGCGGCGACCCTGGCCGGATCGGCGCGGCGGTCGCCCGGCGTCAGCGCGACGGCGAAGCGGCCGTGGCAGTCGAAGACGAGCGACTTGACGATCTGCGCCGCCTCGCAGCCGACGGCGCGGGCGGCCGCCTCCGCGGTCGGCGTCCCCCGCGGGAACTCCTCGATCCGGCCGTCGGCGGCGGCCTCACGCAGCACCCGCGCGACGCGCTCGACCTCCTCCGGCCAGCTCATGCGGAGAACGCTAGACGGCCTGGACGTAATGGACGTCGTCGAAGCCGCCCGCGTGGAGGCGGTCGATCAGCTCCGGCGGCGCGGGTGCGTCGAGGGAGAGCGCCATCACCGCCTTGCCGCCGCGACGGTCGCGCGAGACGGCCATGTTCGCGATGTTGACGCCGACCTCGCCGAAGAGCGTGCCGACGCGGCCGATCACGCCGGGCACGTCGTCGTACTGGAGGAAGACGAGCTGCGGCGCCAGCTCCATCTCGATCTCGAAGCCGAACGCCGAGGCCAGCCAGTGCCGGTGGCCGATCGTCGTGCCGGCGACGCGGACGCCGTCGACGGAGACCGCGACCAGGTTCGTGAAGTCGCGCGAGCGGCTCTGCTTCTCCTCCTCGACGACGATCCCGCGCTCGGCCGCCAGGATCGGCGCGTTCACGTAGTTGACGGTGCGCTCGGTGCGGCCCTGGAGCAGGCCGTTGAGCGCGGCGACGCTGAGCAGGCGCGTGTCGTACTCGGCGAGCGCGCCGTAGTACTGGAGCCGGATCCGCTCGGCGCGGCCCTCGGCGAGCTCCATCGCGAGGCGCGCGAGCTGCGCGGTCAGCGGCACGAACGGGCCGAGGATCTCGAGGTCGGCCGCGTCGATCACCGGGATGTTGATCGCGTTCGTGACGAGGCCGCCCTCGAGCGCGGCCGCCACCTGCTCGGCGACGATCACGCCGGCCCGGTCCTGCGCCTCCCCGGTCGAGGCCGCGAGGTGCGGGGTGCAGACGACCTGGTCGAGCTCGAGCAGCGGGCCCGAGTACGGCTCCGCGGAGTAGACGTCGAGCGCCGCGCCCGCGACCTTGCCCGAGCGCAGCGCCTCGACGAGCGCGTCCTCGTCGATCAGCTCGCCGCGCGCCGCGTTGACGATCCGCAGCCCGTCGCGGGCGGCGGCGAGCGCCTCGCGTCCGAGCAGGCCGCGCGTCTCCGGCGTCAGCGGCGCGTGCAGCGTGACGAAGTCGGCGACCGCGAGCACCGCCTCGTTCGACTCGGCCCGCTCGACGCCGAGCTCGCGGTAGCGCTCCGCGCCGACGAACGGGTCGTAGGCGACGACGCGCATCCCGAGCCCGAGCGCGCGCCGCGCGACCTGCTGGCCGATCCGGCCGAAGCCGAGCACGCCGAGCGTCTTGTCGGCGAGCTCGACGCCGCCCCAGCGCGAGCGCTCCCAGCGGCCCGCCTTCAGCGCCGCGTGCGCCTGCGGGACGTTCCGCGCCAGCGCGACGAGCAGCCCGATCGTGTGCTCCGCCGCCGAGACGACCGTCGACTCGGGCGCGTTCGCGACGACGATCCCGCGCCGCGTCGCCGCCTCGACGTCGACGTTGTCGACGCCGACGCCGGCGCGGCCGATCACCTTCAGACGCTCGGCGCGGTCGATCAGCTCCGCGGTCAGCTTCGTCGCCGAGCGGATCACGATCGCGTCGTAGCGGCCGATCGTCTCCGCCAGCTCGGAGTCGCCGTCGACGTCCACGTCGAACTTCGCCCGCAGCAGCTCGACCCCGGCCTCGGCGATCTTCTCCCGGACGAGGACGCGCACGCTCAGGCGGTGACCGGCTCGGCGAACGCGTCGAGCGCGCAGGTCACGGCCACGCCGCGCTCGATCTCGGCGCCGAGCTCGGCGAGCGCCAGCTCGAGCGCCGCCAGCGCCGTCGTGATGTCGAAGACGTCGTACCAGCCGATGTGGCCGATCCGGAACGCCTTGCCCTTCAGCCGGCCCTGGCCGGGCGCGAGCGTGATCCCGTAGCGCTCGTTCAGCAGCTTCAGCAGATCGCCGGAGTCGATCCCGTCCGGCGAGCGGACGGCGGTGACGACGGCCGAGCGGTCCTCGTCGGGCGAGAAGAGCTCGAGCCCCATCGCCTTGACGCCCTCGCGGCAGGCGCGGCCGAGTCGCGCGTGCTGGGCGAACGCAGCCTCGAGGCCCGTCTCGAGGAGGAGACCGAGCGCGACGTCGAGGCCCGCGACCAGCGAGATCGCCGGCGTGAACGGCGAGTCGAGCTTCCCCTGCGACTCGCGCGTGCGGCGCCAGTCGAAGTAGAAGCGCGGCCCGGAGCCGAGCCGCTCCCACGCCGCCTCCGAGACCGTCGCCATCGCGAGGCCCGGCGGCGTCATCAGCGCCTTCTGCGAGCCGGAGAGGACGACGTCGATCCCCCAGGCGTCGGTCTCGAGCGGCACCGCGCCGAGCGAGGAGATCGCGTCCACGACGATCAGCGCGCCCGCGTCGTGCGCCGCCGCGGCGAACGCGCGCACGTCGGAGACGACGCCGGTCGAGGTCTCCGACTGCTGGCAGAAGACCGCCTTCGCCGGCCGCGCCGCGAGCCGCGCCGCGATCTCGTCGGCGGACGGCGTCTCGCCCCACTCGACCTCGAGCACGTCCAGGTCGGCGCCGTAGGCGCGGGCGATCTGCGCCCAGCGCTCGCCGAAGCCGCCGGCGGCGACGACCAGCACCGGGTCGCCGGGATCGCAGAGGTTCGCGACCGCCGACTCCATCGCGCCGGTGCCGGAGGCGGTGAAGAGCAGGACGTCCTGCTCGGTCCGGAAGACCTCCCGGAGGCGCGCGAGGCAGCGCTCGTAGACCGCGCGGAAGTCGGCGGCGCGGTGGTGGACGATCGGCTCCGCCATCGCAGCCAGCACCTGCGGCGGCACCGGGGTCGGGCCGGGCGCGAACAGGTACTTCTTGGCCGCCATGAAAAGAGACTAGCGGCAGCCCCGGCGGACACGTGGCGGACAGGGGCTACGCTCTCCCGCGTGGACGTGCTGCTCGCCTTCGGCTCGGCCCTCCTCTCGCTGCGGCTCGCAGGCGCGCTCGCGCAACGCTGGCGGGCGACGCGGCGACCCGCGCTCGCCGCCTGGGGCGCCTCGCTCGCCTGCTACGCGGTCGCCTCCGCGGCGCTCGCCTGGGGCGCGGCGCACGGCTGGGACGCGCGGGCCTTCCGCGTCTACTACCTCTGCGGCGGCCTGCTGACCGCGCCGCTGCTCGGCGCCGGCTCGCTGCTCCTCCAGGGCCGCGCCTGGGCCGCGCGGGCCGCGCTCGTCTGGGTCGGGCTCGCGGTCGGGATCGTGCTCGCGATGCACGTCGAGGGCTCCTTCGCCGGCGCGGCGATCCCGGCCGCGCAGGATCACGTCTCCTTCTTCCCCGCGCGGATCGCGGCGATCCTCGGCAACTCGCTCGGGACGCTCGCCGTCGTCGCCGTCGCCCTCGCCTCGCTGCGGCGGCGGCCGCTGGGGAACGTGCTGATCCTCGCCGGCGTCTCGGTCGCCGCCGCGGGCAGCGCCGTCGCCGGGCTCGGCGTCGCGCGGACGGCCGCGTTCTTCGCCGTCGCCGTCTGCCTCCTCTATCTCGGCGTCGTCCCGCCCGCGCTCGACTGGGAGCGCCGGGTCGCGCGCTTCCGCCGACTGCCCTCGCGGCTCTCGGCCTAGCCGAGGACGGCGGCGAGCGAGGCGGTCGTCGCCTCGTCGAAGACGCCCGCGACGTGCTCGGCCGCGGCGCGCTCCTGCGCGAGGATCCGCTCGGCGGCCTCCTCGGTCTCCGTGTCGCCGGCCTTGCGCGCGACGCGCTTCAACTGCTCGTAGCCGCCGATCTCCAGGTGCTCGAAGGCGTAGGCGAACGCGGCCAGCTTCCCCGGCGTGTCCGGGTGCCCCTGGAAGAACGCGCCCCACTCGAGCGCGCCGAGCCGCAGCGCCGCGTCCTTCAGCCCGGACGGGTCGCCGCCGAGCGCGCGCAGCCGCTCCGCGACGAGCTCCGCGTGCTCGCGCGTCTCCGCGAGGTGCTCCTCGTAGACCTCCGCGACCCGCTCGTCGCCGGCCAGCTCCTGCCCGCGCTGGAGCAGGTCGACCGCCTGCTGCTCGATCGCGTGCGCGTCGGCGAGGTACTTGCGGAGGTCCTCGCGGACGTCCTGCGCGCCCTTCTCCCGCAGCGACGCGGCGACGGCGAGGTCGAACCGCTCCTCGAGCCGGTCGATCATCCGCCGCTCCTCGCCGCGGATCCATTCCGCCGCGTCGGCGACGCCCTCCTCGCCGGCGCGCTCGGCGACACGGCAGAGCAGCTCGTACGACGCGAGCTCGAGCGCCTCGTAGGACAGCGAGTGCGCGTGCAGCTTGCCGGGCGTGTCCGGCTGCAGCCGCGCGAAGAGCAGGAACCCCTTGCCGCCGAGCTTCATCACGGCGTCCTTCGTCGCCGACGGCTTCGCGCCGCGCTCCTCCAGCAGCCGCCTGATCGTCTGCTCGTGGATCTCGGTCTCGCTCAGGTGCTCGCGGTAGACGCCCGCGAGCTCGCGGGCGCCCGCGATGTCGGGTGCCGTGCGCAGCTGCGCGAGCGCCTGCTCCTCGATCGAGTGCGCGTCGGTCAGGTACTTCGTCAGCTGGGTGCGGATGTCGTCGCTCATGCCGGGTCGCATACCCGGTCGCCGGGAATCGACGCGTCAGGTCGCGCGGGCGCCGCGCTTGGCCGCGAACATCGCGAGATCGGCGCGGCGGATCAGCTCCTCCGGCACCGCCAGCGGGTCGTCGGCGAGCGCGCGGCCGACCGTCGCCGACACCTGGACGAGCCGCCCGTCGACTGCGACCTCGAACCGCGCCGCCTCCTCGATCCGCCGCTCGACCTCGGCCGCCTCGACCTCGTCGATCCCCTCGCAGAGGACGAGAAACTCGTCGCCGCCGAAGCGCGCGACCGTGTCGGCGGCGCGGACGACCGACTGCAACCGCCGCGCGACCTCGACCAGCACCTCGTCCCCCGCCTGGTGGCCGACGGCGTCGTTGATCTGCTTGAACTCGTTCAGGTCGACGAAGAGGACGGCGATCCCGCTGTCGCCGCGACCGAGCCGCGCGATCGCCGTCTGCAGCCGGTCGAGGAAGAGCGTGCGGTTCGGCGCGCCGGTCAGCGGGTCGTGCAGGGCGCGGTGGGTCAGCACGGCGGCGTCGCGCCGCAGCCGGTAGAGGTCGACGAAGACCGACACCTTCGCGAGCAGGATCTCCGGCTCGAACGGCTTCAGCAGGTAGTCGACGGCGCCCGCCTCGTAGCCGCGCGCGATCGCCTCGCCGTCGGCGTGCGCGGTCAGGAAGATGATCGGGACGTGGCGGGAGCGCTCGTCGGCCTTCAGCAGGCGCGCCGTCTCGAAGCCGTCGAGCACCGGCAGGCCGACGTCGAGCAGCACGAGCGCGAGCTCCTCCTCGCGCGCGATCGCGAGCGCCTCGCGCCCGTCGCGCGCGGCCAGCACCTCCTCGCCGAGCGGCGCGAGCAGCTCGACGAGCGCGTAGCGGCTGCGTTCGTCGTCCTCGACGACGAGGACGCGTGCGGCGTCGTCCCCCTCCACGCTCTGATCATTCCCCGGTGGCGCACGCTTCACGCACCCCGTACGGGGGATTTACGCGGAGAGCTTCTGACGAAGTCGCTCGTTGACGACGCGCGCGTTCGCAGCGCCGCCGGTCTCCTTCATCACCTGGCCGACGAAGAAGCCGAGCAGGCCCTCCTTGCCGCCGCGGAAGGCGGCGACCTGGCCGGGGTTGGCGGCGATGATCGCGTCGATCACGGGATCGAGCTCGGAGACGTCGGCGACGGCGCGACGGGCGAGGTAGGGCGCGGCCGAGAAGCCGGGCTCGCCGACCTTCGCGAGCGCCTCGTCGAAGGCGGCGCGCGGGATCTCGGCGCGCGCGGAGACGAGCTGCGCGAGCTCGGCCGCGTCGACCGCGGCCGGGTCGGTGCCGGTGGCGGCGAACTGGTTCGCGAGCACGTTCGCGGCGTCTCGCGGCTCGGCGCCCGCCGCGACGACGCCGCGCCAGAGCGCGTCGAGGCCGCCGGTGACGAGCACGGTCGCCAGGTAGTCGTCGAGCTCGGTCCGCAGCCGCACGATCCGCGCGCCCGGCAGCTCCGGCACCTCGCTGCGCAGCCGCTCGACGAGCTCCGCCGGCGGCTCGACCGGCACGAGGTCGGGCTCCGGGAAGTAGCGGTAGTCCTCCGCCTCCTCCTTCGAGCGGAGCGGCGGCGCGCTCTCGTGCGACGGGTCGAAGTGGAGCGTCTCCTGCTCGACCTGGCCGCCGGCCTCGTAGATCGCGACCTGCCGCGCGAGCTCGCGCTCGATCCCCTTGGCGGCGAAGTTGAAGGAGTTCATGTTCTTCAGCTCGGTGCGCGTGCGCAGCTCGCCGGAGCCCGCCGGCCGCACCGAGACGTTGACGTCGAAGCGCATCGAGCCCCTGTCGAGCTCCGCGTCGGAGAGCCCGAGCTCGACGACGGTCTGGCGCAGCAGCTGCAGGAAGCGCTTCGCCTCCTCGGCCGAGTGGATGTCCGGCTGGGTGACGATCTCGACGAGCGGCGTCCCGCCGCGGTTGTAGTCGACGAGGGTCGCCGTCGCGCCCGAGATCCGGCCCTCCCTGCCGCCGACGTGGACGTTCTTCGCCGCGTCCTCCTCGAGGTGCGCGCGCACGATCCCGACCTCGAGGTCTCCGTCCTCCATCGGCACCGTCAGCGAGCCGCCCGCGCAGAGCGGCACGTCGTACTGGCTGATCTGGTAGCCCTTCGGCAGGTCGGGATAGAAGTAGTTCTTGCGGTGGAAGAGCGCGCGGCCGGCGATCTCGCAGCCGAGCGCGTGGCCGAGCAGGATCGTCTTCTCGATCGCGGCGCCGTTCGGCACCGGCAGCGCGCCCGGGTGGCCGAGGCAGACCGGGCACGTCTGCGTGTTCTCGCCGCCGCCGGGGCCGTTCGCGCAGGCGCAGAACATCTTCGTCCGCGTCTTCAGCTGGACGTGGATCTCGAGCCCGATCACGGCCTCCCAGTCGCTCATCGCAGCCGCTCCGGCACCGGGTCGAAGCCGATCGCCTTCTCCAGTGCGTGGCCGACGCGGAAGAGCGTGTTCTCGGCGAACTGCGGCCCGATCAGCTGCAGCCCGACCGGCAGCCCCTCCGAGAGCCCGCAGGGGATGCTCAGTCCGGGCAGCCCGGCCATGCAGGACGGGATCGTCAGCAGGTCGTTCAGGTACATCGCGAGCGGGTCCTGCACCTTCGCGCCGAGCGGGAACGCGACCGTCGGCGAGGTCGGGCTGACGATGCAGTCGAAGCGCTCGAAGACCGCCGCGTGCTCGCGCGCGATCAGCGTCCGCACCTGCTGCGCCTTGCCGTAGAACGCCTCGAAGTAGCCGGCCGAGAGCGCGTAGGT
>DASSSQ010000159.1:0-6171 GCA_035708405.1 Gaiellaceae bacterium
AGCTGGTCGCCGTGGCGCAGGTGCGCGCGGACGGCGGGCTGCGCGACGGTGATCGTCACGCCGGGCCTCTTCTTCGAATGCGTCTTGTGGCAGAGCGTCACGCGCCGCTGTGCCGGCGTCGTGCTCGTCTGCGTCGTCCCGGTCGTCGTGCTCGCCCCGGTCGTCGTGTCCAGGAGCTGCGTCAGGTTGCCGCCGCTCGCGATCGCCGCGGCGGCGAAGCCCGCGGTCGCGACGACCACCATGGCCAGAAAGAATCCCGTTCGCTTTCCCATCGTCCTCCTTCGATCGCGTTCCCGACAGCGGCGCGCAAGGCGGCGCACACCCAGAGATGACGCTGACATCGGGCGAAACTTGCGCCGGGCCGACCACGAATCCCCGAACGGGGGATCCGCGCAGCTAGGCTCCGCCTCCGTGTCCTGGTGGCGCGACGCGGTCATCTACCAGATCTACGTCCGCTCCTTCGCCGATTCGAACGGGGACGGGATCGGCGATCTGCCGGGGATCGTCTCGAAGCTGGACTACCTCGGCGGGCTCGGCGTCGACGCGCTCTGGCTGAGCCCGATCGGGCCGTCGCCGAACGTCGACTGGGGCTACGACGTCGCCGACTACACCGACGTCGCGCCCGAGTACGGGACGCTCGCCGACCTCGACCGGCTCGTCGCCGAGGCGCGCGGGCGCGGCCTGCGCGTCCTGCTCGATCTCGTCCCGAACCACACCTCGATCGCGCACCCGTGGTTCCGCGAGCGGCCCGGCTTCTACCTCTGGTCGCCGGAGGTCCCGAACAACTGGCGCGCGTCGTTCGGCGGCGGCTCCGCCTGGACGTGGGACGAGGAGCGCGGCGCCTACTACCTGCACAACTTCGCCGCCGGCCAGCCCGATCTCGACTGGTGGAACCCGGAGGTGCGCGCCGAGTTCGAGCGGATCCTCCGCTTCTGGCTCGACCGCGGGATCGCCGGCTTCCGCATCGACGTCGCGCACGCGCTCGTCAAGGACCGGGAGCTGCGCGACGACCCGCCCGCCGAGCCGGACGATCCGCCGCACATCCGCCGGCTCGGGATCCGCCACGTCCACTCGATGAACCGGCCCGAGACGCACGGGATCCTCAAGCGCTGGCGCGCGATCGCCGACTCCTACGAGCCGGAGCGCGTCCTCCTCGGCGAGGCCTACGTGCTCGACCCGGAGCGGCTCGCGACCTACTACGGCGACGGCGACGACGAGCTCAACCTCGCCTTCGCGTTCAAGCTGCTCCACTCCGACCTGCGCGCCGAGCCGCTGCGCGACGTCGTCGAGCAGGTCGAGCGCTGCTTCCCGCCGCAGGCGCTGCCCGCCTGGGCCGGGTCGAACCACGACAACTCGCGGCTCGCGACCCGCTGGGCCGGCGGCGACGAGCGCAAGGCGCAGGTCGCGCTCGCGCTGCTGCTGACGCTCCGCGGCGCGCCCGTCCTCTACATGGGCGACGAGCTCGCGCTCGAGGACGGCGTCGTGCCGCCGGACCGGGTGCGCGACGTCGCCGAGCCGCCGCGCGACCCGGGACGGACGCCGTTTCCGTGGACGCGCGACGGCGTCGAGTGGCGCGACCCGTGGCTGCCGTTCACGCCGACCGCGCGCAACGCCGAGGAGAGCCGGACGCTGCCGCTCGCGCGGGAGCTGATCCGGCTGCGGCGCGAGCTCTCCGGCTCGTACGAGACGCTGGCCTCGCCGGCGGGGACGTGGGCCTTCCGCCGCGGCTCCGGGCACACGGTCGTCCTCTGCTTCGAGGGCTCGGCGCGGGTCGCGGGCGAGCCGCTCGTCGCGGTCGGCGAGCCGGGCGAGCCGTGGTCGGCGGCGATCTACGCGAGCGCTTCGACGACTTCGATCGAGACGATCGCCTCGGGCCGCACGTAGCGGCCGCTGAGGATCGGCCAGTCGGTGCCGTCGGTGCGGGCGCACGCGCGCATCGCGTCGAGCGCGATCCGCTGCGCCTCGGCCGCGTCGGCGACGGAGGCGATCTCGATCTCCTCGCCGTTGACGAGCCGGCCGCGGACGGCGAAGCCGACGACCTGCTGCGGCGCGGGCTCCGGCTCCGCTGCGGGCGCGACGGCGACGGGCTCCGGCTCCGGCACGGCGACGGGCGCCGGCGGCGGGACGGGCTCCGCCTCGGCCGCGGGCGGCAGCTCGGGCTCGGGCACCGGCGCGGGAACCGGCTGCGGCGCCGCGGCGACCGGCGCGGGCGCGGGCTCGGGTTCGGGCGTCTTCTCCAGCACGCGCGCGAGGTCGTCGGCGCTGAGGACGCCGTCGCGGACGAGCAGGTCGGCGAACGGCGTGCCGGTCTCCGCCTGCTCGCGCAGCGCCGAGCCGAGCTGGTCGAGCGTGACGAGCCCGAAGCGGAGCAGCAGGCTCTCGAGCGACGGCTCGGGCGGCTGCTCGGTGGGCGGAGGCGTCGTCGCGGGGGTGAAGGGCGGCGCTGACACGGGAGGGAAATGTGGAGGCAAGGCGCTGATGGCGGTTCGCGGTCGTCGTGACCCGACATCACTCCGATCGGCCGCGCGACCGGCGTTCCCCATCACCCTGGCGGGGGATGCCGCCTACGATCTGCGCCGCGGAGGCGCTGAAGACCGCGCGCTGATCGCGGCCCGGGATCGGTAGCGTCCGCCGGAAGAACGCTTAGGGTCGACACATGTGGTCGAGGCCGTACTGGCGGAAGGCGCCGCTCGCGTTGCTCCGCCGGCTGCCGCTGCTCGCGGCGGTGCTCGCCGGGGCGCTGCTCGTCGCGCTCGCGGCGGCGTCCTCGACGCTCTTCTCGACGGCGGCCGGCAACGCGGCGCTGCGGGCGAAGCTGACGGAGATCACGCCGTTCGGAGCCGGGCTCTACGTCTCCTGGCCCGCCGCCGGCGAGGACGCGCGGTCGACGCTCGCGCGCCAGGCGCGGCAGGTCGCGGCGGTGCGGCGGGCGGCGGCCGGGATCCCGGCGCTGCGCGCGCCCGTCGTCACCGAGCTCGGCGACCCGGTGCTGGTCGAAAAGGATCCGGGCGGCGCGACGATGCAGATCCGCCCGGTCGCGCGCGAGGGCTTCGCCGCGCACGTGCACCGGCTCTCGCCGCCGCGCGGCGGCGGGCTCTGGATCGCGTCGAGCGTCGCGCGGCTCCTGCAGGTGCCGCCGGGCGGGTCGCTGCACCTGCTGCGGCCGCCGAGCCTCGGCGTCGCCGCACCGCCGGCGCCGCTGCGCGTGGCGGCGACCTACCGGCCGCTCTGGGCGCAGCCGGTGCAGTCCTACTGGGCGAACTTCTCCGGCATCGTCTACCCGCCGCCGGCGGGGCAGGACGGGCCGACGCCGCCGACCTTCGCCTTCGGGACGCCGCAGCAGATCCTGCGGCTCGAGCGGCAGGCCCGCGGACCGGTCTCGGCGATCGTCGAGCTCCCGGTCGAGACGCGCGGGATCACGCTGCGGCGGGCGGAGCGGATCCGCGCGCGCTTCGACGGCATCGCCGCCGCGGTGCGCGGCGACCGCTCGCCGCTCGCGCAGACGCTCGGCTGCTCGGCGCAGCTGCGGGACTGCGACGCGCACAGCTCGCTGGCGGCCGCGATCGCGCTCGCGCGGCGCGACGTCGCGGCCGTCTCGGCGCCGACGCGGCTGCTCTCGGACATCGGCGTGCTGATCGCGCTCGGCGTCTTCGCGGCCGCGGGCGCCTACCTCGTCGTGCGGCGACGCGCCGAGGCGCGGCTCCTCTACGCGCGCGGCGTCGCGGCGCCCGCGTTCGCGGCGCACACGGCGCTCGAGGCGCTGTTGCCGACGCTCGCAGGCGGCCTCGCCGGCTTCGGGCTCGCGCTCGCGTTCGTGCGCGTCTCGCAGCCGACGGGAGCGCTGGACGCGGTCGCGCTGCGCTCGGCCGCGGTGCGCGCCGCGATCGGCCTCGCGGTCGGGCTGGCGCTGCTCGCCGGCGCCGCCGCGCTCTCGTTTCTGCGCCAGTACGAGGCGACGGCGTGGTCGGCTCGGCGGCTCGGCGTCGTCCCGTGGGAGCTCGCGCTCGTCGGCCTCGCGGCCTGGCTGCTCGTCGACGTCGCGCACGGCGGCGGCGTCGACGGGCGCGGCACCGCCGCCGGCGCGCACCCGAGCCTCGAGGTCTTCCTGCTGCCGCTGCTCCTGCTCGCCGGCGTCAGCGGGCTCGCGCTGCGCGTCGTCCGGCCGCTGCTCGCGCGCGCCGCCCGGCGGGAGGCGCCGCTGCCCGTCTACCTCGGCCTCCGCCGGCTCGCGGCGGGGCGTGGCGCGCTCGTCCTGCTCGCGACCCTCTGCGCGGTCGCGCTCGGGCTCCTCTTCTACGCGCAGACGCTCGCCGGCTCGCTCGCGCACTCGGCGCGCGAGAAGGCGTACGTCGCGGTCGGCAGCGACTTCCAGGGGACGATCGACGCGAGCGACCCGCTGCCGCGCGGCTTCCCCTACCCGCTGACGAAGGTCGAGATCGAGTACGCCGCCGCGTCGGTCGGCGGCCCGGCCGGAGCGCAGGTGGACGTGATCGCGGTCGACCCGTCCTCGATCGCGCGCGTGATCCGCTGGGACCCGGCGTGGGGACAGGCCCCGTCGCGCTGGGTCGGCGGCCTCGACGGCGCCGGGCCGCTGGCGGCGATCGTCCCGCCGCGCCTCGCCGGGCTGCGAGCGCTGTGGGTCTCGGAGGCGCGGGTGCCGGTGCACGTGGCCGCCGTCGTGCGCGCGTTCCCGGGGATGACCGACCAGCCGTTCGTCGTCGTCTCGCAGTCCGCCCTCGCGCACGCGACCGCGCGCGCGGGCGCTGCGGGCGCGCTCGCGCCCGCGTCGGCGCTCGTCTGGGCGCGCGGGCCGGCGGCGCAGGTGAAGGCCGCGCTCGCCGTCTCGCCGCTGCGGCCCTACTTCCCGCTGACCGTGGACGACGTGCTGCGCAATCCGGACATCGCCGTCGCCACGCACACCTTCTCCTTCCTGCGCGCGCTCGGCTTCGCGGTCGGCGCGCTCGCGCTCGTCGGCGTCCTGCTGCACCTCTACGCGCGCCAGCGCGGCCAGGCGATCGCGTCCGCGTTCGCGCGGAGGATGGGGCTGCGCCGGCGGACGGAGCTGCTCGCGCTCTGGCTCGAGCTGGCCGCGCTGCTCGGCTTCGCCGCCGTGCTCGCGGCGGTCGTCGCGGTCGCGGCCGCGGGGCCGGTCGTCCGCCACACCGATCCGATCCCGAAGTACCGGCCCGGGCCCGTGCTCGTCGTGCCGTGGACGTGGGCCTGGGCGACGATCGCGCTGCTCGTCGCGTTCGCGGCAGCCGGCGCCGTCCTGACCGCGGCGCTCGCCCGCCGGGCCGACGTCGGCGAGGAGTTGCGCCTTGTCTAGCCTCGCGAGCGTCCGCGGCCTCGCGAAGACCTACCGCAGCTCGGCCGGCTTCGTCGAGGCGCTGCACGACGTCGACGCTTCGTTCGCGGCAGGCGAGATCACGGCCGTCGTCGGCCCGTCCGGCAGCGGCAAGTCGACGCTGCTGCGCGTGCTCGCCGGGCTCGAGCATCCCTCCGGCGGCGAGGTCGTCGCCTGCGGCCGCGACCTGACCCGGCTGCGCGGCGGCGGCCTGCGCCGCTACCGGCGCGACAGCGTCGCCTTCGTCAGCCAGAGCCCCGCCGACAACTTCCTGCCGCAGCTGACGCTCGCCGAGCACGCGGGGACAGGTCCCGGCGCGGCGCTGCTCGCGCGCTTCGGCGTCGAGCACCGGCTCGGCGAGCGGCCGCGCGCGCTCTCCGGCGGCGAGCAGGCCCGCGCCGCGTTCGCGCTCGCGCTGGCGCGGGAGGCGCCGCTCGTCCTCGCCGACGAGCCGACCGCCGAGCTGGACGGCGACTCGGCGGCGCGCCTGCTGCAGATGCTGCGCGAGAGCGCCGCCGGGGGACACTCGTTCGTCGTCGCGACCCACGACCCCGACGTCGTCGCGGCCGCGGACACGGTGATCCGCCTCGAGCGCGGCCGGATCGCGCCGGCCGCGGCGGCCGGGACGCGCGCCGCCGCCGCCGGCCGGCCCCGCGCCGGCGGCGAGCCGGTGCTCGCGGCGGAGGCGCTGACGAAGTCGTTCGGCGCGGTGCGCGCGGTCGACGGCGCCTCGCTGGCGCTCGGCCGCGGCGAGCTCGGCGTCGTCGTCGGCCGCTCCGGCTCCGGCAAGTCGACGCTGCTGAACGTGCTCGGCGGCTGGCAGCGGG